>NZ_JBHYMQ010000019.1:5789-132928 GCF_042742985.1 Streptomyces sp. NPDC058864 | reverse complement strand
GGGGCCCGCGCCGGCCGTGGCGCCCGCGGGCCCGTCGGGGCGTCCTGCCCGATCAGTCCAGGTAGTCGCGCAGCACCTGGGAACGCGACGGGTGCCGCAGCTTGGACATGGTCTTGGACTCGATCTGGCGGATGCGCTCACGGGTGACCCCGTACACCTTGCCGATCTCGTCCAGCGTCTTCGGCTGGCCGTCGGTGAGGCCGAAGCGCATGGAGACCACGCCCGCCTCGCGCTCACTGAGCGTGTCGAGCACCGAGTGCAGCTGCTCCTGCAGCAGCGTGAAGCTGACCGCGTCGGCCGGCACGACCGCCTCGGAGTCCTCGATGAGGTCACCGAACTCGCTGTCGCCGTCCTCGCCGAGCGGGGTGTGCAGCGAGATGGGCTCGCGGCCGTACTTCTGGACCTCGATGACCTTCTCGGGGGTCATGTCGAGTTCCTTGGCCAGCTCCTCCGGGGTGGGCTCGCGGCCCAGGTCCTGGAGCATCTGGCGCTGGACGCGGGCCAGCTTGTTGATGACCTCGACCATGTGCACCGGGATGCGGATGGTGCGGGCCTGGTCGGCCATCGCGCGGGTGATCGCCTGGCGGATCCACCAGGTCGCGTACGTCGAGAACTTGAAGCCCTTGGTGTAGTCGAACTTCTCGACGGCACGGATCAGACCGAGGTTGCCCTCCTGGATCAGGTCCAGGAAGAGCATGCCGCGGCCGGTGTAGCGCTTGGCCAGCGAGACCACCAGACGGAGGTTGGCCTCCAGGAGGTGGTTCTTGGCCCAGCGGCCGTCCTCGGCGATGATCTCCAGCTCGCGCTTGAGCTTGGGGGCGAGCTTGTCGGCCTGGGCCAGCTTGTCCTCGGCGAACAGACCGGCCTCGATGCGCTTGGCGAGCTCCACCTCCTGCTCTGCGTTGAGCAGCGGGACCTTGCCGATCTGCTTGAGGTAGTCCTTCACCGGGTCGGCGGTGGCGCCGGCCGCGGCGACCTGCTGAGCGGGCGCGTCGTCCTCGTCCTCGTCGGACAGCACAAAGCTCTCCGCCTCGGTCTCGGCGGCGGGGCCGTCCTCGTCCTTGCCGGGGGCGACGTCCTCGAGGAGCTCCTCGCCCTCGGCGAGTTCGTCGTCCTTCTTGGCCTTGGTGGCGGTGGTCTTCTTGGCGGCGGTCTTCTTGGCGGTCGCGGTGGTCTTCTTCGCCGCAGTCTTCTTGGCGACGGCCTTCTTCGCGGGTGCCACGGCCTCGTCCTCCGCCTCCCCCACGGGCTCCGCCACGGTGGGGGCGGGGGCCGCGGTGGCCTTGGCGGCGACGGTCTTCTTGACCGGGGCGGCCTTGGTGGCGACGGTCTTGGTGGCAGTACGCTTCGCCGGGCTCTTGGCTGCGACGCTCTTACGGGTGCGCTTGGGCGCCTCGGCGGCACTCACCATCAGCGTCACACCCTCCTCGTCGAGGACCTGGTTGAGGCTGCGCAGAACGTTCTTCCACTGGGTTGCCGGGATCTGGTCCGCTTCGAAGGCTCGGCGCACGTCGTCGCCGGCGATCTGACCCTGAGCCTTACCCCGCTCGATGAGCGCCATCAGAGACTCGGACTCGGCGATCTCCGGCGGGAGCGTACGGGATGTGCTGGCCGACACGAACAACCTCTCGGAACGATGGAAAACGACTACGGTGGGAACCGCGCTGCAACTCAGCGTCATGTTCGTCGCGGATATTCCTCGCACGGCCGCCACCTCTAAGCTCATCGCGCTGCCGCCGAGAGCGTTACGCCCGGCCCTACGTGGTCCGAGTCACACCCCGGATCGGCGCCAAAGCGTCGATAGCAGGACACTTCCCGTGCACGCCCCGACCATGCCCGGTCGGACAGGGGTGCCAAACACGGCGGACGGCTCCGCCGCCGGGCCCGGAGGGCGTGGGCCGGCGGCGGAAGTCGGTGCCGTCTCGTGCTGTGCGGGGCCGGTCAGTGCTCGCGGGGGGCGGGCACGACGTGGTCCGCCGGACCGCCGGGGCCCGCGTCGGGGTGGACGGCGAGCAGCTGGCGCATCGCGGTCTCCGCCTCGGCACCGTCGGAGGCGGCCAGCGCCTCGACGACCCGCGTGTGCAGGGCCACCGAGTGTTCACCGGGGCGCTCGCAGCCGGTGACGGGGCCGCCGGAGACCTGCAGGGCGGAGGTGACGATGCCGGACAGGTGCTCCAGCATCCGGTTGCCCGCGACCTGCAGCAGCAGGCCGTGGAACTCGGCGTCCGCCCGGGAGAAGGTGAGGCCGTCACCCTGTCCCACCGCGTGGGCCATGATGTCGGTCATGTCCATGAGCCGCTGCTGGACGTCCTCGCGGCCGTGACCCGCCGCGAGGCGGGCGGCCAGGGGCTCGATCGTCCAGCGCAGTTCGAACAGCTCGCGACGCTGGTCGTCGCGCTGCGGACCGAAGGCCCGCCATTCGATGATGTCGGGGTCGAGCAGGTTCCAGTCGCTGACCGGGCGGACCCGGGTGCCGACGTTGGGCCGGGCGCTGACGAGGCCCTTGGCCTCCAGCACCCGCAGCGACTCTCGGACGACGGTGCGGGAGACCTCGAATCGCTGGCCGATCTCCTCGGGGACGAGCGGGCGGTCGGCGCCGAGATCGCCGGAGACGATCATCTGGCCGAGTTGCTGGACGAGTTGGCCGTGCAGCCCGCGGCCACGGCTCCCGGCGGCGCGACGGCCGACCCGGCCCATGTCGGCGTCGCCGCCGTCCCAGGACGGTACGCCGCCCGGGCGGTCGAGGCCGGCGGGGGTGTCGGCGTACGGATAGCGGTCGGTGTCCCCGCCGCCGAGACTCGGGTCGGCGGGGCGGGCCGCGGTCATCATGGTGTGCGCAAGGGTACTCACGCATCATTTGTCGGCGATGGCGCGGGAGGCCTTGAGGGCTTTCCTGAAAAGCACACGAAAGGGTGAGCACTCATCACCTGATAATTGACGCTTTATCGGAAGGAAATGGGGTTTCTCCGGCGCAAGACCGTTGCCACATAGGCACACAAGAGAGCGAAGAGCGACAAAACGAAGGAATAGCGGACCGGTTGGGTCGCCAGGCGGGCCACGTCGATCGCCGGGGCGGACGCCGCCCGCCGCACCACCGGGGCCACCAGCAGCGGAACCGCCAGGACACCGGCCATCCCGAGCGCCGTGGTGCGGAACACCCCGGCCGCGAGCACCCCGGCCCAGCAGCAGACGAGCGCGAGGGCCGCCGAGGCCGCCGTGGTGGAGGCCAGCGCGAACGGCGCGGGCGGAGCGCCCGCCCCCGGCTCGAGACGCATCACGACGAGGCCGAGGGCGGCTCCCAGGAGGGCCACCAGCACCGTCGCGGACCCGTTGACGACGAGTTTGACCAGCAGCAGCCGGAGTTGACGGGGTACGGGCGCGTGCGCGGGGGCCAGCGCGGGGTAGCGGAACTCCTGGCCGTAGGCGAGCGCGCCAAGGAGCCCGCCGCCCAACGCGGTGGGTGGCAGGGGCAGGGAGTGCGACCAGCCGGTCAGCAGGCGCAGGGAGAAGGTGTGGTGCCCCGTGCGCAGCAGCGCCAGGGTCGCCAGGCCCGAGACCAGGACGGAGGCCAGCGCGATCAGCCAGGGGCCGCGGACGCCCGTCAGGCGGCGCAGTTCGTAGCGCACGGGCCGGGCGGGACCGGCGGGCGGCACGGCGGCACGGGCGACCGCCAGGGGCGCGGCGGGCCGGGCGGCTTGGGGAGCCTCGGGAACGCCGGTGTCGGCGACCTCGTCCGCGAGGCGGTGCAGGAGGATCCCGTTCCGGAAGGCGGCTTCACCGACCTGGGCGGTGGTCCGGCCGTGCACGCGGATGCGGCTGCCGCTCTCGTGGGTGATCTCGGTCCCGTCGCCGGTCAGCAGCAGACCCAGGCGTTCGGCCTGCGGCGACTGGACGGCCACGTACGGGCGCAGCCGCCGGCGGCCGAACTCGTGGGCGGACTGGTCGGCGACGAGCCGGCCCTTGTCCACGGTGACGACGCGATCGCCGAGCCGGCCTGCCGCCTTGGGGTCGGTGGAGGTGACCACGACGGCGCCGCCGCGCGCCGCGTACGCCTTGAGCAGACCGTACAACCAGGCGGTGTCGTGCGGGGAGAGCCCTTGGGCGGGGTCGTCCAGGACCAGCGCGGGCGGGTCGCCGAGCAGGGCCGCGGCAACGCCCAGGCGCCGGTCCATGCCGAGGGAGAAGGTCGACAGACGGCGTCCGGCCGTCTCGCGCAGGCCCACGATCTCCAGGACCTGGTCGGCGCGTTCGGCCGGGGCCCCGGCCGCGGCGGCGAGCATGCGCAGGTGGCCGCGCGCGGTCCGGGAGGGGTGACCGGGGACGTCGCCGAGGAGCACGCCCACCGCGTTCGCCGGATGGGTGTGGCGGTGCAGGGGGCGCCCGCCGAACAGCGTGATGCCGCGGCCCGGTTCGAGTTCCAGCATCAGCCGCAGGACGGTGGACTTGCCTGCGCCGCTGTCGCCGAGCAGGACGGTGATCTCGCCGGGGCGGGCGTCGAAGGTGAGGTCGTCGACGGCAGGGGGCTCGTCGCCCCGGGACGCACTGGTCAATCCGATGGCCTGGATCACCATTGCACCATAACGCGCAAATGGCCCGGAATTTACACCTCTGGTCGCAACATGGGTGGATTCAGGATGGTTGCACCGCCCGCACGGAACAGCTGTGCGGGACGGCCGCCCTGACGGGTCGTCGTGCCGCCGGTGGGGACGAGGAAGCCGACCGTCCCCGTCACCTTGCGGTGGAAGTTGCGCGGGTCGAGGGCGACGCCCCACACCGCCTCGTAGACCCGGCGCAGCTCGCCGACGGTGAACTCGGGCGGGCAGAAGGCGGTGGCCAGCGCCGAGTACTCGAGTTTGGAACGGGCGCGCTCCACGCCGTCGGCCAGGATGCGCGTGTGGTCGAAGGCGAGGGCGCCCTCCTCGCCGTTGCGCAGCAACTCCTCGACCGGGGCCCAGCGGGCGCTGCGGGCGTCGCCCCCGGCACGGGGCGCGGGCAGGTCCGGGGCGAGCACGAGGTGGGCGACGCTCACCACGCGCATGCGCGGGTCGCGCTTGGGGTCGCCGTAGGTGGCCAGCTGCTCGAGGTGGACCCCGCTGCCCGCGCGCAGCCCGGTCTCCTCCTCCAGTTCGCGGGCGGCCGCCCCGGAGAGGTCCTCGTCGCCGCGTACGAAGCCGCCGGGCAGCGCCCACCGGCCCTGGTAGGGCGGTTCACCGCGGCGGACCGCGAGGGCGCACAGGGCGTGGCTGCGCACTGTGAGCACGACGAGATCGACAGTGACGGCGAAGGGCGGGAAAGCTGACGGGTCGTAGGGCGCCATGCCCGCGATCATAGTCGTCTGCCTGACGATAAACAGCAGGTTGACGGGATGACGCGACTCGGTCTCGGCCTGTTGTTCGACGTCAGGGCGGCGGCCCGGCGCCTGCCGGCGCCCGGGGATTCAGGCACCGAGCTGGAGTCCGGGAGCCGCCTCCTCGATCACGGCCGTGCCGGACGGGCCGATCCGCAGCGCGAAGGGCTCCTCGGCCACCCGCAGCCCGGCGAGGGCGAGGTCGCCGAGCGGGGCAGCGGCCGGCGGCCGTACGACCACCATGCGTTCGGGGGCATCGGGGCGGATGCCGGCGAGGGCCATCAGCATGTGGACGGCGCCCGCGGCGGCCACCGCGGCGGGCCGCGAGGCCGTCGGGTGCGGGGCGGGACGGCGGGAGTCGTCCCGCTGTTCCCCCGCGTACATCTCGGGCAGCCGGTGCCCGAACGCACCGGCCGCGTCCAGCACGCCCAGCAGCAGCGCCGCGGCCTCGCGCTCGTGGCCGGCCGCCGACAGCCCGGCGACCGCGACGGCCGTCTCGTGGACCCGTACCGCTCCGCCGCGGTGGCCGAAGGGGTTGTAACCGGGGGCCTTGGCGGACAGGGTCCGCAGCCCCCATCCCGAGTCGAGCTCCGGTGCCGCGAGGAGGCGGGCGAGCTGTTCCGTCTGCACCTTGTCCAGCAGGCCGGGGGCGAGTTCGCAGCCGCCCAGCAGACCGGTGTCGAGCAGGTGGGCGGCGGCCGAACCCAGGTGGGGCACGGGTCTTCCGTCCGGGGTGAGCGCGGCGGCCGGGCTCCCGCCGGCGGGGTCGTCCAGCCAGAAGTCCTCCCGGAACCTGCGGCGCAGTGCCTCGGCCCGCTCCCGCCACTCCTCCGCGCCCGGGCGTCCGTGGGCCTGCAGCAGGTCGGCGCCGTGCAGCATGGCCCGGTGGGCGTGGGCCTGCACGTCACAGCGCAGGGGGCCGCCCGGCACGGGGTCGGGGACGTATCCCCCCTCGCCCGCGACGGACCGCAGCCACCACAGGCTGCGCTCGACGGCCGGCAGCAGTTGTTCGGTCTCCCGCTCCGGGAGTCCCCACCGGCGTGCCTCGGCGAGCAGCGTGACGAAGAGCAGCCCGGCCTCCACTCCGGAGCAGGTGGGCGGCAGATGCGGCCCGGCATGGCGCAGTGGGCCCGGCAGCCCGCCGGTCTCCGGGTCCTGACGGCGGGCGAACGCCCGCAGGGTGCCGGCCGCCAGGCGGGTGCCCAGCGGCAGCAGCATGCGGGCCGCCCACAGGGCGTCGGCCGGGGCGGGCCCGAGCCGCCACGGGGCGCCGGCCGCCACATGGACGTCCAAGGGGTGCCCGGAGTCGCGCAGCAGCAGCGCCCGCAGGTCGTCGAGGGCCGCGCGCAGCAGCATGTCCGCCCGGCCGTCGCCGCCGCGGATCTCCGGGGCCGACCAGGGCACGGGGACCGCCGGCGCGGATCCGCCGTTCACACCGGCCACGGCCGGCTCAAGTGTCGCGCGCAGTTCGATCGTGCGGGACGCCCCGGCCGGCAGCGCCAACTCCCAGCACAGCAGCCCGGCGGAGGCCATGGCGCTCTCGGGCGCCGGCACGGCGGTGACCCGGGCCCGCAGGCCTTCCGCCGACCACTGCAGCCCCCCGTCGCACACGCTGGGCTGCAGCTCCGGCCCGGAGGATCCGGCCGCGATGGCCGCCAGTTCGGCGAGGTCGGTCGCCAGGGCCACCTCGAACGGGATGCGCAGGGCGCGCGATCCGGTGTTGTGGACGGTGACGCGCTCGGTGCCCCCGGCCGTCCGGAGCCTTTCGACTGTGAGGGCCGGGTCGGGCGCCGTGTCACCGGGAACGCGGGCGACGGAGGTGAACCGCGCCCGCCCGGCCGTGACGAGCCCGCCCTGCACGGGGACCGGGGGCACCCCCGCGACCCGCAGCTCGCAGCGGGCCAGTACCCGGCGGCCGCCCTGGTAGAAGCCGCCGAGGCCGCTTCCGTCCAGTTGTCCGTGCTCCGGTGAGACCGCGAGGGCCGGGGCCGCGACGCACATCACGGCGTCGTGCACCGGCTGCGGCCCCCGGTCCTGCCGGGGCGGCCGGTTGACCGGCTGCGGGCTCATGCCACCTCCACGTCGGATCGGTCGCTCGGGCGCTGCCGCCACTACCCACGAGAACGGCCGTGTGGGCACTCGGGTCACGCGCCGTCTACCGTTCCTGATCGGGAAGCCGTCCGTATCACCGGAAAGAGAGCCATGGCCGTCTACCGCCAGCCGGGAACCGTCATCACCGACCACACCTTCCAGGTGCCGCTCGACCACGCGGACCCGGGCGGTGAACGGATCGAGGTGTACGCACGGGAGGTCGTGGCAGCCGGGAAGGAACGAGATCCGCTGCCCTGGCTGCTGTTCCTCCAGGGCGGGCCGGGCGGCCGGTCGCCGCGGCCACTGGGCCGCGACGGCTGGCTCACCCGCGCCCTGGACGACTACCGGGTTCTGCTGCTCGACCAGCGGGGCACCGGCCGTTCCACCCCGGCGAACCGGCAGACCCTGCCGCTGCGCGGGGACGCCTCGGCACAGGCCCGCTACCTGGAGCACTTCCGGGCCGACTCGATCGTCCGCGACTGCGAGTTCATCCGCCGGGAGTTGCTCGGTGAGGACGGCCGGTGGAGCCTGCTCGGCCAGAGCTACGGCGGGTTCTGCACGCTCACCTACCTGTCCTTCGCCCCCGAGGGCATCCGCGAGGCGTTCGTGACCGGCGGCCTCGCCGGCCTGCGCAGCACGGCCGAGGACGTCTACCGGGCCGCCTATCCCCGTGTGGAGCGGAAGAACGCCGCGCACTACGCGCGTTACCCGGAGGACGTCGAGACGGTCCGCTCGGTCGTACGGCACCTGCGCGAGCGCGAGGTCAGGCTCCCGGACGGCGGTCTGCTGACCGCGGAGGCCTTCCAGGCCACCGGGATGCTGCTCGGCACGGGCACCGGCTCGCACACCCTGCACTACCTGCTCGAGGACGCCTTCGTGACCGGGGGGTCCGGCCTGCAGCTCTCGGACTCCTTCCTCGCCGAGGTCCAGGGCCATCTGTCGTTCGCGGGCAATCCGCTCTACGCCGTGATCCACGAGTCGATCTACGGCCAGCGTTCGGTCTCGCCGAGGGCTATCGGCTGGGCGGCCGAGTCGGTCCGGGCCGAGTTCCCGCAGTTCGATGTCGACAAGCCGCTGGCGGACGACGCGCCGGTGCTTCTCACCGGCGAGATGATCTACCCCTGGATGTTCGCCACCGACCCCGCGCTGACGCCGCTGCGCGAGACGGCTCACCACCTGGCGCAGCACGAGGAGTGGCCCGACCTGTACGACCCGGACCGGCTGGCGCGCAACGAGGTGCCGGTGGCGGCGGCCGTCTACCACGACGACATGTACGTGGACACGGCCGACTCGCTCGCCACCGCGCGCTCCGTCCGCGGCCTGCGCACCTGGGTCACCGACGAGTACGAGCACGACGGGCTCCGGGTGAGCGGCGGCCTGGTCCTCGACCGGCTGATCCGGCTGGTCCGCGGCGAGCTGTGAGCAGCGCTGCCCGGCGGGCCCGGGCGATGCTCTGCCGACGCAGGTAGCGGCGCAGCGGCTCCGGCGAGAGGCCGTTGTTGACGGCGGCGTGGAGCAGCCGGGCGAAGGTGTAGTCCGGGGCGAGGTTCAGGGCGCGGCCGAAGGCCACGCGGGCCGTCGCCTCGTCCCCGGCGGACCACGCCACCCAGCCGGCGAGGGTCAGGGGCGCGGCGGCGTGCTCGTGGTACGGCTCGACGCAGCGCCGGGCGAGGGCCCGCCACAGGCGCACCGCCGGGTCGGTGTGCGGCGGGTCCATCCACTCGGCTGCCTCGTCGCGGGTGGCGCGGTCCTGCAGCCCGAGGATCATCGAGGCGGCCTCGTCGTCGTCCAGCAGCGCGTCGTCGTCGCTGTCGGCCTCCGGCCCGTCCCCCACGGGTGTGGTGGCCCGGAAACGCTCGAGCGCCTCCCGCAGCAGGCGCAGAGTGGTGCGCCGTACCTCGTCGGAGTCGTCCCTCTCCAGCATGCGCGGGACGAGGGCGGCGGCCGCCGCGTCCAGGGCGTCGGCACGGGCCGCGGACGCCGGTGCGCCGGGCGGCGGCGGGGTGAGGCGCTCCTCCATCTCCTTGAGGGAGCCGTTGATGCGCAGGCCCGCGTAAGCGGCCGCCGCGGCCATCACGGAATCGCCGGAGTGCGTGATCCCGATGCCCTCGCGCGGGAACCGCTCCGAATCCGGGCAGCAGTAGGACCACCAGCGGCCGGAGGAGACGCACAGCGCCTCGACCACGGGGACGTCGAGGGTGCCGCAGGCGACCCGCAGCCGCTGCGCCAGCGGGCGCAGCCGTTCCATGACCTGGTGGGGGTCCTCGCCGGGAGCGGGTTCCTGGACGAGGAAGAGCACGATCGCGTCCGGCCGTGCGCCGCGCTGCTCGCTGCCGTTCACCAGGCACTCCGCCAACTGCTGGGCGGCGCCGGGCCACTCGACGGCGTCCCGGGGGATGCCGAGCCGGGCCCTGCCGCCGAAGCGGCCGCGCTCGCCGTGCAGGGCGATCATCAGAATGCTGTCGTCGGGGTGGAAACCGCACAGGTAGGGAAGCGCCGCGGCGAGTTCGGCCGGGCTGCGCAGCGTGACCTTCGGGTCGTCCGAGGGACGGGGGGATTCGGTGTGCTGAGTCATGATCCGAAGGTCCCGTACGCCGCCGATCTCCGCCAGACCCCTCCAAAACCTGTGGATAACTCACGCATATCATCACAATTATCGGAGGCGAGTTGTCCACAGGTCGCTTCCGCGCGGTTGGCGCGGTGTCGGTCCCATCGGGTTGCATGGGGGCATGACCACCGCACTGCGCACCGCCGCCGACACGATCCTCAGCCGGCTCGTCGGGGACCCGACGGGCACCGCCCGCCTGCGCGAGGACCAGTGGCTCGCCGTCGAGGCGCTGGTCGCGCACGGCCGCCGGGCCCTGGTGGTGCAGCGCACGGGCTGGGGCAAGTCGGCGGTGTACTTCGTGGCCACCGCGCTGCTGCGCGAGCGGGGCAGCGGTCCCACGGTGATCGTCTCCCCGCTGCTGGCGCTGATGCGGAACCAGATCGACGCCGCCGACCGCGCCGGCATCCGCGCCCGCACGATCAACTCGGCCAACCCCGAGGAATGGGACACGGTGCAGGCCGAGGTCGCCTCGGGGGAGGTCGACGTCCTGCTGGTGAGCCCGGAACGGCTCAACAACCCCGACTTCCGGGACCAGGTCCTGCCCAAGCTGGCCTCCACCACGGGGTTGCTCGTGGTCGACGAGGCCCACTGCATCTCCGACTGGGGCCACGACTTCCGGCCCGACTACCGCCGGTTGCGGACGATGCTCGCCGACCTCACACCGGGTGTGCCGGTGCTGGCCACGACCGCCACCGCCAACGCGCGCGTGACGGCCGACGTCGCCGAGCAGTTGGGGACCGGCGACCACGAGGGCGCCCTGGTGCTGCGCGGGCCGCTGGAGCGCGAGAGCCTGTCGCTCGGAGTGCTGCGCATGCCCGACGCCGCGCACCGGCTCGCCTGGCTCGCCGACCACATCGGCGACCTCCCGGGCTCCGGCATCGTCTACACCCTGACGGTGGCGGCCGCGGAGGAGGTCACCGCATTCCTCCGGCAGCGCGGTCACCGGGTCGCCGCCTACTCGGGGCGCACCGAGGACGCCGACCGCCGGGCCGCCGAGGCCGCGCTGCTGAACAACGAGGTCAAGGCGCTGGTCGCCACCTCGGCGCTGGGCATGGGCTTCGACAAGCCGGACCTGGGCTTCGTGGTGCACCTGGGCTCCCCCTCCTCCCCCATCGCCTACTACCAGCAGGTGGGCCGCGCCGGACGCGGTGTCGACCACGCGGAGGTGCTGCTGCTCCCGGGGCCCGAGGACGAGGCGATCTGGCGCTACTTCGCCTCGCTCGCCTTCCCCCGTGAGGAACAGGTACGGCGCACCCTGGAGACCCTGGCCGCCGCCGAGGGGCCGATGTCCGTCCCCGCACTCGAGACCCGGGTGGACCTGCGTCGCAACCGGCTGGAGACCATGCTGAAGGTGCTCGACGTGGACGGCGCCGTGCACAGGGTGCGCGGCGGCTGGACTGCGACGGGCCGGCCCTGGGCGTACGACACCGAGCGGTACGCGTGGGTCGACCGGCAGCGCAAGGCCGAGCAGCAGGCGATGCGGGACTACGCCACGACCTCGATGTGCCGCATGGAGTACCTGCGCCGTCAGCTCGACGACGAGGAGGCCGCTCCCTGCGGGCGCTGCGACAACTGCGCCGGGCCCCGGTTCGCCGCGGAGGTCTCCCGCGAGGCCCTGGAGGCGGCGCGGGCCGCCCTCGGGCGCCCCGGGGTGGAGGTCGAGCCCCGCCGGATGTGGCCGACCGGCCTGCCCGCGATCGGCATCGACCTGAAGGGGAAGATCCCGGCGGGCGAACAGGCCGCCACCGGCCGGGCCCTGGGGCGGCTGTCCGACATCGGCTGGGGCAACCGCCTGCGCCCGCTGTTCGCCGAGAACGCGAAGGACGGGCCCGTTCCGGACGACGTGGCGCAGGCCGTGGTGCAGGTGCTGGCGGACTGGGCGAAGGGCCCGGGCGGCTGGGCGAGCGGTGAACCCGACGCCCCGCAGCGACCCGTCGGCGTCGTCACCGTCGCCTCGCACACCCGGCCGCAGCTCATCGCCTCGCTCGGCGCGCGCATCGCCGAGATCGGCCGCATGCCGCTTCTCGGCGAGGTGGCGCACAGCGGTGAGCTGGAGCCCTCCCGGGTGCCGCGCAGCAACAGCGCACAGCGACTGCGGGCGCTGCACGGGGCGTTCGCCCTTCCGCCCGCCCTCTCCGACGCGCTTGCCGCGGCCGCGGGCCCGGTCCTGCTGGTCGACGACTTCACCGAAACGGGGTGGACCGTGGCCGTCGCCGCACGGCTGTTGCGCCGAGCCGGAGTTACGGCGGTGTTTCCGCTGGTCCTGGCCCTGCAGGGCTGACCGGTAGTCACCATGTGAGACAGAGAAGGGATCTAAGCGGCGGAGGGTCAGATAACAGACAGGTCGACAAAATGACCGTTGCCGCCCGCGTGTGCGACAGGAACAATTGAGTTTGGATCCCCGCATCGGCTCTTGGAGCCCCACGACCGGCATGCCCGCGCACGCCCGGTCGCGGACGCATACCCGAAGGGAGGACCGTGGCCATCGGCTTCGCTCCGGAAACCGCTTCCGTGAATTCCTCCCGCCGTGCCGGACGCCATCGCACCCTCGAGCCCGCCGAATGGACCGCCGCGGACATCCCCCTGCTGATCAATCCGCGCGAGGTGGTCACCGACCTCCACACACGGCATCTCCCGGCGCCGGGCACCGCCGTGGTCGCCGTCTACTCCCCCGACGAACGGCTGACGGCCAGCGCGTCCTTCGCGCAGCGCCCCCACGTCACCGACGGCTGGGAGCGGCGCAACGCGATCCTCGTCCACCTGCGCCGGATCACCGCGGACGACCTGCGGCGGCGCAGGCCGGTGCGCACCGCGGTCCTGCTCGTCTGCCGCGACGGCGGAGCAGGCTGGACCGAGGTGGACGGTGCCTGGATGTGGGGGCTGCGCGACGCCTGCTCGCTGTACGGGCTGCGCCCCGGCTCGTACATCACCGTGACCGACGACGGCTGGCGGGTCCAGGGCGAGGACCGTACCGGACGGACCCCGAACGCGGCCTCCTGGTCGGCGGCCACGAGCCGCGGCGCAGCGAGCCTGCGTCCCAGCGGGACGCCGCCCCTGCGCCGCGCGGCGGCGCGCTGATCAGACGTTGACGCCGAGCAGCGCGTTGATCCGCCCGGGGTCGCCGCAGACGACCAGCAGCATTCCGGCCCGCGCCATCGCGGAGGGCAGGACATGCGCCACGGTCTCGTCGGAGCCGCCGTTGACGGCCACGACCACGACGGGCCGGCCCTTGGCGCGCTCGGCGTCGTGGGCGGCGTAGAACACGTCGTCGCCGGCGTCGTGCTGGGCCCAGTAGGACGCCTCGCCGAAGCTCAGCTCGTGGGCCGCCCAGGGGTGCTCCTCACCGGTGGTGAGCACCAGCACCTCACCCGGAGCGCGCCCGCTGTCCAGCAGCAGGTCGACGGCCTCGTCGGCGGCGTCGAGGGCGCCTTCCACCGAAGCGGGGATGAGCTGGATCTGCGCCGACGGGTCGGCGGAGACGGAGGCGACGGCCTCGGAGTCCCTCGGCGAGCGCTGCTGCGGGGGTACGACGGACCCGCGGGCCGGACCGGGACGGCCGGGCCGGGCGTTCGCCGCCGGGGCGCCACGCGGCGGCGCGGGACGCGGAGGCGCGGGACGGGGGCCGGAGCCCGGTACGGGGCGGGGGGTCGGCGCGGGCCGGCCGGCGGCCGGGGCTACGCGGGGACCCGGGACACTCTCGTGAATCTGAGGCTCCTCGGGGGTGAGAGGCATGTGCTGATGTCTATCAAATGCACCGGAACAACGCAGCGGCGGGTAGGTCACAACTCGGCTCAGAAGTCGAACCCGAGTTGCTCACCCGTATCCCCCGCCTCCACGGTCTCCCGGACCTTCTTCAAATGCTGCCAACGCGGCAGGGTATCGAGGTATGCCCAGGACAGCCGGTGGAGGGGGGTGGGCCCCAGCTCCTCCAGTGCCGCCCGGTGCACCGGCGAAGGGTACCCGGCATTGGCCTCGAAACCGAACGGAGCATAGTCGACGCCCAGTTCCGCCATCATCGCGTCCCGCCGCACCTTGGCGATCACGGACGCGGCCGCCACGGCCACGCACGAACGGTCGCCCTTGATGACCGTGCGCACACGCCAGGGGCCACCGAGGTAGTCGTGCTTCCCGTCGAGTATCACCGCGTCCGGCCGCACCGGCAGGGCGTCCAGGGCGCGCGTGGCGGCGAGCCGCAGCGCGGCGGTCATCCCCACCTCGTCGATCTCCTCCGGAGAGGCATGGCCGAGCGCGAAGGAGTTCACCCATCCGGTGAGCACACCCGCGAGTTCGGTACGCCGCCTGACGGTGAGCAGCTTGGAGTCGGTGAGGCCGTCGGGAGCCCGTCGCAGCCCGGTGACGGCGGCGCACACCGTGACGGGCCCGGCCCAGGCGCCCCGTCCGACCTCGTCGACGCCCGCGACGACCTTGACGCCGAGGGTCGCGCGCAGCGAGCGCTCGACGGTGTGCGTGGGGGGTTCGTGGACCATGGCAAGGCTTAGCCTACGCTCTCGTGTTGGGCCGCCCCGGAGCAGGTCCGCACAGCGCGTGCGGGAGTCGCGCCGGGGCCGTGCAAGGGGGTCGCGCAAGGGGTCGTGCCGGGGCCGCGTCCACAGGGCACCCGCGCCGCCCGGCGACCCCGTCAGGGGCGCAGCAGGGGCAGCATCACCTGGTCGACGACCTCGATCAGGTCCTCCTCGGTGATCTCCCGGCCGCCGATCTTCGACCGGTACATCATCAGCGCGGGCACGACGTCGGCGACGATGTCGCCGGTGGCGTCGGGCCGCACCTCCCCGCGCTCGATGCCGCGCCGGACCACGTCCAGGATGCGCTGCTTGGTGGGTTCGACGACCCCCTCCATGATCAGCCGCACGAAGCAGTGGGCCGCCTCCTGGTCGCACTCGTCGATCACCGAGCGCAGCGCGAGCCCACCGCGCGAGTACATCGCCTCGCGCATCCGCAGCACGAGGAAGACCAGGTCCTCCCGCAGGCCGCCTAGGTCCGGGACGTCCGGCACCTCGGGGAAGGCCGTCTGCAGGGCGTCCGCGACGAGCGCCTGCTTGGACGGCCAGCGGCGGTAGACGGCCGCCTTTCCGGTCTGGGCGCCGGCGGCGACGCCCTCCATGGTCAGCCCTCGCCAGCCCACCGTGCTCAGCTGCTCCAGGGCGGCCCCGAGGATCGCCCGCTCCAGAACGGGCCCGCGACGACGGGTCGCCGCTCCCTGCGACATGGCCATGCCACCTTCTCATTCACTCTCTAGTGAACGCTTGCGTTCACTACAACCATCACCCTAGTGTCGTAAACAGTGAACGCGACCGTTCACTAAGTCACCGACTGGGGGACCTCGTGACGACTGGGCAACTCACCTCACCACGAAAGCCCGGAGCCGCGCGACGTGACGGCAGGCCGGGCATCGCACTCGCGGTGATCGCGGCCTGCCAGCTCATGGTCGTGCTGGACGCCACCATTGTGAACATCGCGCTCCCGCACATCCAGGACGCGCTCTCCTTCTCCACCACCGACCTGTCCTGGGTGCTCAACGCCTACACGCTCACCTTCGGCGGCCTGCTGCTGCTCGGCGGGCGCGCGGGCGACATCCTGGGACGGCGCAGGGTGTTCGTCTTCGGCATCCTGCTGTTCTCCCTCGCCTCCCTCCTCGGAGGCTTCGCCCAGGAGCCGTGGCAATTGCTCGCCGCGCGCTCCCTGCAGGGAGTCGGCGGCGCGATAGCCTCGCCGACCTCGCTCGCGCTGATCACCACCAACTTCCCCGAGGGCCCGGAACGCAACCGGGCCTTCGGAGTGTTCGCCG
Source organism: Streptomyces sp. NPDC058864 (assembly GCF_042742985.1). NCBI lineage: Bacteria > Bacillati > Actinomycetota > Actinomycetes > Kitasatosporales > Streptomycetaceae > Streptomyces > Streptomyces sp. NPDC058864. The sequence continues at coordinate 117,076 of NZ_JBHYMQ010000019.1, read as the reverse complement.
CGGTCTCCGCGGGCGGCGGCGCCGTGGGCCTGCTGGCGGGCGGCATGCTCACCGACTGGCTCGACTGGCGCTGGGTGTTCTTCGTCAACGTGCCGATCGGCCTGCTGATCGCCTTCCTGGCCCCGCGCTTCATCGGCGAGTCCCAGCGGCACCCGGGGCGGTTCGACGTCGCCGGAGCGGTGACCTCCACGCTCGGCATGGCCTCTCTCGTCTACGGCTTCATCCGCGCCGCCCACTCGGGGTGGCAGGACGCCCTGACCCTGTCCTCGTTCGCCGCCGCGGTCGTGCTGCTCTGCGCCTTCGTGGTGATCGAGCGGCGCGCCCGGGAGCCGATCACCCCACTGCGGATGTTCGCCGACCGCAATCGCTCGGGCACCTACCTGATGATGCTGAGCCTGGCCGCGGCGATGTTCGGCATGTTCTTCTTCATCGTCATCTTCGTGCAGAACGTGCTCGGCTACAGCCCCATCGCGGCGGGCTTCGCCTTCCTGCCGGTCACCGCGGCGATCGTGACCGGGGCCGGGCTGTCGACCCGCTTCCTGCCGGTGCTGGGGCCGAAGCCGTTCCTCGTCGCCGGCTCGACGCTGACCGGTTCGGGGATGGCGTGGCTGACCCTGATCGACCCCGGCAGCAGCTACGTGGGCGGCGTCCTCGGCCCGATGCTGCTCTTCGGCTTCGGCATGGGCCTGAACTTCGTCACGCTGACCCTGACGGCCGTCTCCGGCGTCGCCCAGCACGAGGCGGGGGCCGCCTCCGGCCTGCTCAACGCGATGCAGCAGGTGGGCGGCTCCCTCGGGCTGTCCATCCTGGTGACGGTGTTCGGCACCGCGAGCCGCGACAAGGCCACCGGTCTCCTCCCGGACTTCCTCGCGCACGCCACACCCGAGCAGCAGGCCGTCTTCCGGCGGACGCACGAACTGCCGCCGCCGTGGGGCCACGAGGTGCTGGCACACGGCATCTCGACCGCCTTCTACGCGGCCGTGGGGCTGGTCGCACTCGCCCTGGTCACGGCGGTGTTCGTGATCCGGGTCCGCAGGAGCGACCTGGAGGCGCTCAGCGGCGGTGCGGGTATGCCCGGGGCCTGACGCCGCCGCCGCCGCCCGGCCCGAGGGGAGGCCGGGGCGGCGGCACACGACGCCCGTGTCACGGGTACGCGGGGTCGCGCCACTCGTCGTAGAAGCCCTGCAGCCCCGCCGCTTCGCACGGCCGGTCGCTCCGCGGCGGATTCCCGTCGAGCCGCGACCTCGCCCGGACCTCGCCCAGGCTGGTGGTGTACCAGGCCTCGGTGCCGTCCTCGTAGAGGTGCTCCACGATCTTCTCCAGGGCGCAGGAGCGCTGCGGCTCCGGCAGCCGGTCCAGCTCCGGGACGGCGTCCGCGGACAGGTTCCGCAGGTACGCCAGGTCGATCTTGCCGGTGTTCTGGAAACGGCTCACCTGCTGGTCGGCGATGAGCGCGTCGGGCGACACCAGCCCGAAGGCGAGGACGGACGCCGCGGCGCTCACCGCAACGGCGCGCGGCAGCCACCGCGCGCCGAACACCCCGGCCGCCATGACCAGGACGATCAGCAGACCGAGCCACAGCTCCACGCCCGCCACCGAGATCCGCAGCCGGGTCAGCCCGTACGCGTCGACGTACAGGTCCATGCGGCGCAGCGCGGAGGCGACCACGACCAGGGTCAGCACGCAGATCGTGCCGAGGACGGAACGCACGAGCACACGGTCGCGGTCGGTGCCGCGCGGCGCCCAGCGCTGGGCGAGGCCGATCACCACCACGGTGAGCAGGGTGACGACGAGCAGCTGCCAGAAGCCCTGCCGCGCGTACTCCGCGTAGGTCAGGCCGGTCTTGGCGAGCACCTTCTCGTAGCCGCCGAACAGCACCGCCAGCTGGACGGCGTTGAAGGCGGCGAACAGCGCGGCGAGGACGATCAGCGGCAGCGCCCACTCGGCGCGCCGGCGGGCGCGTCCCGGCTTCACCTCGATGCGGTCCCAGCGGCGCGGCGCCGCGGCGGTCCACGCGGCGCAGAGCGCGAACAGCGTGCCGACGACGAGGAGCAGGATGCGCAGCGGTGCGTCGGTGACCGTCACGTCGGGCGTGAGGTCGCCGAGCAGGTCGGCGAACGCCGCATCGGCCCCCGCGAAGAGCGCGCCGAAGACGACGAGCAGCACGACGGTCACGCCGGCGGTCTTCAGCATCGGCAGCAGCCGGCTCCGGTCGCGGCCGGCCCGCTCGCGCAGCCCGCGCAGGGCCCAGCCGATCGCGGGCACCGGAGCGAACCACAGCCCCGCGCCGCCGAGCAGCACGCCCGGCCAGCGCCGGCCGCCGTGCAGGGCCAGCGAGCCCAGGAAGGCGGCGGCGACGACGGCGAGGAACGACGGCCACCACGCGTCCCGCAGGGCCGGGATCAGCAGCAGCGTCAAGCCGGCCACGGCCCAGACCGCCGACCAGGGCCTGAGCCGCCGGCCGTGGTCGAGGGCGGCGACCGCGGCCGCGACCGCCGCGGGAACGGTGACCAGCAGCAGGTTGATCCCCAGGCCGCCGCGCAGCAGGGCGGCGGTCAGCACTCCGGTGAGCAGCGCCGTCCACAGCACGGCGGGGCGCACGGCGCGTGGGGCCCGCGGCCGGCTCGCGGTCACCCACTCCGGGGGCGGGGGCGGGGGCGGCGGCGTCCAGATGCGCGCGTGCGGCGGCGCCGGGTGGACGGGGGGACCGTGCTTGTGCGGCGGTGCCTGTGGATGTGCCTGTGCGGGCGCCTGCGCCGCCGGTGCGGCGTCGGACGGCGTGTCGGACATGAGAACCCCTCCCCGCCGGTCACACGGCGGCCGGGGGCTGCGCGCGGGACCGGTGCTCGACTGCGCGTCCGGCGAAGATCAGCCGGACGGCGTGGCCGACAGGCTAGGCGTGCCGACCGGCCGCGCGAACGTGGTGCGGGCCGCACGACCCAGTCTGTGACAGGCCCGTGACAATGCAGGGGGTTGGGAGCCGCGTGGGCGGGACCGGCCGAAGGCGGCCCGGTCGACGGGCGCGGCTCAATCGGTGGACGCGGCTCAGTCCGCGGGCAGCCACTGCGGCAGGGCCTCGCAGCGCTCCTGCCACGCGCGCGGAGGCTCGCCGCCGGGTCCGGCGGCGATGATCCCGCCGACGATGGCGCAGGTGGTGTCCACGTCGCCGCCGGCGCGCGCGGTGGTCCAGAAGGCGCCCTCGTAGTCTCCGAGGCCCCGTGCGGCGGACCACAGGGCGAAGGGGACGGTGTCGTGGGCGCTGGTGCGCCGGCCGTTGCCGAGCACGGCCGCGACGGTGGCGACGTCGTCGTAGTCGAGCATGTCGACGGCGCGGCGCAGTCCGGCGTGCACGGCGCTGCGCGGCAGCAGCGCCACGACGCGGGTGATGAGGTCCGCGGGGGCGCCGGGGCCGGCCGGGTCCGCGGCGAGCGCGGCGGCGGCCGCGACGGCCATCGCGCCGACGACGGCCTCGCGGTGCTGGTGGGTGGTGTACGCCGACAGTTCCGCCTGCTCGGCGGCCTTCTCCGGCTCTCCCGCGTACCAGGCGCCGAGAGGGGCCACGCGCATGGCGGCGCCGTTGCCCCAGGAACCCTGGCCGTTGAACATCTCGGCCGCGAGGGTGCGCCAGTCGGCGCCCTCCTGCCGGATCAGCCGCAGCATCCGGTTGACGCCGGGACCGTAGCCGCGGTCGAAGTCGTGGTGCGCCGCGAAGGAGGCGGCCAGGGCGTCCTGGTCGATCGCGCCGTGCGAGTCCAGGACCGCGAGGACCGAGCACGCCATCTCGGTGTCGTCCGTCCACTGCCAGGTCCCGGGCGGCAGCGTGCGGCCCTGCAGTGCCGGGTAGTGGGCCGGTACGAAGAACTGGGAGCCGAGGGCGTCGCCCAGGGCGAGACCGCGCAGGCTGGACAGTGCGCGGCGGCGTGGGAGGTCATGCGGGTCAGCGGTCATGGCGGGAGAACTCTGACATCCGGTGCCACCCGGGTCAATCGTCCTGTGCGCAATCTCACCCGTGATATCGCGCCAGGTCGGAGTCGGTGGTCCGCCAGCGGGAGAAGGGCCGGTCGAGCCGGTACCGGCCGTCGGGCTCGGCCAGCAGCGTCCGCGTCTCGCCGTTGTCGGGATTCGACAGGCACTCGAACTCGTCGACGGTCCAGTGGAACCACCGCATGCAGAACAGCCGCATGGTGAGCCCGTGGGTGACCAGCAGGACGTTGGGCGGGAACTCGGGCTTGTCGAAGGCGCGGTAGAGCGTCTCCAGGAAGGACCCGACACGGTCGTAGACGTCCGCCCCGGACTCGCCCTGGGCGAAGCGGTAGAAGAAGTGGCCGTAGGCGTCCCTGGCCTTGCGCTGCCGCTGCACGTCCTCGGCGTCCTGGTAGTTCCCCCAGTCCTGCTCGCGCAGCCGGGGCTCCTCCTTGGCCCGGGTACGGCACGGGTCGAGGCCGAGCAGGTGGAAGGTCTGATGCGTCCGGCGATATGGCGAGACGAAGGCCTGCACCCGCTCCTCGCCGAACAGCTCGCGCAGCTCCCGGCCGGCCGCGCGGGCCTGCTCCTCGCCCCTGGAGGTGAGGGTCAGCGCGTGGTCGGGCACCCGCTCGTAGATCGTGTCGTCGGCATTGCCCTGGGACTCTCCGTGCCTGATGAGCACTATGCGACGCGGTCGGGCCATGGCCTCACTGTAATTCGTGCGCGCGAGCAAGGTCGCGGCGGGCACCCGTTCCGTCCACAGGCCGGGCGGCCGCTCCCCCGATTGTCAGTGGCGTACCGCAGACTCAGCATGAAGAGGGGGGCGCCTTCGCGCGCCACGGTTGGAGGCCGCCATGAAGACCACGTCGTTCGTCCCCGGCACACCTTGCTGGACCGATCTGAGCAGTCCCGACATCGAGGCCTCCCGCGCGTTCTACGGGGGCCTGTTCGGCTGGGACTCCCAGGCGGGTCCTCCGGAGGCCGGCGGTTACACCTTCTTCAGCCTGCGCGGCGAGCATGTGGCGGCCGTCGGCCCCGTGATGGCGGAGGGCGACCGGCCACGCTGGATCACCTACATGGCCACGAGCGATGTGACCGACACCGCCAAGGCGGTCGAGGCGGCGGGCGGCTCGGTGAGCGTGCCGCCGATGGCGGTCTTCGACCAGGGCAGCTTCGCGCAGTTCACCGACCCGCACGGGGCGGAGTTCGCCGCGTGGCAGCCGGGCCGGTTCAGCGGCGCGGGCCTGCTCGACGAGCCGGGCACCCTGTGCTGGATCGAGCTCAACACCCGGGACGTGGACGGCTCGCGCGCCTTCTACCGCAACGTGTTCGGCTGGACGGGCGAGACCCATCCGTTCGGCGGGGACAGCTCGTACACCGAGCTCGAAGTGGAGGGCGCGGGACGGAAGTTCGGCGGCATCCTGCTGATGAACGACGCCTGGCCGCCGGAGATACCTCAGCACTGGATGCACTACTTCTCCGTCGCCGACACCGACGCGGCCGCCGCGCGGGCCACCGAGCTCGGGGGCAGCGTGTCCGTGCCGCCGTTCGACCTGGAGCACGTCGGACGGGTCGCCGTGCTCGACGACCCGCACGGGGCCTACTTCTCGGTGATCACCCGTCCCGCACAGGGCGGCAAGGGCTGAGGCGATAAAGGACTGAGGCGGGAAGGGCCGGGGCGGTCGGCAACGGGGCACGCCCCGTGCCGCCGTGCCGTCATATCGACCAGGACTGTTCCAGGTCGACGACGTCACCGGCGACGGTGAGCACGTCGGCGTCGAGGTCGGCCCGCTCCGACAGTCGCAGGATGGAACCGTCCCGGTACTTGGCGTGCTCGGAGGCCGAGTCCCACATGGACAGCACCAGGAAGTCGGACTCGGGTCCCTGTGCGAAGACCCCGCGCAGCATCCCCGGGGAGCCGGCCATGGCCGGGTTCCAGACCTTCTCCTGCATCAGCACGAAGTGCTCGACGCGGTCCGGACGCACCTTGCAGTGCGCCAGGCGCAGCAGGTCGCCGTCGGCGAAGCGGGGCCGGAAGCCGACCTTGACGTCCAGACGGTGCTCGAAGAGCTTGACCCCGAGGCTCTCGTAGGTACCGGCCTGGGCCGCCGCGAGGCGGTCGTGGGGGCCGGCCATGAAGGCGTCGTAGTAGTCGCGGTCCTCCCAGAACGCGAAGAGGTGCGCGACGCCCGGCTGGCTGCGGCTCCAGCCGCCGCCCTGCCCCCGGAACCCCGGCTCCCCCACGAGCCCGTTGGCCCATTTCCGCTGCCCACGCTCGAATCCGGCGCGATCGACGATTCCGCAGCGAATCCACTTCACCAGCACCGCGCCATCCTATGGCCCACCGGCGGGCCTTCCGCCCCATCGGAGGAGCAACTCCCCTGAAAGGGAGAGGAATACGATCACGACATGGACGCCCTGTACCCGCGTCTCCTCGTCGAGGACTTCGACACCGCCGCCCGTTTCCGGACCGCATCTCTGCGCGACCTGTTCGGCGCAGAGCCGGTCAAGGTGATCCCGCAGGCCGGATACGCCAACCCGGACCTGGGCGGCGAGGCCGCCCTCACGCACTTTCTCCCGCGCCGCTCTCGCCCGGGCCACCGGTACCGACGCCCTGCCCGCGCACACCCGGCGCAGGACGCGTCGATGCTCGTCCTGCGGGTCGATGACGTCGAGACGGCCGCGGGCAAGCCGACCGCGCACGGCGCGGCCGTCCTCACCGATCCCCAGGACCGGCCCGAATGGGGCCCGGGGCTGCGGACCGCGCATCTGCGCGCCCCGGACGGCAGCCTCGTGGAGCTGCAGTCGTACTGGCCGGACACCCAGGACCGAGAAGAAGGGCCGAAACAAATAGTCTTCAACAAAACCATCTGCTAGCGTCTTACCTGAGTCCCCGACGACCAGGAGAGGACGTCATGCCCTTACGCGCTCAGCCCTCGCCCGCGGCGGCAACCACGAAGGCCGCCCCCGACAGCCGCGCACGCGGACCTGCTCTGGCGGTTCTGTGCGCGGGGATGTTGATGATCATCCTGGACGGCAGCATCGTGACCGTGGCGCTGCCCGCCATCCAGCGTGACCTGCACTTCTCCCCCGCCGACCTGACCTGGACCGTCAACGCGTACATGATCGCCTTCGGTGGGCTGCTTCTGCTGTCCGGCAGGCTCGGCGACCTCCTCGGGCGCAAGCGGATGTTCATCGCCGGGCTGGCCGTCTTCACCGGGGCCTCGCTTCTGTGCGGCGTCGCCACCGGCCAGGCCGTGCTTATCGGAGCCCGCTTCCTCCAGGGCATCGGCGGCGCGATGACCTCCGCCGTCAGCCTCGGCCTGCTCGTCACGCTCTTCCCCGAACCCGGCGAACGCGGCCGGGCCATCGGCGCGTTCAGCTTCGTCGGCGCCGCCGGGGCGTCGATCGGTCAGGTACTCGGCGGCGTCCTCACCCAGGCCGTCAGCTGGCACTGGATCTTCTTCATCAACCTGCCCATCGGGCTGGCGGCCGCGCTCCTGGCCGCCCGCGTGCTGGAGCCCGACCCGGCACGTCCCGCCACCCAGGGTACCGACGTCCTCGGCGCGCTCCTGGTCACGACCGGCCTGATGACCGGCGTCTACGCGATCGTCCGGACAGGCGGTCACGGCTGGGCCTCCGCAGGCACCCTCGGCCTCGGCGCCCTGTCTGTGGCGCTCCTCGGGGCCTTCGTGCTCCGGCAGGCGACGGCGGCGGCCCCGCTGCTGCCGCTGCGCATGTTCCGCTCGCGCGAGGTCTGCGGGGCCAACCTCGTCCAAGTGCTGATGGTCTCGGCCCTCTTCGGGTTCCAGATCCTCATGGCGCTCTACCTGCAGAACGTCCGCGGCTACGGTCCCGCCGCCACAGGACTGGCCATGCTGCCCGCCGCCCTGTCCATCGGCACCGTCTCGCTGCTGCTCTCCGCCCGACTGGGCGCGCGCTTCGGCGAGCGCCGCGTGCTGCTCAGCGGGCTCGCCCTGCTCGTTGCCGCGCTCGGCCTGCTCACCCGGCTGCCGGTGCACGCCGGCTACGCCGCCGACCTGCTGCCCACGATGCTGCTGGCGGCCGGCTTCGGCCTCGCCGTATCGGCGCTGACCGTGCTCGGCATGTCCGGCGCGGGGCCGGAGGACGCGGGCGTCGCCTCGGGCCTGTTCAACACCACCCAGCAGGTGGGCGGCGCCCTGGGAGTCGCCGTCCTGTCCACCCTCGCCGGTTCCCGTACCCACGCCCTCGTGACCGACGGGCACGACACCGCGTCCGCCCTCACCGGCGGCTTCCGCCTCGCCTTCGGCACCGGGGCGGCCCTGCTCGTGGCCGCTTTCGTGCTCGCGCTGGTGATGCTGCGCCCCCGGCAGGGGCCGGACGCCCCTCCGCGGGGCTGACCGCGGGCGACCGGGCCCGCCCCGCGGGTCGGGCCGCCCCTTCAGCGCCCGCAGGCCGGCGCTCCTCGCGAAGACTCGCGGGGAGCGCCGTCCGTCACCCCTGCGCCGGTGCCGAGAACACCGACAGGTACTCCTCGGTGCGGAAGCCGGCCGACGCGTACACGGACTCGCCCATCGCGCTCGCGTAGAGATACGCCGTGGGGGCGCCGGAATCCCAGCCCGCGCGGACCAGCTCCATGGTGACCGCCCGCCCGTAGCCGCGACGCCGGTGGCCCGGGACCGTCGAGACGTTGAAGATCCCGTTGAGATCGCCGCGCACCGCCGTCATGCCCGTCCCGACCGGCACGCCGTCGACCTCCGCCACGTAGAACGTGACCCCGTCCAGCCGGCCCATGGCCGGATCGGCGAAGAGTCCGAACACCTCACGCGGCACCCCGAAGCCCTCCGCCATGACCTCGGCGTACAGGCCGAGCTCACCGGCCCCGATCGCCCGGACCTTCAGGGAGTCGACGGCCTGTTCCGCCGGCGCTCCCCGGTCGGGTCGCCTGACCATGAGCGGACTGCGGTCGAGCCGGGTCAGGCCGCGCCGTGCCGCCTCGTCCGTGACGAGCCGTCCCGGCACCCCGCGGACCTGGATGCTCCACGGCACCTCCCACGGCTCGGACTCCGCCAGTGCGGCCAGGTCGTCCGCGCGCGGTTCCGGGCTCGGGCTGAACACGCCGTTCAGCGAGGCGACCGGCGCTCCGGAGACGGCCAGCACGGCATCGCCCCGGCCCCTTCGGGTGCGTCCGGTGGCGACCGTCGCCAGGCTTTCCACGAGGTCTGCGTAGGCGGCTGCGATCGGTCCGAGCGGGTCGTGCACGCGGGTCATGGGGAACTGACCTTCCTTTGGTTCCTGAGGTACGCGGCCGGCGTGGCCCCGTAGACGGACTTGAAGTGCCTGATGAAGTGGCTGGCGTCGGAGAAGTGCCACCGTGCCGCGACCTCGGACATCCCGGTGGTGCTGCCGCGGTCCATGAGTTCGTCGTGCGCCCTCTGCAGGCGACGCCGCCGGGCGAACGACATGACGGAGTCGTTCGACGCCGAGAAGCACCGGTGCAGGGTCCGGAGCGACACCCCGACGCTGCGGGCGACCATCGGAGGAGACAGGTCGCCGCTCTCGAGGTTCTGCTCGATGACGTTCCTCGCGGCGGCCACGACGGCCTGCGGATGGTCGCCGAACCCCGAACCCGGCCGTTCGGAGATGATGCGCGAGAACAGCGTCGCACAGGCGTCGCGGGCCATCCCCCGGGCGGCCGCCGACCCCTCCAGCTCGCCGCTGCTCCGCCTGATCGCCTCCAGGAAGTTGAGGAAGAAGCGGACCTCGGGGACCTCGGCGCCCGACACGTACGCCCGGCCGAGAGCCCTGGGCGACCCGATCCGGGGGATCACGAGGTGCCGGGGGATCGAGATGACGTGCGCGGTCGTCGCCGGCGCGCACGAGAACTCCCAGGAGGCCTTCGTGTCGCGGATGCATATCTGGCCGGGCTCGACGGCGTGCCTCCTCTTCCCGTCCTGGAACTCGATCCAGCCCGAGGTCACCAGGTCCGCGACGATCGGGTCCCGGTCGAGGTTGCTCCCCGACACCCCGGTCAGCGAATCGCAGTAGACCTGGGCGGAGAGCAGGCCGTCGATGAGGTGGCCGCTCGCGACGAAGCGGAATCCGCGGGAAACGGCGAAATGCGGGACGGAAAGACGGACGAGGTGCGAGAACGGGCCGCGCTCCCAGTTCTGGAAGTGCCGTTCGGAAGTCTGCGCCTGCTCGGCCGTCAAACTCATGTCGGCCCGGTAGTCTATGGATTTCCCGCGATGCCGCGCACAGTCATCCACCGTTCCCGCCCATCGCTGATCTTTCACCTGCACCCTCTCGGCCGGGTGTGCACGCCGAGGCCGCCACCCAGAATGACAACGTTATCAAACCAGGTCGGGCCATTCCCGGATCGCCCACGGCCGGTCATCGGAACGCCGAATGCATTTCCCTTTTCCGTCGCGTTCCTTTTCCGTCGCGGTCGGCGCGTCAGCCGGGCCTCATTGCCCACGGGGTCGCTCACGACCGGGATCGCCCCGCTCCCGACGCGCGAGCCGGTGCCCGCGTCCCACCCCGGGGGAGGCACAGCCCACGGCATTGTCCCCCCTTGGGGGCCCCTCGGAATAGTACGGCCGTGCCAGGTCCGGCTCTCCCGTGTCACGAGGGCGGCACCCGGCTTCCATCACCACCGGTCCACGCCCGGCAGCGGACTCTGCGGCCGATGGCGCGTCCGGAATCAGGAACGCCCGCCCTCCCGGGAAATGGAATGCGCGCGCCGGGAATGGAACGGTCGCGCCAATTCGCTCGAATCGCGATCAGAACTTGCCTGAGGCTCCCTCAAAATGCTTGCATAAAAGCCTGGTTGGGATTGATGTCGAAGGGGACACCACGCGATGAATCCGGCCGTGCCGATCCACCGGGTGCGCGTCGCCCTGGCCGTGCTCAGCCTCGCGCTGTTCGTCCAGACGGCGTCCTGGCTCCTGTACGACATCGCCGCCCGCGGCCTGTCCGGCGCGTGGTCCGTGTGGACGACCGGCGACGCGCCGGGCCTGGCGGCGACGACCTCTCTGGACCTGGGTCTGGCGGCACTGCAGCTCGCGGCCGGCCTGGGAGCGCTCCGCCGGACCCGTGGCGCCGGCGGACTGCTGGTCGCCGCGTGCGCGGCGACCCTCGGTTTCCGCCTCCCCACGGTCTGGTACCTCCTCCTCGACTCCCCCGCCGACCCCTGGTTCGGCACCCTCACCGGCCCCTCGGTGAACGTCGTCGGCGGCACCGCCGCCCTCGCGGTGGTGCTCGCCCTCGTCCTCGGGGCGCTGCTGTACCTGGCCCGGCGGATGGAGTACGAGGCCGCCGCCTCGGAGGCGTCGGCCGGCGGCGGGATCCGTCCGGTGAAGGTCACGGCCACCACCTCGGGTCTGCTCCTCGCGGTGCTGAACGTCTTCTACATCGGAAGGAACGCGGTGACGGCCTTCGAGGTGGGCCCCGGCACGCTCGGGGACCTGCTCGTCGGCAAGGGCACGGGACGGGCGGTCCTCGGTGTCTCCGCCCCGTACCAGTGGGCCTGCCTGACGGTGCTGTGCGGGGCCGGGATGCTGTTCGCCGCCCGGCGGCGCCCCGTCGCGACCGGGTTCTCCGTGGGGCTGGCGCTGTTCATGATGCCGTCGGCGTTCACCGAGCTGTGGACGTACGCGGTGGGCGCGGCGGCGCAGACCCCGGTGGACACCTCCCAGGACCTGCTGGAGCTCGTCGGTTCCGCCGCCGTGGTCGCCCTCGTCGCCGGGGACGTCCGCCGCGATCGCCGCCCGGTCGTGCGCGCCGCGGACGACGCCGTGCCCTCGGTGCCGGCCGGGGCCGGGCGGGTCGGCGTCGCCGCGGGACGGGACGAGGAGTCCCCCGGCGGGTGACGGCTCAGCGCGCGGCCGGCCGGAAGCCGTCCACGGCGTTGTCGAAGACGGCCCGGTAGGAGCCCCAGCGGTCCGCCGGCGCGGAGAGGTAGACGGTGAACTCCTGCTCGCCGGTCCGCCCGAAGCCGAGGTCGATGGCCCGGAATTCGCGGGCCTTGCCCTGGAAGGTGAACTCCCATATCGCGGCCGGGCGGTCACGCCAGCGGGTGCTCTGCATCCGCAGCCGCTCGTAACCCCGCAGGTCCGGGACCATCTGCGCCTCGACGTCCTCGAAGTGCCGGAGCGGGCTGGGGCCCGCGAAGTCGAGCGCGGCGACCCGCAGCCCCACCAGTCCGGTCGGGTCGACGTAGACGAACTGCTGCCCGTCCTCGCTCACCTGGCGCTTCCAGCCGTCCGGCACGGGGACGGAGAAGCCGCGGTCCCGCTCCGCGGCGAGGTGGTAGCCGTCGGGGACGGGCGGCGGGGTGTAGGAGGGCGTCGGCGATGCGGAAGGGCGGGCCGCGGCGGAGGCCGCGGGCGTGTCCGGGGTGTCCCGCGCGGTCGCCACGGGCGAGGACGGGGAGGGGGAGCGCGCCGCGCCGCGCTCCCCCTCCCCGAAGAGCGGCACGACGTACGCACCACCACCGGCGAGGGCGGGCACCAGGACGGCGGCGGCCCACAGCGAGGCGCGGCGCCGGCGGGCGCGCGGCGCGGGGGCGGAGGTGGAGGTGGGGACCGGCGCGGTCACCGAATCCCCGGCCCGGGGCCACACGGCGGAGGCGGTACCGGCCGGGGGCGCGAGGCTCTCGCGGGGGACGCTCGTGGTCTCGGTCTCGGCGGCGCTCGCCCGCAGCATCCGCTCCGCCTCCGCCGCCGGCAGACGCCCCTCCGGCTCCCGCACCAGCAACCCCGCGATCACCGGCCCCAACGGCCCCGCACGCCCCGCCACCGGCACCTCATCCGTCGCGATCGCATACGCCGTCTCGATCGCCGTGTCCCGGCGGAACGGCGAACGCCCCTCCACCGCCTGGAACAACGTCGCCCCCAACGCCCACAGATCCGCCCCCGGCCCCGGCACACCACCGGTCAACCGCTCCGGAGCCAGGAAATCGATCGACCCGATCAACCCACCCGTCCGCGTCAGCGTCGACGTCCCCGAAGCCTGCGCGATCCCGAAATCCGTCAGCACCACCCGACCCGACTCCGCCAGCAGCACATTGCCCGGCTTCACATCCCGGTGCAGCACCCCCGCCGCATGCGCCGCCCGCAACGCCGCGATCATCCCCCGCCCGATCCGCGCCGCCTCCCCCGGCGTCACCGGACCCCGCTCCTTCAGCACATCACCCAGCGTCCTCGACGGCACGTACTCCATCACGATCACCGGCAGACCCTCGTCGTCCACCACGTCATGGACCACCACCACATTCGGATGACTGATCCGCGCCGCACTGCGCGCCTCCCGCCGCGTCCGCTCGAACAACGTCTCCAACTCGTCGTCCTGCAGATGCGGCTGCGGCGGATGCAAACGCTTGACCGCCACCGCACGCCCCAGCAGCTCGTCCTCGGCCCGCCAGACCGTCCCCATACCGCCACGGCCTATCCGCTCCACCAGCCGGTACCTCCCGGCCACCAGGCGTCCGAGATCGAACATCGCGCGATACTCCTTGGTAATCCGTTGTCGGGCCCCGTCGCGGGGCTGCGCTCAGGACAGGGCGACGACCCGGGCCTGGGCCGGGCCCGCGTCGAAGCGCAGGACGATGTCGTAGAGATAAATGTCGCCGGCCCGGGGGCCCAGGGCCGTACGGGCGCCGGGGCGCAGGAGGCCGGAGACCGTCTCGTGCCGTTCGCCCGGCGCCGAGCCGCTGACGGTGACGAGCCGCAGGGGCGTGCGGCCGGTGTTCTCCAGAGTGACGGCGCGGGTCCGCGGGCACCGCGTGGCCGGGGTGCCCCCGGGGCAACGGAAGCGCACGTCCCCGAAGGTGCCCAGCCCGCAGGAGACCTCGGTGGCGTAGTCGATCTCCGACGAGCAGACGGCGCCGACCCGCAGACCGGCCGGGGAGGCGGCGTCGGTCGCCGGCCCGTGCGCGTCCGGCCCCCGTGGCTGGGCGACGACGAACACGCCGAGTGCGGCGGTGGCGAGTACGGCGGGTACGAGTGCTTTCCGCACCGGGTGCTCCAAGGGGGGACGACCCGACGAGGGCGCCGCCGGACGGCGGACGCACGGGGCGGCGGGCCACCGCGGGGGCTTCGGGATCAGTGACGGACCGGGGATCGACGCGAGGGAACAAAGCGGGCGGCACTTCCCCTCGGGAATGCCTCACGAATTCCAGGGACCCGCTCCGCATCTTTATTCGCGGTCGCCCATTCCCGCGTAACGGCGCATGAAATGGGCTTCGGCGACGGCAAGTCGCCGCAGTTCGTCCACGGACACGCTCTCGTCCACGGCGTGGATCTGCGCCTCGGGTTCGCACAGCCCGATCAGCAGGATCTCGGCCCGGGGGTAGAGGGAGGCGAGGGTGTTGCACAGCGGGATGCCCCCGCCGAGTCCCGCGACGTTCAGTTCCCGGCCGCTGTAGGCCGTACGCATGGCCTCGGCCATCGCCGTGTAGGCGGGGCCCGAGGTGTCGGCGAGGAACGGCTCGCCCTGGGCCACCTGCTCCACCGACACCCGCGCGCCCCACGGGGTGTGCTTCTCGATGTGGGCGGTCAGCAGCTCCGTGGCCCGCGCGGCGTCGGCGCCCGGGGGGATGCGCAGGCTGATCGCCGCCCGCGCGCTCGCGTGGACCGCGGGTGTCGCCCCCACGACGGGAGGACAGTCGATGCCCATCACGCTGACGGACGGCCGCGCCCAGAGCCGGTCCGCGACGGAGCCGGTGCCGACGAGGCCGACCCCGTCCAGCACCCCGCCGTCCACGCGGAAGTCGTCCTCGGGGTAGGTCAGCCCGCGCCACTCCCCGTCGGCCGCCAGGCCCTCGACCCGCGGCGCTCCGTCGTCGTCCACCAGCGAGCCGAGGATCTTCACGAGTGCGGTGAGCGCGTCGGGGGCGGCCCCGCCGAACTGGCCGGAGTGCAGGTTGCCGCGGAGGGTCTCGACGGCGATCCGGAGCATCGTGATGCCGCGCAGCGACGCCGTGACGGTCGGCGTCCCGAGGCGGAAGTTCCCGGCGTCGCCGATGAGGATCACGTCCGCGTCGAGCGCGTCCGGGTGGGCCCGTGCGTACTGTTCCAGGCCGCCCGTCGCCTGCTCCTCGGAGCCCTCCACGATCACCTTGACGTTCAGCGGCACGCCGCCGTGCGCCTTCAGCGCGCGCAGGGCCAGCAGGTGCATGAGCACGGCGCCCTTGCAGTCCGCGGTGCCGCGTCCGTACCACCGTCCGTCGCGCTCGGTCAGCTCGAAGGGCGGGGTGCGCCAGGCCTGCTCGTCCGGGGCCGGCTGCACGTCGTAGTGCGCGTACAGCAGGATCGTGGGAGCTCCGGCCGGGCCCGCGAGGTGCCCGAGCACCGACTGGTGGCCGTCGGGCATGTCGAGGACGCGTACGTCGCCGAACCCCTCGTCGCGCAGGGCGCCGGCCACCCAGGCGGCGGCCTTGTGGCATTCCCCGGGGGGTGAGACGGCCGGGTCCGCGACCGACCTGAACCCGACGAGTTCGGCGAGCTCGCCGCGTGCCGCCGGGATCAGCGATGCGACGGTGTCGGCGATGGGGTCGGTGGACAACGGGGGCTCTCCTTGGCGTACGGGGAAGAAGGCGCCGATCGCCGCAGGAGGGAGAACGCCTCACCGTCACGGGATTGCGACAACGATCGCCTCGACCCTATTCGGGCCCGAGCGGGCCGGAATAGAAAGAGCGTGCCATCTTCGGCGGCACCGGATTTCCGGAGGAACACCGGGTCCGGGCCCGGCGGGAAGGGACTGCCGGTCCTGCGGCCGCCTCACCCGTACCGCCCCCATGACGCGGCGTGCCCCCCGAAGCGGAGTGCTTCGGGGGGCACGGGCGGGACGGCCGGATCAGGCCCCGGCGTCAGCTGCAGCCGCTGGTGGAGCCGCAGCCCTCGCACAGGTAGCAGCTGCCCGCACGGCGCATCTTCGTGCCGCAGGAGAAGCAGAGCGGGGCGTCGGCGTTGAGGCCGAGCTGGATCTCCAGCAGCTCCGTCGAGTTGTGCGCGGTCTTCGGCGCCGGGGTCGCGGGGACGGCCTCGGGCGTGGCGACGGCGGCCGGCTTCGGCGTCTCCGTCCGGCGGGGGGCGGACTGCGCCAGTCCCTCGACGTCGACCTCCTCGGCGGCGGGCTCGTAGGAACCCGTGTCGAGGTGGCGCTGGCGCTCCTCGGCGGAGTGGATGCCGAGGGCGGAGCGGGTCTCGAAGGGCAGGAAGTCCAGCGCCAGGCGGCGGAAGATGTAGTCGACGATCGACTGCGCCATCCGCACGTCCGGGTCGTCCGTGAGACCGGCCGGCTCGAAGCGCATGTTGGTGAACTTAGAGACGTAGGTCTCCAGCGGCACGCCGTACTGCAGGCCCACCGAGACGGCGATGGAGAAGGCGTCCATCATGCCCGCGAGGGTCGAGCCCTGCTTGGACATCTTCAGGAAGACCTCGCCGAGACCGTCGTCCGGGTAGGAGTTGGCGGTCATGTAGCCCTCGGCGCCACCCACCGTGAAGGAGGTGGTGATCCCCGGGCGGCCCTTGGGGAGCCGACGGCGGACCGGACGGTACTCGACGACCTTCTCCACCGCGGCGGGGGCGGCGGCGGGCTTCTCCTCGGCCTTCTTCTCGTCCGCCTTCTTCTTGGCGGAGAGCGGCTGACCGACCTTGCAGTTGTCGCGGTAGATCGCGAGCGCCTTCAGGCCGAGCTTCCAGCCCTCGTAGTAGATCTCCTCGATCTCCTCGACGGTCGCCGACTCCGGCATGTTGACCGTCTTGGAGATCGCGCCGGACAGGAACGGCTGGGTCGCGGCCATCATCCGGACGTGGCCCATCGGCGCGATGGAGCGCTCGCCCATGGCGCAGTCGAAGACCTCGTAGTGCTCGGGCTTGAGGCCGGGCGCGTCGATGACGCTGCCGTGCTCGGAGATGTGGGCGACGATCGCCTCGATCTGCTCCTGCTGGTAGCCGAGGCGGTGCAGGGCCTGCGGGACCGTGTTGTTCACGATCTGCATGGAGCCGCCGCCGACCAGCTTCTTGAACTTGACCAGGGCGAGGTCCGGCTCGATGCCGGTGGTGTCGCAGTCCATCATCAGGCCGATGGTGCCGGTCGGGGCCAGCAGGGAGGCCTGCGCGTTGCGGAATCCGTTCTTCTCGCCGAGGCGCAGGACGTCCTGCCAGGCCTCGGTGGCCGCGGCCCAGACCGGGGTGTCCAGGTCGTCCATCCGCGTGGCGACCGCGTTGGCGTCGGAGTGCTGCTTCATGACGCGCTTGTGGGCGGTGGCGTTGCGGGCGTAGCCGTCGTACGGGCCGACGACCGCGGCGAGCTCCGCGGAGCGCTTGTACGAGATGCCGGTCATCAGGGAGGTGATGGCACCGGCCAGCGCGCGGCCGCCCTCGGAGTCGTAGGCGTGGCCCGTCGCCATGAGCAGCGCGCCGAGGTTGGCGTAGCCGACGCCCAGCTGGCGGAAGGCGCGGGTGGTCTCGCCGATCTTCTGGGTCGGGAAGTCCGCGAAGCAGATGGAGATGTCCATCGCGGTGATGACCAGCTCGACGACCTTGGCGAAGCGCACGGCGTCGAAGCGCTGGGTGCCCTTGCCGTCGTCGTCGAGGAACTTCATCAGGTTGAGCGAGGCGAGGTTGCAGGACGAGTTGTCCAGGTGCATGTACTCGCTGCAGGGGTTGGACGCGGTGATGCGGCCGGTCTCCGGCGTGGTGTGCCAGTGGTTGATGACGTCGTCGTACTGGATGCCGGGGTCGGCGCAGGCCCAGGCGGCCTCGGCCAGCCTGCGGAAGAGGGCCTTGGCGTCGATCTCCTCGATGACCTCGCCGGTCATCCGGGCGCGCAGGCCGAACTTGGCGCCGTTCTCGTACGCCTTCATGAACTCTTCGTTCACGCGGACGGAGTTGTTGGCGTTCTGGTACTGGACGGACGTGATGTCGTCGCCGCCCAGGTCCATGTCGAAGCCCGCGTCGCGCAGGGCGCGGATCTTCTCCTCCTCCTTCACCTTGGTCTCGATGAAGGCCTCGACGTCCGGGTGGTCGACGTCCAGGACGACCATCTTGGCCGCACGGCGGGTGGCGCCGCCCGACTTGATGGTGCCGGCGGAGGCGTCGGCGCCGCGCATGAAGGAGACCGGGCCGGAGGCGTTGCCGCCCGAGGAGAGCAGTTCCTTGGAGGAGCGGATGCGGGAGAGGTTCAGGCCCGCGCCGGAACCGCCCTTGAAGATCATCCCCTCTTCCTTGTACCAGTCGAGGATGGACTCCATGGAGTCGTCGACCGAGAGGATGAAGCACGCCGAGACCTGCTGCGGCTGGGCCGTGCCGACGTTGAACCAGACCGGGGAGTTGAAGCTGAAGACCTGGTGGAGCAGGGCCCAGGTGAGCTCGTGGTCGAAGATCTCCGCGTCGGCGGGCGACGCGAAGTAGCCGTGGTCCTCACCGGCCTTGCGGTACGTGGAGACCACGCGGTCGATCAGCTGGCGGAGGCTGCTCTCGCGCTGCGGGGAACCGACGGCGCCGCGGAAGTACTTGCTGGTGACGATGTTGACCGCGTTCACCGACCAGAAGTCGGGGAACTCCACGCCGCGCTGCTCGAAGTTGATCGAGCCGTCGCGCCAGTTGGTCATGACGACGTCACGGCGTTCCCAGACCACCTCGTCGTAGGGGTGCGTCCCCGGGGTGGTGTGGATGCGCTCGATGCGCAGGCCCTTGGCGGCCGGGGCCGCCGCGGCCGCCTTGCCGGCCTTGGCTCGGGAACCCCGTGCCGGGCCGCTCGTCGTCTCTGTCATGTGCCGCCTCCCATTACAGGCATTACAGGTAAAACGCCCTGAAGCGCCGCGGTCTTCCCGCGTATGTGTCTCTCGCGGCCGGTACACCGACCAGGTGCCCGGCAAGTCCGGTGCCGGTGCGCCGCCGCTAGTCCGCGGCGAGGGCGGCGGGGACGGCTCCGTCCCGGTCCCGCCCTCCGGTGCCGCCCGGCGGCCCCTGGTCACGCAGCTCGGCGATCGCCGCCTCGAAGTCCTCGAGCGAGTCGAAGGCCCGGTAGACCGAGGCGAACCGCAGATAGGCGACCAGGTCCAGGTCCTTCAGCGGACCGAGTATGGCCAGTCCGACGTCGTGGGTCGACAGCTCGGCGCTGCCCGTGGCGCGTACCGCCTCCTCGACGCGCTGCCCGAGCTGGGCGAGGGCGTCCTCGGTGACGGGCCGGCCCTGGCAGGCCTTGCGGACCCCGGCGATGACCTTGTTCCGGCTGAAGGGTTCGGTGACCCCGCTGCGCTTGATCACCATCAGCGAGGCCGTCTCCACGGTGGTGAACCGGCGGCCGCAGTCGGGGCACTGCCGGCGACGGCGGATCGAGGTGCCGTCGTCGGTGGTCCGGCTGTCGACGACGCGGCTGTCGGGGTGTCGGCAGAAGGGGCAGTGCATCGTTTCCCTCTCCCTCCCTCACCCACGGTGAGCGCACGACTTATGAGCCCGAGGGGCCTGTGACGGCCCCGCGAAGCAGCCACAAGCATAGGCGATCCGGGAGGGCTTGATGACCCGGGGACCACTACTTGTGGGGGCTGCACTCCATCCAAGCACTAGATCTGGTGGCGTGGAGGCCAAACGCGCCCATCGCACGGACCGCGTGTCGCGGCCCGCCGACGGGACGGGAGCCTACGCGACGCGGCGCCTGCCGGGAGAGCCGGGGCGCGAGTGACACACTGGGTGTACGGATCGTCACGGCTCGCGCATCATGGGAGCGCGAAGGGAAAACGGGGGCGGCGGCGCAATACCGGCCCGGCGAAACGGCGTTCGGATCCCGAATGCCGAGTGAATTCGAATTTATTTTCGATCAATACCATCTACACCTTGATCGCGACACTGGATCCGCGCAAATTCACTCGAACGTGTGTTTGGCGCAACCTTTCGAAAGCAACTACCGTTGTCCTACTAGGGAGAACATCTCGAGAGGGGCCGCCATGACCACCACCGCCGACAGCGCCGCATTGACCGCCCATGACCGCCCCCAGGACCGGGTACGCCCGATGGAAGCGATGAACGACGAGACGCCAAAGCCCGCACGTGCGCTACCCGGACGACCTCCGGGAATCCGGGCGGACAGCTCCGGACTCACCGACCGCCAAAGGCGCGTCATCGAGGTGATCCGGGATTCCGTCCAGCGGCGTGGATACCCGCCGTCCATGCGTGAGATCGGCCAGGCCGTCGGGCTGTCGAGCACGTCGTCGGTCGCCCATCAGCTCATGGCCCTGGAGCGCAAGGGATTCCTCCGGCGTGACCCGCACCGGCCGCGTGCGTACGAGGTGCGCGCCTCCGACTCCGCGCAGGCGCAGCCCACGGACACCGCCGGCAAGCCCTCCGCGTCCTACGTGCCCCTGGTCGGCCGGATCGCGGCCGGTGGCCCGATCCTCGCCGAGGAGTCCGTGGAGGACGTGTTCCCGCTGCCCCGCCAGCTGGTGGGCGACGGCGAGCTGTTCGTCCTGAAGGTCGTCGGCGACTCGATGATCGAGGCGGCCATCTGTGACGGCGACTGGGTGACGGTGCGCCGTCAGCCGGTCGCGGAGAACGGCGACATCGTCGCGGCGATGATCGAGGGAGAGGCCACGGTCAAACGCTTCAAGCGCGAGGACGGGCATGTGTGGCTGATGCCGCACAACGCCGCGTACCAGCCCATCCCCGGGGACGAGGCGACCATCCTCGGCAAGGTGGTGGCGGTGCTGCGCCGGGTCTGACCCATGACCCGCCCGTGACCGGGCCCCGGGACCTCTGCGCCGGTTCCGGGGCCCTGTTTTGTGTGCCGGGGCTTGTTTGTGTGCCGGGGCCTGTGTGCCGGGTGCCGTTCCTGCCGCTCGGCGGCCGGGGGTGCCCGGCAGCGTCACTCGGCCGCCGAGGCGGCGGCGTCGATGGCGGCCAGCGAGCGGCGGACCTGGTTGCGGTCGGTCGTCTGCCAGAAGTCCGGCATCGAGGCCTTGATGAAGCCCCCGTAGCGTGCCGTGACCAGCCGGGGGTCGAGGACGGCGACGACCCCGCGGTCCCCGGAGGCGCGCACCAGCCGGCCTGCGCCCTGCGCCATCAGCAGGGCCGCGTGGGTGGCGGCGACCGCCATGAAGCCGTTGCCGCCCCTCTGCTCCACGTCCTTCTGCCGTGCGCTCATCAGCGGATCGTCCGGGCGGGGGAACGGGATCCGGTCCATGACCACCAACTGGCAGTTCGGTCCGGGCACGTCCACGCCCTGCCAGAGCGAGAGGGTGCCGAACAGGCAGGTGCGGGCGTC
Organism: Streptomyces sp. NPDC058864; assembly: GCF_042742985.1. Lineage (NCBI taxonomy): Bacteria > Bacillati > Actinomycetota > Actinomycetes > Kitasatosporales > Streptomycetaceae > Streptomyces > Streptomyces sp. NPDC058864. The sequence goes on along the minus strand of NZ_JBHYMQ010000019.1, from coordinate 95,863 downwards.
CGAGGCGAAGCGGCGGATCAGCTCGCCCAGGGTCTCCTCGCCCTGCAGCAGGATCGGGTGGTCGATACGGCCGCGCAGCGCCTCGGCGGCGGCCTGGGCCGCACGCATGGACGAGAACAGGCCGAGCGTGCGACCGCCCGCGGCCTCGATCAGCTCGGCGAGCTCGTCCAGCATGTCCTCGCGGCCGCCGTCCCGGCCGGGCTGCGACAGATGCCGGGCTACGTAGAGGATGCCCTGCTTGGGATAGTCAAAGGGCGAACCGACGTCGAGGCCCTTCCACTCCGGCGGATCCTCCTCGCCCTCGGCGGCCACGGTGCCCTCCGGGGCCAGCCCGAGCGAGGCCGCGACCCCGTTGAAGTCGGCGCCGAGCCGGAGCGTGGCGGAGGTCAGGACGACGGAACGCTCGGTGAAGAGCTTCTCCCGCAGCAGCCCGGAGACGCTGAGCGGGGCGACCCGCAGCGAGGCGCCGAACCGGTCGTGGCGCTCGTACCAGACGACGTCGTACTCCGAGCCCTCGACGATGCGCTCGGCGACCTCGTGGACGTTCTCCGTGGCGGCGAGGGCCATCTTCCGTACGGCGTCCTCGTCCTGCACGGAGCGGTCGCGGGTCTCGCCGAGCGAGGTGATGACCTGGCGGCAGGCGTCGCGCAGCGCCATCAGGGCGTAGCGGAGGTCCTCGGGCAGCTCTTCGAGGCGCCCGGGAAGGGCGAGTTCCATGAGCCGTTCGAAGCCTTCCGAGGCGCTCATCAGGGCGTCCGCGGCCTTCTCGTTGACCAGCTTGGCCGCGAGCTTCACCGTCCTGTTGACCCGGCCCGGGGTCAGCTCGCCGGTGGCGACGCCGGTGACGCGGGAGACCAGTTCGTGCGCCTCGTCCACAACGAGCACCTCGTGGCCGGGCAGCACGGGTGCGCCCTCGAGTGCGTCGATGGCCAGCAGCGCGTGGTTGGTGACGACGACGTCGGCGAGCTTGGCGCGCTCGCGCGCCGCCTCCGCGAAGCACTCGGCACCGTAGGCGCAGCGCGAGGCGCCCAGGCACTCGCGGGAGGTGACCGAGACCTGCTGCCAGGCCCGGTCGGAGACGCCGGGGGTCAGGTCGTCGCGGTCGCCGCTCTCCGTCTCGTCCGCCCAGTCGCGCAGCCGGAGCAGGTCCTGGCCGAGCTTGCTGGTCGGCGCGGCGGCCTCGAACTGGTCGAAGAGCCCGTCGCCCTCGTCCTGCGGCACGCCCTCGTGGAGCCGGTGCAGGCACAGGTAGTTGGAGCGGCCCTTGAGCATCGCGAACTGCGGCTCGCGGCGCAGCAGCGGCTGCAGCGCGGTCACGGTGCGCGGCAGGTCGCGCTCGACGAGCTGGCGCTGCAGGGCCAGGGTCGCCGTGGCGACCACCACGCGCTCGCCGTGGGCCAGCGCGGGCACCAGGTAGCCGAGCGACTTTCCGGTTCCGGTACCGGCCTGGACGAGCAGGTGGGAGCCGTTGTCCACGGCTTCGGCTACGGCTTCGGCCATGGCGACCTGGCCGGGCCGCTCCACCCCGCCGACCGCGCTGACGGCGGCGTGGAGGAGATCGGTGAGGGCGGGCTTCGCGGGCTGTGTCATAGGGGGTCCACCCTACGGGGCGGCACCGACAACACGGTCGTCGCCGGAGACCCGCCGGTCCCCCCGTGGGACCGGCGGGTCACAGGAGGTGACGCAGCGCGCGGTCGCGGACCAGCAGCGCGGCCCGCTTGCCGGGCAGCTCGACCTCCGCCGAGAAGCGGAAGCCCGCGGTGAGGAAGGCGGCGACGGACGGGGTGTTGCGCAGGTCCGGCTCGGCGATCACCCGGGTGCAGCGGGGGCGCTGGCGCAGGGCGTGGTCGGCGACGGCCCGCAGCAGGGTGCCGCCGAGGCCGCGGGCCCGTTCGGCGACGGGGCCGATGAGCAGGTGGAGCCCGGTGTCGTGGGGGCGGGCCGGGTAGTAGCGGGCCAGCGCGTCGAGGTCGGCGCGGTAGACCTCCCAGTAGCTCATGGGCACGCCGTCGAGCACCCCGATGCAGGGCATGCTGCGGCCGTCGCCGTCGAGCTGGGCGCGCAGGTGCCGCTCGGCGACCTCGGGCCGGCCCGCGAGCTCCCAGAACTCCGCGACGGCGGGGTCGTTCATCCAGTGGGCGATGACGGGGAGGTCCCGCTCGGGGCGTACGGGGACGAGCTGGAAGGTGCCCGCGGGGGTGCCGACCGGGCCCCAGTCGGCGACGCCGTCGAGGAGGTCGTCGAGCGGGGCCGGGCCGCCGGCGCGGTCGTCGGCGGTGACGTCCTCGTCGAAGAGGGCGCGGATTTCGGGGGGCAGTTCCAGGTCGAGGGTGTCGTCGGCGTTCCCGGGCGGGGACGCGGGGGTGGGGTCGGCGGTCGCCACGGTGGTCGCGGCCTCCTCTCGTCAGGCGGTGAGCGGGTTGGGGACGGTGACGTAGACGGACTGGGTGTCGACGGGGCCGACCAGCTCGTCCATGCCGTGCAGCCGGGTGAGGAGGTTGGCCTTGCAGCGCAGCAGCGGTTCGGTCAGCAGCCGTGCGGGCAGGCCGGAGCGGCCGGTGCGGGCGGCCTGTTCCAGGAAGCGGCGCAGCGCGGCGAGGAGCACGCGTTCGTCGGCGAGGCGCTGGGAGCCGAGGGCGCCGACGAGACCGAGGACGTTGTTGACGCCGAGGTAGTAGGCGAGGCGCTCGTCCGCGACGGCGTCGGCCACGAAGGTGTCGCTGCTCCCGCCGGCCGCGGGCAGCAGGGCGGTGAGGCCGGCGCGCGCCGACTCGCGGAAGTAGTAGCCCTGGTTGTCGCGGTAGCGGCCGCCCGCCGGCCAGCCTTCGGCGTCGAGGACGACCAGCGTGTTCTGCTGGTGGGCCTCCAGGGCGATGCCCGCCTCGCCGTCGAGCCACAGGACGGGCCGGACAACGGCGTCCAGGTAGCGCAGGAACCACTCGGTGGCGACGGCCGCCACCGGTCGTCCGGTACGGGACGCGAGCCGGGCCAGCAGTTCGGCGAGCCCGGACCGCAGGGCGCCGCCGTCCGGCACGGGGCGCGGGGCCGTGATGCCGGCGAGGCAGCGCACATCGTCCCCCGGGCCGAAGGGGTTGTGCCGCAGGACGACGTCGAGGCCGGGTACGGGCACGCCCTCGGCGGTACCGACGGCCAGCCAGGCGGGGTCCCGGACGATGTCGAACCCGGGGTGGGCGGCGTGCCAGCGCGCGGCGAGGCCGGCCCGGAGCAGCCGGTGCACCTCGACGCCCCGGTGGAGCTCCTTGCGGAGGTTCTCGCGGCGGGAGTTGGTGATCCGCAGGGCCAGCGAGAGCTTGAGCATCGCGGTGGCGCCGGGCCGGTAGACGGTGCGCAGCGAGGACGTGGGGTGCCAGGGGTCGCCTGCGGCGCCGAGGTCGTGGAGGAGTCCGGCCTCCAGCAGTGCGCGCACCCCGGGGCGGTGGGCGACCTCGCGGGCCTGCCAGGGGTGGAGCGGCAGGGGCACGGTACCGGCGGGGAGCCGCCTGGTGAGCTCCGGTCCGGCGAGGGCCGCCAGCAGGTGCTCGGCGGTGACGGGGCGGCCGCGTTCGGTCCAGGCGGAGTCGGTGGCCAGGAGCGAGCGGTGCACGGACATCCAGTGCAGGGCGAAGGACCCGCGCAGTTCCGGGGCGTACACCGCGGCCTCGGCCTCGGTGAGGCCTTCCCGGCCCTTGGGCGCGGGGTGCAGCGGGTGGCCCAGGACGAGGGCCTGCTCGGCGTCGAGGAAGGGGTGGGTGCCGTGGGGGGCGGCGGGGCGGGCGCGGCGGGCGGTGAGGAACGCGGCGGTGTGGCGTACGGAGTCGGCGACGCGCGCGACGAGGCCGGGACCGTCCGGTCCGGTCGCGGCGGCCTCCCGGGCGAGCAGCGCGGCGAGGGTGACGGCGTCCAGCGGGGCGCCTCCGGCGGCGGGCCGCGGGGCGCCGAGGCGGTGGTGGCCGACGGCCGACCAGTGGCGGACCGGAACGAGGAGTTCGGTGCCGCTCGCGGGCAGCGGCACACGCAGGGTGCGGCCGTCCGGCTCCGGTGGCAGCCCCTTCTCGCGGACCCAGCAGCGCAGCAGGGCCTCCGTGCCCGCGGCGTCGGCCGCGGCCCACGGATCCGCCTGCTCCAGGGGGTCGGCGCCGGGCGCCGGGGCGGGCGGCTCCGGCGGTTCGGCCGCGGCGGCGCGCTGCTGGGGGAGGACGGCCACGGGGGCTTCTTCGCCGGGACGTACGGTCATCGCTTCGCTCCGTGAGGGGTCGGCGCCCGGTGACATCCGCCCCGGGGCGGGGCCGGTGGACGCAAGGTCACACCCGGACGGCCGTCGCCGCGACGAGGGCATCGGCGAGGCGGTCCAGGACGGCTTCTGACTGTTCTTCGGTGATCGTCAGCGGGGGCAGCAGCCGGATGACGCTGCCGTCGCGGCCGCCGAGTTCGACGATGAGCCCGCGGTCGAGGGCGGCCCGCCGGACGGCCGCCGCGAGGCCTGGCGCGGTCGGGGGGACGCCCCGGAGGCCGGGGGCCGCGTCCGGGTCGACGAGTTCGACGCCGAGCATGAGGCCGCGGCCTCGGACGTCGCCGATGCAGGGGTGCGCCGCGGCCAGCTCCCGCAGCCGGGCGAGCATGCGGGCGCCGAGCAGTGCGGCGCGCTCGGCCAGGCCGTTGCGGCGCACGTGGGTGAGGGTCGCGGTGCCCGCGGCCATGGCGAGCTGGTTGCCGCGGAAGGTACCGGCGTGGGCGCCGGGCTGCCAGGCGTCGAGTTCCTCGCGGTAGACGATGACGGCGAGCGGGAGGCTGCCGCCGATCGCCTTGGACAGCACCATCACGTCCGGGACGACTCCGCTGTGCTCGACGGCCCAGAAGGTCCCGGTGCGCCCGACGCCGGTCTGCACCTCGTCCGCGATCAGCGGGATGCCGCGCGCCGCGGTGAGGTCGCGCATCCGCCGCAGCCAGGTGTCGGGGGCCGGGATGACACCGCCCTCGCCCTGGACGGGTTCGAGGAGCATCCCCGCCGGAGGCTGGATGCCGCCCTTGGGGTCGTCGAGCAGGCTCTCCGTCAGTCGGGCGGAGAGCTCGGCGCCGTGTTCCCCGCCCACACCGAACGGGCAGCGGTAGTCGTACGGGTACGGGAGCCGGGTGATCCGCGCGTCGGCGACGCCGGCCGCGCCGCGGACGGCGGTGTCGCCCGTGGCGGCCAGGGCGGCGGCGGTCATGCCGTGGTAGCCGCCGGAGAAGGCCAGCAGTCCGCCGCGGCCGGTGGCGGTGCGGACGAGCTTGAGGGCGGCCTCGACGGCGTCGGTTCCGGCCGGGCCGCAGAACTGGATGCGTCCGTGCTCAGCGAGTCGACGCGGCAGGGTCTCGAAGAGGGCGGTGGTGAAGGCGTCCTTGACGGGGGTGGCGAGGTCCAGCACGTGGAGCGGGGCGCCGGAGTCGAGGACGGCGCGGATGGCCTCCAGGACGACGGGGTGGTTGTGGCCCAGGGCGAGGGTGCCGGCGCCGGAGAGGCAGTCGAGGTAACGGCGCCCGTCGGCGCCCTCGATGGTCATGCCGCGGGCACGCACGGGGACGACGGGCAGCGAGCGGGCGTAGGTGCGGGCGGCGGACTCGCGCAGTGACTGGCGGCGCAGGATGCCCTCGGTGTCGTCGGACTCGCCCTCGTGCACCGCCGGTCGGCTCCGCGCGCTCGGCATGGCGGCCACGTGCTCACTCCTCGCTGTCGGCGCTTGCGTCTCCGGAGCTACCAACGACGTACGCGCTTACCGGCAACTGTCTGGGGCGCAGATCGTGGCGAGGAACCGTCGGCGAGTCTCCCGCCGTCCTCCCCGTGAGGGCATGGTGCGGGGTCGCCCTCCAGTGGGCAGACGACTGTTGACGACGTGTTGACAACAGGGGGACAACAACCCATGGCACCGATAAGCCGGTTGGCCGCGGCCGCCGTCGCCGCGGCACTGCTCGCCGTGACCGCGACGGCCTGCGGCCCGTCCGACGACAACGCCGACGCCAAGACGGGCCCGACACCCACCGCGACGGCCGGCGACGGCGGCCTCCAGCTGCCGACCGCCCTCCCCACGAGCCTCGACGACCTGGACAAATGGGCCGACGCGCTGAAGAACGGCGGCTGGAAGGACTGGGACAAGGACAAGTGGCTGCGCGACGCGGCCGACTTCATCAACCCCATCATCAAGGACCTCTGGGACGCCGACCGGCTCCGCAACGCCGACGGGACCCCGGACGACGAGCAACGGCCCGACCTGCGGCAGGCGGACGACGGCACCACCGACCCCGAGCCGGCCGCGATCCGGGCGCAGCGCCTTCCGACCCCGTACCACGAGGCCTCCCCGGCCACGGGCAAGCTGCTCTTCGACATGCCCGACGGCCAGGCGGTCTGCTCGGCGACCGTGGTGAGCGACCCGGCGAACCCGGGCCGCAGCAACCTGGTGTGGACGGCGGGCCACTGCGTGCACGCGGGCGCGCAGGGCGGCTGGTACCGCAACATCGTCTTCGTGCCGTCCTTCAACGACACGGGTCTGAGCGGCGCCGCGCTGCGGAGCGCCGGCAAGGAGCAGCTCGCCCCCTACGGCACGTGGTGGGCGACGAAGGCGGGGACCTCCCAGCAGTGGATCGACGGGGGCGGGGAGTCCTCGGAGACCAGTTCCGCCTACCCCTACGACTTCGCCGTGCTGAAGGTGACCAACCCGGACTCCGGCAAGTCGCTGGAGGAGACGGTCGGGGCCTCGGTGCCGGTCTGGTTCGACGCGCCCACCTCGGCCGCCATCGACTCCATGGACATCCGCGGCTACCCGGCCGCAGCCCCCTTCGACGGCTTCGGCTACCAGCAGTACCACTGCTCGGGCGACCCGGTCCGCCTCGCCCTGGACGCGGACGCGCCGACCATGCACTGGCTGGGCTGCACCATGACGGCGGGCTCCTCCGGCGGCGGCTGGTTCGCCCGGGAGCCCGGCGGCAGGCAGGCCCTGGTCAGCAACACCTCGATCGGCCCGCAGGACAGCCCCCGCTGGCTGGCGGGCCCGCACCTGGGCCCCGAGGCCGAGGAGGTCTTCGACGCCGTCCGCGGCTGACACCGCCGCCGGACGCCGGAAGGGCCCTCCCCCGTGCGGGGGAGGGCCCTTCCGGTACGTACCGCAGATTCCGGCCTAGCGGCGCGCGGCCAGGGCGAACGGTTCGAGCTCGGCCGCGAGCTCGTCGTGCACCCGCGCCTTGAGGAGGGTGCCCTCGCCGGTGTGCTCCTCGGAGAGCACCTCGCCGTCCGCGTGGACGCGGGCGACGAGCGCACCGCGCGTGTACGGCACCAGCGCCTCGATCTCGACGGCGGGCCGCGGCAGCTGGTCGTCGATCATGCCCAGCAGCTCCGCGATGCCCCGCCCGGTACGGGCGGAGACGGCGATGGAGTGCTTCTCGCGGCGCAGCAGGGCCTGCAGCAGCACCGGGTCGGCGGCGTCCGCCTTGTTGATCACCACGATCTCCGGCACGTCCAGCGCGCCGACGTCGCGGAAGACCTCGCGCACGGCTGCGAGCTGTTCGTCCGGGTTGGGGTGCGAGCCGTCCACCACGTGCAGGATGAGGTCGGCCTCGGCGACCTCCTCCATGGTGGAGCGGAACGCCTCGACGAGGTGGTGCGGCAGGTGCCGCACGAAGCCGACGGTGTCCGCGAGGGTGTAGAGCCGCCCGCTCGGGGTCTCCGCCCGGCGCACGGTCGGGTCCAGGGTGGCGAACAGCGCGTTCTCCACCAGGACGCCCGCTCCGGTGAGCCGGTTGAGGAGCGAGGACTTGCCGGCGTTGGTGTAGCCGGCGATCGCGACCGAGGGCACCTTGTGGCGCTTGCGCTCCTGGCGCTTGAGGTCGCGGCTCGTCTTCATCTCCGCGATCTCCCGGCGCATCTTGGCCATCTTCTCGCGGATGCGCCGCCGGTCGGTCTCGATCTTGGTCTCACCGGGACCACGGGTGGCCATGCCGCCGCCCGAGGAGCCCGAGCCACCGCCACCCATCTGCCGGGAGAGCGACTGACCCCAGCCTCGCAGCCGCGGCAGCATGTACTGCATCTGCGCGAGCGAGACCTGGGCCTTGCCCTCACGGCTCTTTGCGTGCTGGGCGAAGATGTCGAGGATCAGCGCGGTGCGGTCGACGACCTTCACCTTGACGACGTCCTCGAGGTGAATGAGCTGGCCGGGGCTGAGCTCACCGTCACAGACGACGGTGTCGGCGCCGCTCTCCATCACGATGTCGCGCAGCTCCTGGGCCTTGCCGGAACCGATGTAGGTGGCCGGGTCCGGCTTGTCGCGGCGCTGGATGACACCGTCCAGGACGAGGGCGCCTGCGGTCTCGGCGAGGGCGGCGAGCTCCGCGAGGGAGTTCTCGGCGTCCTGCACCGTGCCGTCCGTCCAGACGCCGACGAGCACGACCCGCTCCAGGCGGAGCTGGCGGTACTCGACCTCGGTGATGTCCTCGAGCTCGGTGGAGAGGCCGACGACCCGTCGCAGCGACGCACGGTCGGAGCGGTCGAACTGGTCGCCGTCACGCTCGCCGTCGATCTCGTGACTCCAGGCGACGTCCTCTTCCATCAGGGCGTCGGCCCGAAGGCTCTCGGGGAGGCGCTGGCGGCTGCGGGCAGAAGAAGCAGAAGAAGAGGAGGAAGAGGAGGTCATTGGATCCTTTGCTCGGCTGGTCGACGGGAACGGGGGGCGCTCGTCCCCTCGTACGGTGACAACGCCGCGCGGACCCGGAGGATTCCCCCGGTCCGGGCGCGTCGTCGCCGTAGGTAGATGTTCGCACGCCCGTCGCCGCCGGGTCACGCGACTTTCCCCGCCTCGCGCCGGTGTGCCGGGCCGTGCACCGGTTTGGCGGGCACGGAGCGCTTCCAGTCCGGGTGGCCGGGCATCGGGGGCGTGGTGGGCCCGTAGAGCCAGGCGCGCAGGAAGCCGCCCAGGTCGCGGCCGGCGACCTCGGAGGCGAGCGCGATGAAGTCGCGGGTGGAGGCGACCCCGTCGCGGTGGCGGGTGACCCAGGCCCGCTCCAGCCGCTGGAAGGCCTCCGCGCCCATCTCCCGGCTCAGCGCGTACAGCACGAGCGCCCCGCCGAAGTAGACGTTGCCGCGGAAGATGCCGAGCTTGCCGTCGCTGCCGGGCGGCTTCGGGGCGGCGGCCGGGCCGCCGTCGCGGCGCAGGCGCGCGTCGGCGCCGTAGGCGGCCTTGGCGAGCTGCTCCAGCGTGAGCTCGCGGTAGTGCTCGGCGGCGTAGCGCCACTGGTACCAGGTGGCGTGCCCCTCGTTGAGCCACAGGTCGGACCAGGTCGCGGGCGAGACGCTGTCGCCGAACCACTGGTGGGCCAGCTCGTGCACCATCACCGGCCCCGCGTCGGCCTCCCGGCCCAGCAGCACCCGCCGCTCGAAGAGCGAGAGGGTCTGGGTCTCCAGCTCGAAGCCGGTGACGGTGTCGGCGCTGAGGATGCCGTACGTCTCGAAGGGGAACGGGCCGACCTGCCGTTCCATCCAGGCGATCTGCCCGGCGGTCATCGCCAGGCGCTTCTCCAGGGCGGCCCGGTCGGGGTCGGCGGAGGGGAGGACGTCGCGCAGCGGCAGACCGCCGGGGCCGGTGCGGCGCAGGACGGCGGAGCGGCCGATGGAGACCTGGGCGAGCTCGGTGGCCATCACGTGCACCGTGCGGTAGTTCCAGGTCGTCAGCGGTCCCTTGCGGACGGCCGTCTCGGGCAGGCCGCTGGTGACGACGGTGAGGTCGTTCGGCGCGGTGACGTGGAAGGCGAAGCGGGCCTTGTCGGACGGGTGGTCGTTGCAGGGGAAGACGGTGTGGGCGGCGGCGGCCTGGTTGGCCATGGCCAGGCCGTCCTTGGTGCGGATCCAGCCGGTGTCGCCCTTGGCCGCGGGGTCGCTGGTGTGGACGACGGTCACCCGCAGGCGGTCACCGCGGGGGACGGGGACGGCGGGCGTCACGACCAGTTCCTCGCGCCAGGTGCGGAAGGCCGCCCGGCGGCCGTTGACCTCGACGGAGCGGACGTCGCCGCGGAAGTCGAGGTGGAAGCGGCTCAGGGTGTCCGTGGCGAGGGCGTCGACCCGGGTCACGGCGTCCAGGGGCCGGTCGTTGCCGCGGTAGGTGAACGAGATGTCGTAGTCGTAGACGTCGTACCCGGGGTTGCCGAGTTCGGGGTAGAGCCGGTCACCGAGCCCCGCGGGTGTCGTGTCGCCGGGCAGTGCGGCCGCGGTGAGCGCCACCACGGCCGCCGCGGTGACGGTGGCACGGCGCGCAAAGGATCCGATCATGGGATACGGCTATCAGCGCACCGTACCCGCCCGGCGGCGGCGCGTCAGCACCCCACCCGATCGGGTACTCCTTCTACGGCTGCGCGGCGGCCACCGCCTCCTGGGCGCGGTACACGTCGTACACGCCGGGGACGGCGCGCATGGCGCGCATGAGCGCGGGCAGCGCGCCCGGGTCGGGCAGTTCGACGGTGTAGGTGTGGCGTACGCGGTGCTCCTGCGGCGGCTCCACCGCGGCGTAGACGATGGCGACGCCTTCGGTGGCGATCACCTCGGTGAGGTCGGCGAGCAGCCGGGGCCGGCCCAGCGCCTCGGCGTAGAGGGTGGCCCGGTGACCGGTGACGGGTGCGTCGGAGCGCCAGTGGACGGCCACCCTGGCACGGCCGGAGGCGGCCATGCGCGCGGCGACGGGACACTCGCTGCGGTGCACGGCGACGGTGCCGCCGCGGATGGGGAAGCCGGTGATGCCGTCGGGCGGCACGGGGGTGCAGCAGCGGGCCATGCGCACGGCGGCGCCGGGCGGGTCGGTGTCCGCGAGCGGTTCGGCGGCCCTGCGGGCGGCCGTGCCGGCGGCGCGGACGGCGGGGGTGGCCGGTTCCTCCTCGGCGGTGGCCGCCGGATGCGCCTCCAGCCAGCGCGCGATGGCGATCCGGGCGGCCGGGGTGCGGGCGTGCTCCAGCCACTCGGGCGAGGGCCCGTAGCCGTCCCCGTCGGTGGCCTCGGTCATCAGGAGCTGGACGGTGTCGCCGTCCCGCAGGACCGTGCCGAGCGGCGCGAGCCGTCCGTTGACGCGCACCCCGACGCAGGAGTGGGCGCCCTCGCCGTGCAGCGCGTACGCGGCGTCGGTGCAGGTGGCGCCGTCGGGCAGGCCCACGGTGCCGCCGTCGGCGGAGAAGACGGTGATCTCGCGGTCCTGGGCGAGCTCGTCGCGCAGCGTGCTCCAGAAGAAGTCCGGGTCGGGGGCCTCGCGCTGCCACTCCAGCAGCCGGGCGAGCCAGCCGGGGCGGGTGGGGTCGACGCGTTCGCCCTCGTCGCAGTCGGCGGTCTCGGCGGTGACGTACGGATTGCCGAGCGCGATGACCCCGGCCTCGGCCGTGTGGTGCATCTGCCGGGTGCGGATGAGGACTTCGGCGACGCGGCCCTCGCCGTCGCGGATGGCGGTGTGCAGCGACTGGTAGAGGTTGAACTTGGGCGCCGCGATGAAGTCCTTGAACTCCGCGATGACGGGGGTGAAGCAGGTGTGCAGTTCGCCGAGGACGGCGTAGCAGTCGGCGTCCTCGGCGACCTGGATCAGCACCCGCCCGAAGTCGCTGCCGCCGGGCAGCGCACCGCCGCGCTTGAGCCGGACCCGGTGCACGGAGACCACGTGCCGGGGCCGCACCTCGACCTCGGAGCTGATGCCGGCCTCGCGGAGCACCTTGCGCACGTCCTCGGCGACGGCGCCCAGCGGATCGGGCAGGGCGGCGTGCTCCAGGATCAGTTCGGTGGTGCGGAGGTAGTCCTCGGGGTGGAGGATGGCGAAGACCAGGTCCTCCAGTTCGGTCTTCAGCGCCTGGACGCCGAGGCGTTCGGCGAGCGGGATCAGCACGTCCCGGGTGACCTTGGCGATGCGGGCCTGTTTCTCGGGGCGCATGACACCGAGGGTGCGCATGTTGTGCAGCCGGTCGGCGAGCTTGATGGACATGACGCGGACGTCGTTGCCGGTGGCGACGAGCATCTTGCGGAAGGTCTCCGGCTCCGCGGCGGCGCCGTAGTCCACCTTCTCCAGCTTGGTGACGCCGTCGACGAGGAAACGGACCTCCTCGCCGAACTCCTCCCGTACCTGATCGAGCGTCACCTCGGTGTCCTCGACGGTGTCGTGGAGCAGCGAGGCGGTCAACGTCGTGGTCTCCGCGCCGAGTTCGGCGAGGATCAGGGTCACCGCGAGCGGGTGCGTGATGTACGGCTCGCCGCTCTTGCGCATCTGCCCGCGGTGCGAGGACTCGGCGAGCACGTACGCCTTGCGCAGGATGGCGAGGTCCGCGCCGGGATGCCGGGTGCGGTGCACCTTGGCGATGTGCTCGATGGACTCCGGCAGGCGGCCGGCGCGGCCGCCCGGGCCCAGCAGGGCCGCACGTCCCAGCCGGCGCAGGTCCGCGGCCCGGGGGATGCGCCTGCGTCCTGCGGCGCCCGGGGCGGTCTCCACTGCGTTGTCCGGTCTCATGCGGCACCTCCGGCAGCGTCACCCACCGGCGGGATGGCTTCCGTGCCGGTGCTTGATGCTACCGAGCCCATCACGTGCCGCTGCCACGCTCTCGCCCAGCGTGATCGGCATCACCCGTTCGAGCGAATACCGGGCCCTCGGAGCGGGTATCCTCAGCCGCCGTCGCCGAGCCAGGCCGGATCGATGACGCCCTCGGCCACGATCACCGCGGGTCCCGTCATCTCGACGGTGCCGTCCGGGCGTTCGGTGATCACCAGGGTGCCGCCCGGCAGGTCGACCCGGTAGGTCTCGGGGCTGCCGGTCACCGCCGGGTCGCGGCCGTCGCGCCGGGCCGCGGCCACCATGACGGCGCAGGCGCCGGTGCCGCAGGAGCGGGTCTCGCCGGAGCCGCGCTCGTGGACCCGCATGGCGACGTGCCGGTCACCGCGGTCGACGACGAACTCCACGTTCACGCCGTCCGGGTAGGCCGCGGCGGGCGCCCATCGCGGGGCGTCCAGCAGCTTGCCGGCGTGGGCGAGGTCGTCGACGAATGCGACGGCGTGCGGGTTGCCCATGTTCACGTTGCGAGCGGGCCAGCTGCGCTCGCCGACCGCCACCTCGACGTCGCCGACGGGGAGCGCGGCACGGCCCATGTCGACGGTGATGTCGCCGTCCTTGTCGATGTGCACACGGCGCACGCCGGCGCGGGTCGCCACGGCGACGTCCCCGGCGCCGGTGAGCCCGGCGCGCAGGAGGTAGTGCGCGAAGACCCGTACGCCGTTGCCGCACATCTCCGCGATGCTGCCGTCGCCGTTGCGGTAGTCCATGAACCACTCGGCCTCCGCGGCCATGGCGGCGGCCTCCGGGTGCTTCGCCGAGCGCACGACCCGCAGCACCCCGTCGCCGCCGATCCCGGCGCGGCGGTCGCACAGGCGCGCGACGCTCTCCGCGGTCAGGTCGAGCGCCCCGTCGGGGTCGGGGATGATCACGAAGTCGTTCTCCGTGCCGTGCCCCTTGAGGAAGGGCAGGCCCTGCGGTGCTGCGCTGGTCATGGCCCGAGTCTACGGGTCAGCGCAGACGGGCGACCCGCCAGAAGGCGAGCAGCGTCAGCACCACCGTGATCGCCGTGTACAGCGCCACGAAACGCCAGTCCGGGCGGCGGCCGGAACCGCGGGCCGGCAGCCCCGGCCAGGTGTAGCCCACCCGGCGGGCGGCCATGATCCCCCATCCCGCGGAGCAGCAGCCCAGCAGGAGGCCGAGCATCGCGACGACGGCGCCGCCGTCGCCGGTCTCGAAGGCCAGCGGGAAGGCGAACATCAGCGAGCCCAGCACGCCGAGGGCGACGATCGGGGCGATCTGCCACGCGCGCAGGCGCCGCTCGGGACGCAGCTCCCGGAAGGACTGCTGCTCCTCCGCGAGGGTCTGCTCGTCCAGCGGGTCCTCCAGGGGACCGTCGACCACGAGCTGGTCGCGGGACTCGAGCTCCTCGCCGGAGGCGCGCTCGGTACGTTCCGGCTGCGGTCCGTTGCGAGGGCCGGCTTCCATCGCCACGCGCCCTCCCAAGAAGTCCGACACCGTAGCTCCGATGCTCGATGATGGCACGCGCGAAGAGGCGTCAAGTGCCCCTGGGGCGTCCCGATGCCATCACGTGATCAGGCTGTGACCGCCCGACCGGGCGGGGCCCAGGAGGGCGAGCGCCTGGCCGACCAGCTCCTGTCCGCGGCCCGCGAGCCAGTGCACCCGGCGGTCCCGGCGGAACCACGAGTCCTGGCGGCGCGCGAAGCGTTTGGTGGCGCGCACGGTCTCCGCGCGCGCCTCCGCGTCGGTGCACTCCCCGGCCAGCGCGGCCAGCACCTGCTGGTAGCCGAGCGCCCGGGAGGCCGTGCGCCCCTCACGCAGGCCGGCCGTCTCGAGGGCGGCCACCTCGCCGACGAGTCCGGCCTCCCACATGCGGTCGACCCGCAGCGTGATCCGTTCGTCGAGTTCCGGTCGGGGGACGTCGACGCCGATCTGGACCGTGTCGTACACGGAGTCGTGACCGGGCAGGTTCGCGGTGAAGGGCCGGCCGGTGATCTCCACGACTTCCAGCGCGCGCACGATCCGCCGGCCGTTGCTGGGCAGGATCGCGCGGGCCGCCTCCGGGTCCACGGCGGCCAGACGGGCGTGCAGCGGGCCGGAGCCGAGGGTTTCGAGCTCCGCCTCCAGCCGGGCGCGCACCACCGGGTCTGTGCCGGGGAACTCCAGGGCGTCGATGGCGGCGCGCACGTAGAGCCCCGAGCCGCCGACGAGCACCGGGGTGCGCCCGGCGGCCAGCAGCCGGTCGATCTCGGCGCGGGCGAGGCGCTGGTACTCGGCGACGCTGGCGGCCTGGGTGACGTCCCATATGTCGAGCAGATGGTGCGGAACGCCCTGCCGCTCGTCCTCGGTGAGCTTGGCGGTGCCGATGTCCATGCCGCGGTAGAGCTGCATGGAATCCGCGTTGATCACCTCGCCGTCGAGGGCCTGGGCAAGGGCGACTCCGAGGTCGGACTTGCCGGCCGCGGTGGGGCCGACGACGGCGATCACGTGGGGGACGTCGTTTCTCACGTGCACAGTTTCGCAAATCCCGGCGGCGCGGTTTTACCTGTGGACGAGTAAGATCTTTACGGGAAAAGGGTCATTTCCGGCAAAGGCATCCATGGGAGACGGTGACGCATGAGCCTCAAGGACACGCTGAAGGCCAAGGCCGAGCACGCCAGGGCCAGGGCCGGCGCCAAGGCCGGCGACTTCATGGAGCAGCACGGCGAGGCGATCGGTTCGCGGCTGGACAAGGTCGCGCGCACGGTCGACGAGAAGACCAAGCACAAGTACAGCGGGAAGATCCACAAGGGTGTGGACAAGACGAAGGACGCCATGGAGCACCTGAAGGAGAGCGGCTCCAAGGACGCGCCCTGAGGAGGACGGTCCGGGGCCCCCGGCCCCGGCCTCGCTACGACCAGGTCGCCACGAAGTAGCCGACGCCGTACGGCGCCTCGTCGTAAAGCAGACCGGCGTCGAGCCCGGTGCCCTCGGCGGCGCCGGCCAGCACCTGCCAGGGGGCGCGTCCCGCCGCCCCCAGTTCGGTCGCCAGCGTTGCGTCCAGGGCCGCCAGCGCCTGGGTGTCGGCGGTACCCAGGGCGCGTGCCACGGAGGCATCGAAGGGCTCGGCGCGCTCGTCGAGGTAGCCGGGCGCCTTGAGCGTCCGGCAGGTGCTGCCGTCGCCCATGACCAGCAACGCCACCCGGTCGGCCAGCTCCGCCAGGCCCCGTCCCAGCTCCAGCATCCGGGCCGCGGGCGCGTGCACGGGCACGCCGCAGGCGTGCAGGGGTGCGGTGGAGCCGGCCCGCGTCAGGAGCCAGGCCGCGAGGGTCAGCGACGGGGCCAGGGGCTCGGGGTCACTCCCGTCGCCGAGCCGCACCGTCAGGTCGACGCCGTACGGGCGCAGCGAGCCCGTCCCACCGCCCTCCCAGACATGGGCGGAGTCCGCGGGGCCCACCACGACCAGCAGGTCGGGACGCGCGGCGGCCAGCACGGCCAGCGCGTCCGCGCAGGCGGCGCGCAGCGGGTCCAGTTCCGGCGCCGCGCCCGACGCGGCGTCGGGCACGAGCAGCGGCGGACAGGGGCAGACGGCAGCGGCGACCAGCATGATCGGAACCCTACCGTCCGTCGTGTCAGAAGCCCTCGGGCACGCGGTCCCAGGGCTCGGCCACGGCGGCGGCCTTCGGGTTCTTGCTGTCCCGGATCAGTTCGGCCACCGTGAAGCGGCAGATGTAGGTCGTCGTCACACCCTCGTTGACCTGCACGAACCCCTCCCCCGAGCGGTACAGCCAGCTGCGCCGCACGCTGAAGGGCTTGCTGGGCCGATAGGCGAGCGCCGCCTCCTCCAGCTTGCGCAGCGCCTCCTCGCGCGTGCCGTCGGCGTGACCGAGGAGCTCGAACTCCCAGCGCCTGGCGTCGCCGCTGCCCACGGTCTCCTCGGCGAAGAGCCCCCAACGAGCCATCCGTCTCCCCCTCGTCCCCGCGTCCCCGCGGTGTCCCCGGTCCGTCAGTCGCGGCCGCATCCCGGTGCGGCCGCCGCCGGTGCCGGCGCGGGCGCGCCGATCGTCGGCAGGCCCAGCATGACACCCGCGGGCTTGGCCGCCGCGGCCGCGGTGCGCCGCTCCCAGGCGTCGCCCGCGGAGGTGCGGCGGACGCCGAACGCCGGGTGCTCGGCGAGCAGGTGGTGCGGGGCGGCGTAGCTGATCTCCGCCATCACCACGTCACCGGGGCGGACCGGCTCGGCGGGCGGCGCGAAGTGCACCAGGCGGTTGTCGGGGGCCCGGCCGGACAGGCGCCGCGTGGCGTCGTCCTTGCGGCCCTCGCCCTCGGCGACGAGCACCTCCAGGGTGCGGCCGACCTGCTTCTTGTTCTCGGCCCAGGAGATCTCCTCCTGCAGCGCGACCAGCCGCTCGTAGCGCTCCTGGACGACCGCCTTCGGCACCTGCCCCTCCATCTCGGCGGCGGGCGTGCCCGGGCGCTTGGAGTACTGGAAGGTGTAGGCCTGCGCGAAGCGGGCCTCGCGCACGACGTGCAGCGTCTGCTCGAAGTCCTCCTCGGTCTCGCCGGGGAAGCCCACGATGATGTCGGTGGAGATGGCGGCGTCCGGCATGGCCGCGCGCACCTTCTCGATGATGCCGAGGTAACGGTCCTGCCGGTACGAGCGGCGCATGGCGCGCAGCACGGTGTCGGAACCGGACTGCAGCGGCATGTGCAGCTGGTGCATCACGTTCGGGGTCTCGGCCATGGCCGCGATCACGTCGTCGGTGAAGTCGCGCGGGTGGGGCGAGGTGAAGCGGACCCGCTCGAGGCCCTCGACCTTGCCGCAGGCGCGCAGCAGCTCGCTGAAGGCCTCCCGGTCTCCGATGTCGGAGCCGTAGGCGTTGACGTTCTGGCCGAGCAGGGTGACCTCGATGACGCCCTCGGCGACCAGTGCCTCGACCTCGGCGAGGATGTCGCCGGGGCGGCGGTCCTTCTCCTTGCCGCGCAGCGCCGGGACGATGCAGAAGGTGCAGGTGTTGTTGCAGCCGACCGAGATCGACACCCAGGCCGCGTAGGCCGACTCGCGCCGGGTCGGCAGCGTGGACGGGAAGGTCTCCAGCGACTCGGCGATCTCGACCTGCGCCTCTTCGGCGATCCGGGCGCGCTCCAGCAGCACCGGCAGGCTGCCGATGTTGTGGGTGCCGAAGACGACGTCGACCCAGGGGGCCTTCCTGACGATCGTGTCGCGGTCCTTCTGCGCGAGGCAGCCGCCCACGGCGATCTGCATGCCGGGCCGGGCGGCCTTCTGCGGCGCCAGGCGGCCCAGGTTGCCGTACAGGCGGTTGTCGGCGTTCTCCCGGACCGCGCAGGTGTTGAAGACGACAACATCTGCGGACACCGTGCCGTCATCGCCCTTGGGCGCGCGAACGTAGCCGGCCGCCTCCAGGAGGCCTGCCAGCCGCTCGGAGTCGTGGACGTTCATCTGGCACCCGTAGGTGCGGATCTCGTAGCTCTTCACACCCTGCTCTTCACGCTGCACCCATCCAGGGTAAGGGCGGGGCGCGCGCGCCCGTGCCCCCGCCCACCCCCGCGCGGGCGGCATCTTGCGGCGCCGGGCGGCGCCTGGTGACGCCTGGTGACGTCCGCCGCGTCAGGTGACCGGATGGCTCGGGGAGGAGGCGGTGGCCGTCCTCCCACGCGACGACGGTGCCCGTGTCCGTACCGGCGTGACCGCCGAGCGGTGCGCGGCGGGTGTGTGCGGCGGGTGTGCGGCCCCAGCCGGGTCGGAGTCGGCGGTGCTGGTGATCGCGGGGTCGGCGATCCGCGCGGGGTGGTGGAAGCTGTCTCCCGGTGACCGGTGCCGACCGGCCCGTGCCGCGCTGCTCCACCACGGCCTGCCCCGGGGGATGCCGGGCACCGGCAGGAGAGGGATTCCGGGGGCCACCTCCACGGGCGCCGGTGACGTCGGCAAGGTCGTCGAGGTCCGTGTCCGCCCAGTGTTCCCATTCGTCGCGGGTGTTCCGGCCGACGTGGTCGGTGTGCAGGTGGGTGAGGATCACCAGGTCCACGGAGTGCGGCGGGAAACCGGCCTCCGCAAGGCGCCGCGGGTAGTCGGTGCGAGGCGGTGCCACACGGGGCCGGAGCGGGTCCGGCCGTTGCCGGTCCCGGTGTCCACCAGGACGTTCAGGCTGCCGGCCGTCAGCGCGAAGGTGCGGGTCGCCAGGCCCAGCGTGCCGTCGGCGGCGGCGAAGTCCGGCCGCAGCCCCGGCGCCCCGGCCACGACCTGCGCGGTGGCGGCGGGCGGCAGACGCCGTCCGGTCCCCATGGGCAGCGCGGTCTCGTCGACACGGTGCACGACGAGGCCGTCCACCGTCCACGTCGCCGGACGTCCCGTGCGGACCCCCCTTCGGCGTGGTGCCCCCCGGGAAGGGTGTTCCCCGTGGGACGGGACCTTCCCGCCCGGTGGGCGGAGCCCGCGGACGGCGCGCTGGCCGGGGCGGCGCCGGGCCTGGCACTATCGCGGGGATGGAGCTCCCTCGTATCGGCAGGCGCCGGGCCGTGCAGGCCGTGCTGGCGGTGGCGGCGGCGGTCGCGCTGCTGCTGTGGTGGGTGCTGCCCTCCGACGGGCCGTCGTACCCGAAGGACAGGGTCGACTTCGCCACCGGTGTGCGCAACGGGGTGTACGACACGTACGGCAAGCGGCTCCAGCCCTATCTGCACACGGACCTGCCCGGGGTGCCGGTGCGCCTGGTGCGGTCCGAGGGGTCCGTGGACAACGTCCGGCGGGTGGCGACCGGCAAGGCCGATTTCGCCATCGCCGCGGCCGACGCCGTCGCCGACTACGACGGGCCGGGCGCCGACCGGCTGCGCGCCTGCGCCCGGCTGTACGACGACTACATGCAGCTCGTGGTGCCCGCCGACTCCCCCGTGCGGTCGGCGAAGGACCTGCGCGGGCTGCGGGTGGGGATCGGCCAGCCCAGCTCCGGGGTGAACCTGATAACGCAGCGGCTGCTCGAGGCCGCGGGCCTCGGGGAGCCCGGCGACGTGCGGCGCCGCACGGTGGGCATCGACCGGGCACCGGAGATGCTGCGCCAGGGGGAGCTGGACGCGTTCTTCTGGTCGGGCGGGCTGCCGACCAAGACCATCGCGAACCTGGCGGAGACCACCGACGTCAAGCTGGTCCAGCTCGGCGACCTGGTGGCGCGGCTGCACGCCGAGAGCGACGAGTCGGAGTACTACCGGCAGGCGGTCATGCCCGCGGACGCCTACCCGATGGTCCAGGGCGGCCGGGCGGTGCAGACGATCGCGGTCGCCAACCTGCTGATCACCACCGACCGGACGGACACCGGGCTGGTGGACCGCCTCACCCGCACCGTGATCGACAGCCGGGACCGGATCGGGCAGGAGGTGCACGCCGCCCAGCTGATGGACCTGCGCACGGCGGTCTTCACCGACCCGTTGCGGCTGCACGCGGGCGCCGAGCGCTACTACCGGTCGGTGAAGCCCTAGCCGCGTTGGCCCGTGGCGTCGTTGACGCGGCGGATGGGTGGACGGCCGGTACGGACCATTCCGCCCGAAGTGTGATCGTCCCCCGCCCCTGGGACGATGTTCATCCCCGTCAGAGCCCCCTAACCTGTAGCGGACCACGTACCGATGGGGGCACACGCATGAGTTCTGGGGGTATGCCGCACACCCTCGTCGACGGCCGCTACGAGCTGCGCCGGCAACTGGGGCGCGGCGGCATGGGCGTGGTGTGGGAGGCGTACGACAACCGGCTCGGCCGTCAGGTCGCCGTCAAGGAGCTGCTGTTCCGGGGCGCGCTGGACCCGGAGACGCAGGCCCAGTGGGTGGAGCGGGCACGCCGGGAGGCGCAGGCCATCGCCCGGATCGGGCACGAGCACGTGGTCGCCGTGCACGACGTGATCGAGGCCGACGGCCAGGTCTGGATCGTCATGGAGCAGGTCAACCCGCACTCGCTGGCCGACCAGTTGCGCGAGCGGGGCCGGATCCCGGCGCTGCAGGCGGCGCAGATCGGCCTGGAGGTACTGCGCGGGCTGCGCGCGGTGCACGCGGCCGGGGTGCTGCACCGCGACGTGAAGCCGCACAACATCCTGTTCCGCCGGGACGGGCGGGCGGTGCTCATGGACTTCGGGATCGCGACCTTCGAGGGCGCCGCCCAGGTGACGCGGATGCACGAGACCGTCGGCACCCCGCAGTACCTGGCGCCGGAGCTGGCCAGCCGGCTGACGCCGACCCCGGCCGCCGACCTGTGGTCGCTGGGCGTCACGCTGTACGAGATGGTCGAGGGCCGGGCCCCCTTCCGCGGCCCGACACCGTACGAGGTGCTGGAGGCCGTCCGTACGGCCGAGCCGCCTCCGACGGCCCACGCGGGGCCGCTGCGCCCGCTGATCGACGGGTTGCTGGTCAAGGAGCCCGGGGCGCGGCTGTCGGCGGAACGCGCCGAGCAGTTGCTGCAGCACGTGGCCCAGGAGACCCCGCAGTTCCCGGTGGCCGTCCACCCGGACTACGACCCGGACGCGACGCAGACGGACGGGTCCGCCGTCACCTCGGAGCACGTTCCCGACCCCGCGGCCCCTCCGCGGGATCCGCAGACCCCGCGACCGCGCCCCTCCCGGCGGCGCTGGTACTCGCTGGCGGCGGGCGGGGTCGCCCTCGTGGTCCTGGCCGCGGGCGGCTGGTTCGCCGTCGACCGGATGCGGGACGACGGGCCCCCGCTGTCCAGCTCGCCGACGTACAAGGCGGCGCGTGAGCGCGGTTACCTCATCGTCGGCGTCAAGAAGGACCAGCCGGGCCTCAGTGAGGCGTCCAGCACCGCCGAGGACGGGTACGAGGGCTTCGACATCGACCTCGCGCGGGCCATCGCCAGGCATCTGGGCTTCACGAAGGTGCAGTTCACGGTCGTCGACACCCAGTCCCGTGAGTACCGTCTGAGCGCCGGGAACGTCGACTTCATAGTGGCCAGTTACTCGATCACGCCCGCCCGGAAGGAGAAGGTCGACTTCGCCGGGCCCTACTACCAGGCCGGCCAGGACTTCCTGGTGCGCACCGACGCCCCCGTCCACAGTGTGCAGGACCTGTTCGGCCGCGATGTCTGCACCGTCACCGACTCGACGCCCGCCGATCGGCTCCGCAAGGAGTACCCGCAGATAAGGACCGCGCAGCAGGCCTCGTACGGGCTCTGCGTCGGCGAACTGCTGGCGGGCAAGGTCGACGCCGTCTCGACCGACGACATCATCCTGGCGGGCTACCGGGCCCAGCACACCAAGGAACTGCGGCTGCTGGGCGCGCCCTTCGGGAACGAGGAGTACGGGGTGGGGCTGCAGCAGAACGAGCCCGCGCTGAAGCGGGCCATATGCGACACCATAAAGGAGCAGATCACCTCGGGCGCCTGGCGCGCGTCGTACGTCAAGCACCTCAAGCCGCTGACGTCGCAGGGGCTGGCCGACCAGCGGCCGCGGCTGGACGAGATGTCCGAGTGCGAATAGGCCCCGCGCGGCCCGTGACGGCCGCGCGGGGCGGCCGTCACATCAGGGCGAACGTGGTGACCACGGCCGCGTGGTCGGAGGGCCACTCGTTGCCGGCGACATGCGGTTCGGTGCGGGGCTGCCCGGTGACCAGGGTGGTGGAGTCCAGCACCCGCAGGCCCTGCCCGGCGTACAGGACGTAGTCGATCCGGTCCTGCGGCTCGGGCGCGGGGTTGACCGGTGACCAGGTGGTGCCGGGCGCGCGTACCGGATCCGGATGGGCCTCGCGGTAGGAGTCGCGCAGTCCGGCGGCCTCGGCGGCTAGGGTCACCGGCCAGGGCACGGGTCCGTGCCCGCCGTGCAGGGGCGCCGCCTCGGCGGTCCAGTCCAGGTGGGAGGGGACGTTGAAGTCGCCGACCAGGACGACCGGGGTGCTGTCGCGGGCGGCGAGGTCGCCGGCCATGTCGTGCAGGATGTCCCGGATCTGGTCCAGGCGTCCCGAGGCGGCCTCGTGCTCGACGAGCACCTCGACCGGCTGCCGGTCGTGGAGGGCGTCGTAGGGGCCGTACGGGGTGTAGTTCAGGTGCGCGCTCCACAGCGTGACGTCGCGGCCCCCGTCGAGCCGGACGGTGGCGCCGAGGCCGCCGTAGAACGGGCTCGCGGGCAGGCCGTGCCGGGAGACGATCGGGTAGCGACTGATGACGCCGAGGTTGTCGCCCGCCTGGTGGTGCTCCCAGCCCAGTGCCTCGGCGAGTTCCTTCGCGGAGTGCGTCCGCGTCTCCTGCAGGCCGACGACGTCCACGTCGGCGTCCAGCAGCACGCGCAGCTGCTTGTCGCGGTGGTCGTCGACGCGGGTGCCGCCGAGCCAAAGGTTCCAGCTCATGACGCGCAGGTGCCGCACCAGGGGCTCGCCCGCCGCGACGACCGGCACACGCACGGTGACGGTGGCTGAGCGCCCGTCGGCGTCCGTGGCGGTGACGGCGACCTCCGCGTCACCGGGCGCGTCGGGGGTGCCGGTGACGGTGCCGTCGGCGGAGACCCGCGCCCAGCCGGGGCCCGCGGCCCCGGCGTACGTGACGGGGGCGCCGCGCAGCAGCCCGGCGACGGTGACGCGGAAGGGCTCGCCGACACGGGCGCGGCGGCTGGTGAAGGCGGGCACGAGGAAGGACGGCGGCTGCGCGACCAGGGCCCGCAGCAGAAGGAGGTCGGCCCGTTCCAGGCTGCCGAGCACCGCGCGGCCGGCGCCGGGGGCGATGGGCGCCAGGGACGGCACGGCGAGCACCCGGCAGCCGGCGGCCTCGGCGGAGGCGACACCGGTCGGGGTGTCCTCGACGGCGACGCATGCGGCGGGATCCACGCCGAGGGCGTGGGCGGCGGCGAGGTAGGGGTCGGGGGCGGGCTTGGTGCGGGGGGTGTCGTCGGCGGTGAGGGAGACCGCGAAGCGCTCGCGGCCGAGCACCGCCAGCACGACGTCGACGACCTCTCGCGGGGAGGCCGAGACCAGGGCGATGGGGATCTCGTGCCGGCCCAGTTCGTCCAGCAGCTCCAGCGCGCCGGGGCGGGGCACCGTACGGGCGCGGACCCGCTCGGCGAACTCACGGTGCAGGAGGGCGGCCAGTTCGTCGGCGGCGGTCGCCGTCCCGGTCGTGGTCGCCAGGTGGGCGGCGGTGTGCTCGACGGCGCGGCCGAGGACCTCGGTCACGTCCGCGTCGCCGAGCACGTGCCCCAGCCCGGCGGCCACCTCGGCGACCGCCTCCCACCACAGCTCCTCGGTGTCGACGAGCGTGCCGTCCATGTCGAACAGGACGGCCTGGAGCGGGTGGTGCGGTGGGTGGGTCACGGGGCTCTCTTTCGTCAGGGTGTGGGGGGATGGAGGTGCGGTCGGGGTCAGGCGGCGCGCGCGGTGACCAGGACGGGCCGGTCGGGCAGGGACACGGTGACGGTGGCGCCCGGGGGGAGGGCGGCGGCGTCGGAGCTGGCCAGGTCGGCCTTGACGGGGGTTCCGTCCGCCAGTTGCACGGTCACCCGGGTGACGGCACCGAGGAAGGCGGTGGCCACGACGCGCGCGTCGCCGGTGGGGTCGGCGCTCACGTTCACCGCTTCGGGGCGGACGAGGACGTCCACCTCGGTGCCGGCGGGCACGTCGCCCTGGGTGGGGAGCCGCCGGCCGAGGACCTCGACGTGACCGCCGTCGGCGAGCCGGCCCGGCAGGCGGCTGTTGGTGCCGACGAACTCCGCGACGAAGGCGGTGGCGGGGCGGTCGTACAGCTCGGCGGGGGCGGCGCACTGCTCCATCCGCCCGGCGTTCATGACGGCGACGCGGTCCGCCATGGACAGCGCCTCCTCCTGATCGTGCGTCACGAACAAGGTGGTGATGCCGAGTTCGAGCTGGAGGCGGCGGATCTCCTCGCGCAGGGTGGTGCGCACCTTGGCGTCCAGTGCGCTCAGCGGCTCGTCCAGGAGCAGTACGCGCGGGCGCAGCGCCAGGGCGCGGGCGAGGGCCACGCGCTGCTGCTGGCCGCCGGAGAGCTGATGGGGGTAACGGTCCCCGTGGTCCGGCAGGCCGACGAGCTCCAGCAGTTCGGCGGCGCGGGTGCGCCGCTCGGCGGCGCCGACCTTGCGCATGCGCAGCCCGAAGGCGACGTTGTCGGCGGCGCTCAGGTGCGGGAAGAGGCTGTACGACTGGAAGACCATGCCCGCGTCACGGCGGTGCGCGGGGATCCTGGTGACGTCCTCGCCGTCGACCAGGACCTGGCCGGAGTCGGGGTGCTCGAAGCCGGCGAGCATGCGCAGCGCGGTGGTCTTGCCGCACCCGGACGGGCCGAGCAGCGCGATGAGTTCGCCGGGCCGGACGGTGAGGTCCAGCCCGTCGAGGGCGGTGGTGGTTCCGAAGGATCGGCGCAGGGCCCGGAACTCGACGGTGGCGCCGCTGCTCGCGGCGGTCACTGCGTCGGCGACCGGGGCGGGGGAGGTGTCGGTCATCTGTCGGTCACTTCCGGGAGGCGGATGAGGTCGGGCGGCGTCCGCCGACGGCGGCCAGGATCAGCAGCAGCACCCAGGTGACCAGCAGGCTGAGCACCGAGACGGCCACGGACAGCTGTGCCTGCGAGCCGCTGACCGTGACGATCCACACCGCGAAGGGCTGGAAGCCCAGCAGCTGGGCGACGGTGAACTCGCCGAGCACCAGGGCGAGGGTGAGGAAGGAGGCGTTGAGCAGCGCCCCGCGCAGGTTGGGCAGCACCACCCGGATCAGGGCGGCCGGCCAGTTCGCGCCGCAGGAGCGGGCGGCCTCGACCAGGGTGCGGACGTCCACCGCCCGCAGTCCGGCGTCCAGGGCGCGGTACACGAAGGGCAGTGCCATCACGACGTAGGTGAGCACCAGGACGACCGGGAAGGACGGGTTCTGGATGGCCACGAAGGTCTGGAAGAAGGGCGTCGTGGCCAGGTGCTCGGGACCCCAGCGCAGTACGCTGCTGACCCCGGCGACCAGTGCGATCGGCGGCACCACCAGCGGCAGCGAGCAGATCACCTCGACCAGCGGGCGCAGCCGGGGCGCGGACAGGCGCAGGGCCACCATGGCGGGGACCATCAGCAGCAGGACGACAGCGATGGTGGCGGCGGCGAGTTCCAGGGAGAGCAGCAGGCTGGAGGTGAAGCCCTCCGCCTTGAGGATCTGCCCGTACGCGTCGAAGGTGATGCCCTGGCCGGGGACGTCCACGGTGAAGATCACGGAGGCGGCCAGCGGCACCAGGAAGTAGAGGCCGGCACCGGCGAGGACGATGCCGCGCCAGGGCCGGATCCGTGTGTCCGTCAGACCAGCCATCGCGCGCTCCGTCGTTGCAGGGGCAGGTAGACCGCCATGACCAGGCCGGCGACGACGATCATGTCGAGGCTCAGCGCGAGCGCCACGTTCTCCTGCCCGACCAGGACGTTGCCGGAGATGGCGTCGGCGATCTGCAGGGTGATCAGCGGAACCGAGCTGCCGACCATCGCCGCGGCGGTGGCGTAGGCGGCGAAGGCGCTGCCGAAGAGCAGGACCAGGCCGCCGAGGAGCGAGGGAGCCAGTACGGGCAGGGCGACGTGCCGCCAGTACTGGCCGGTGGTGGCGCCGTTGTTCTGGGCGGCCTCGCGCCACTGGACGCGCAGCCCCTCCAGCGCCGGGGTCACGGTGAGCACCATGAGGGGGATGAGGAAGTAGAGGTAGACGATGACCAGGCCCCAGAAGCTGTAGAGGCTCCAGCCGTGGTCGGCGAGTCCCAGGTGGCGGGTGAGGACGCCCGCGTTGCCCAGGGTCGCCACGAAGGCGAAGGCCAGCGGCACCCCGCCGAAGTTGGCGAGCACGCCGGAGGCGGTCAGCACGGCTTCACGCAGCGCGCGGAACCGAGAGGTCACCACGGCCTGGGCGAGCAGCAGCCCGAGCACCGCCCCGATGGCGGCGGAGAGCCCGGACAGCTTCACGCTGCCCCACAGGGCGGTCAGGTAGGCGCCCTGCAGGGAGCTGGTCAGGTTGGCCGTGGTGTACGAGGAGGCCCCGGTGGCGGGGTCCTTGACGGTGAAGGCGCCGTTGATCATGGCGACCGCGGGGGCCCCGAAGCTGATCGCCACGAAGACGAGCAGCGGGAGCACCGCGAGCCAGCCGGCCGAGCGCCGCCGCGCCGGGGCGGTGGCCCCGGCAGCGGCGGCGACGGGCGCCGCGGTGGCGGTCATCGGGTCGGTCATCCGGAGACGGCCTTGCCCCAGCCCTGGGCCAGCACGCCCTTGGCCTTGTTCTGCTGGTCGTCGGTCGGGAAGGACGGGGTGCCGGTGACCGCGGGGAGCTTGGCGGCGGCGGCCTTGTCGAGGGTGCCGGCCTTGTCCATGGCGGGCATCAGCACGGGGCGGGCGAAGCCGGCGAGCCACAGGTTCTGGCCCTCGGCGCTGTAGAGGTACTCCTGCCACAGGCGGGCGGCCGCGGGGTGCGGGGCGTCCTTGTTGATCGCCTGCGCGTAGAACTGGGCGTACTGGCCGTCGGCGGGGACGGAGACCTTCCAGTCCACGCCCTTGCTGGCGAACTCCTCGGCGTAACCGGCGTTGAGGTAGTCCCAGTCGATGCTGATCGGGGTCTCGCCCTTCTCGACGGTGGCCGGGGTGGACTCGACGGGGTTGTAGTTGCCGTTCTTCTTCAGCTTGCCGAAGAAGTCGATGCCGGGCTGGATGTCGTCGAAGGAGCCGCCGTTGGCCAGCGCCGCCGCGTAGACGCCGCCGAAGGCCGAACCGGACTTGGTCGGGTTGCCGTTCAGCGCGACCTTGCCCTTGTACTCGGGCTTGAGCAGGTCCGCGAAGGTGGTCGGGCAGTTCTTGACGCGCTTGGCGTCGCAGCCGATGGAGACGTAGCCGCCGTAGTCGTTGTACCAGCGGGCCTGGGCGTCCTTCTGGGCGGCCGGGATGTCGTCGTAGGAGGCGACCTTGTAGGGGGCGAACAGGCCCTGCTGCGCCCCGCTGATCGCGAAGGCCGCACCGAGGTCGAGGACGTCGGGGGCGCGGTCCTGGCCCTTGCGGGAGGTGACGGCGTTGATCTCGTCCTGGCTGGAGGCGTCCGGGGTCTCGTTCTGGATCTTGATGCCGTACTTCTTGGTGAAGCCGTCGATCAGCGCGCCGTAGTTGGCCCAGTCGCGGGGCAGGGCGATCGCGTTGAGCGTGCCCTCCTTCTTCGCGGCGGCGATCAGGGCGTCCATGCCGCCGAATTCCTCGGCGGAGGTCGCGGTGGCCGCGCTCTTGCCGTTCTTGCCGTCGGCGGAGGTCTGCGTGGTGGGGGCCGAACCGCAGGCGCTGAGGGCCAGCGCGGTCACGGCCAGGCCGGCGGCGAGTGCGGCCGCCTTCGGGAGGGACGCGGGCACGGAAGTCTCCTGGAGGGAAGTTGTCCTGAGGGCAGGGAGGTCGGGGAGCGCTTCAACTTGTCCGAACAAGTTGGCCTTCAGTAGGCCGTGCGTCAATGGCCTTTCCGTAAACAGCGGGAAAACCTCGGCAAGCCTGCAGAGGGCAGTCGTCCCTTTTCGGCCAAGCACCTGGTGAGAGGCCCGGGATGCCGGAAACCCGTGCGCGCGATCGGCGCCCGGCTCGTCTACGCTGAGCGGAGTTGTGCGCAGACGGTTCATGAACGGAAGGGGGCGCAGTGGCGGCGCGGCACGAGGAGATCGCCGAGGAGCTCCGGCGGGCCATCGACGACGAGCAGTACACGGTCGGTGCCCTGCTCCCCCCGGAGACCGAACTGGCCGCCCGGTACGGCGTCTCCCGCGGCACCGTGCGCCAGGCCGTGGCCGCGCTGACCTCGGAGGGGCTGATCGGCTCCCGCCAGGGCGCCCGCCGCGTCGTGCTGGCCAGCCGGCGCAGTCAGAGCTTCGCGGAGCTGCGCAGCTTCGCGCAGTGGGCGCGGGCCATGGGCCGTGCCGCCTCGGGCACCGTGGTCCGCACCGAGACCCGGCCGGCCACCGCGGAGGACGCCACACGCCTGCACCTGCGCGCGGGCACGGACGTGCTGTACGTGCTGCGGGTACGCGGACTCGACGGTGAGCACGTCCTGGTGGAGCGCACGGTCTACGCCGACTGGATCGCCCCCGCGGTGCTGCGCATAGAGCCGGACTGCGAGTCCGTCACCCAGCGGCTGTACGACGACATGGGCCTGGTCTTCGCCTACGGGGAGCACCTGATCGACGCGGTCGCGGCCGGCACCCGCGACAGCGGACTGCTGGGCGTGCGGCGCGGCAGCCCGCTGCTGCGGGTGCGCCGGGTGACCACCACGCAGAAGGGCCGCCCGGTGGAGTGGTCGGACGACCGCTACCGCTCGGACGCGGTCAACTTCAGCATCCACAACTCGATCGGCTCCAACCCGCTGGCCCGCCAGGCCGGTCCCGGGCTCAGGGAGCCGTACGCGGCACCGTGAGGGTCACCCGCAGCCCGTGCGGCTCGTTCGGGGCGTAGGCGATGCTGCCGCCGCCCTGGGTCAGCAGCACCCGCGCGATGGACAGGCCCAGGCCCGAGCCGTCGACGTTCTGGTGGCGCGGGCTGCGCCAGAAGCGGTCGCCGATCCGGGCGAGTTCGTCCTCGGTGAGGCCCGGGCCGCCGTCGGCGACCGTCACGTCGATGACGCCGGGTCGGCCCGGCAGTGCGGTGGCGACCCGCACGCGTTCACCGCTCGGCGTGAACTTCAGGGCGTTGTCGATCACGGCGTCGAGGGCGCTGGACAGTGCCACCGGGTCCGCCCAGCCGGTCACGGCGGCGGCGCCCCCGTAGCGGAGTTCGACGCCGTCGCGCTCGGCGACCGGCCGCCACGCCTCGACGCGCTCCGCGGCGAGGGCGGCGATGTCGGTGAGGGCGAGGTTGGCCTCCGCGTGCTCGGCGGTGGCGAGGCCGAGCAGGTCGTCCAGGACCGAGGCGAGGCGCTTGCCCTCCTCCCGGACCGACGCGATCTCCTCGTGCCCCTCGGGCAGTTCCAGGCCGAGCAGCTCGATCCGCAGCAGCAGCGCGGACAGCGGGTTGCGCAACTGGTGGGAGGCATCGGCCACGAAGGCCCGCTGCTGGTCGAGGACCTCCTCGACGTTGTCCGCCATCTCGTTGAACGACCGGGCCAGGCGCCGCAGTTCGGGCGGCCCCCCGGAGACCGCCACACGGGACTTCATCCGGCCGGTGGCGATGTCGTGGGTGACCCGGTCCAGCACCCGCACCGGGCGAAGCACCCAGCCGGTGAGCCGGAAGGCGGCCATGACGGCCACGATCATGGCGGCCAGTTCACCTGCCGCCAGCAGCAGCCAGCCGCGCAGGATGCGCGAGCGCATGGCACCGGTCGGCGAGTCGGTGAGCACCACCGCGACGACGTCGCCGTCCCGGACGACCGGCGAGGCGACCGGCAGCGAGCGGTGCTGCCAGGGCCAGATCTGCTTGGGGTCGTGGCTGCGCCGCCCGGCCAGGGCCTCGCTGTACGCGGTGAAGGCCTCGCCGCCGGTGGGCAGCTTCCAGCCCTTCGGGGCCGAGACGATCGGCTTGCCGTCGCGGTCGAAGACGCCGGCCCGGATCCGGTACACCTCGCGGTAGCGCCGCAGCTCGGCCTGGAGCGTGCTCTTCCGTTCGCCGCCGCCGTCGGTGCTGAGGTACTGGGCGAGCGCGGCGAAGCGCGCGGTGTCGTCGATGCGGTCGACGACGAGCCGCTGCTGCTGGGTGGCGGCGAGGCTGGCGGCGAGCGGGAAGCCGAGGGCCAGCAGCACACCGGCCATCAGCACGATGAGCAGCGGCAGCAGGCGGGTATGCACGGAGGAACGGCCTCCTAGCCGGAGGGCACGACGAGGCGGTAGCCGACCCCGCGCACGGTCTCGATCAGGGAGGGCAGCCGCAGCTTGGACCGCAGGGACGCCACATGAACCTCAAGGGTGCGCCCGGTCCCCTCCCAACTCGTCCGCCACACCTCGCTGATGATCTGCTCGCGGCGGAAGACCACACCGGGCCGCTGCGCGAGCATCGCGAGCAGGTCGAACTCCTTGCGGGTCAGTGCCACCGGCTCGTCGTCGACGGTGACCTTGCGGGTGGCCAGCTCCACACGGACCGGGCCGAGCCCGATCACGTCGGTGGCCTCCGCGCCCTCCGTCTCGGGCCCGGCGGGCGCCTCCTGCGCCTTGCGGCGGGTGACGGCGTGGATGCGGGCGAGCAGCTCTCCGGTGTCGTACGGCTTCACCACGTAGTCGTCCGCGCCCAGGTTGAGTCCGTGAATGCGGGACCGCACGTCGGCGCGGGCGGTCACCATGATGACGGGGATGGCGGTGCGCAGCCGGATGCGGCTGCACACCTCGAAGCCGTCCTGGTCGGGCAGGCCGAGGTCCAGCAGGACCACGTCGAAGCCGGGCCCGTGGTCGGGCAGCAGCGCGTGGAGCGCCTCCTCGCCGCTGCGGGCATGGGTGACCCGCAGCCCGTGCTTGGCCAGTACGGCCGACAGCGCGGCGGCGACCCGGTGGTCGTCCTCCACGAGCAGCAGTCTCATCCGTTCACCTCCCGCGGCTCGGCCCTGTACGCCTCCGCAATCATGCTGTACCACCGAATACACGCTGATGTGCCACGTGCGCGTCAAGCGCCGCCCGGCCCCGTGTGGCGACTGTTACGGAGCCGGTACGCTGCACAACCGGCCGAGCTCACCCACAGTGCCGGATTTGTGCCAGCCAGTGACCGGATCGTGATGCTCAAGTTCCCCTCAGATGTGCTGACTCCGTTTGCCAAGCGTCAATAGGGTGATCGCCAAGGTCTGGTCAACCGACGAGGATGGAGCACACGCCGATGACCGAAGTCCCGGTGACCGAGGACGCCGTGCCGGCGCCCGACGACCTGGTCGTGCTGAAGGACGTGAACAAGCACTTCGGCGCTCTGCACGTGCTCCAGGACATCAACCTCACCATCGGCCGCGGCGAGGTCGTGGTCGTCATCGGCCCCTCGGGGTCGGGCAAGTCGACGCTGTGCCGGGCCGTCAACCGCCTGGAGACGATCGACTCGGGCCTGATCACGATCGACGGCAAGCCGCTGCCCCAGGAGGGCAGGGAGCTGGCCCGGCTGCGCGCCGACGTCGGCATGGTCTTCCAGTCGTTCAACCTCTTCGCGCACAAGACGGTCCTGGAGAACGTCACGCTCGGCCAGGTCAAGGTGCGCAAGGCCGGCAAGAAGGCCGCCGAGGAACGCGCCCGTGCCCTGCTGGACCGGGTCGGCGTGGGCAGCCAGGCGGACAAGTACCCGGCACAGCTGTCCGGAGGCCAGCAGCAGCGCGTGGCGATCGCCCGGGCGCTGGCGATGGAGCCGAAGGTCATGCTCTTCGACGAGCCGACCTCCGCGCTCGACCCGGAGATGATCAACGAGGTGCTGGAGGTCATGCAGCAGCTCGCACGCGACGGGATGACGATGGTGGTCGTCACCCACGAGATGGGCTTCGCCCGCTCCGCCGCCAACCGCGTCGTCTTCATGGCGGACGGGCGGATCGTCGAGCAGGCGACGCCCGACCAGTTCTTCAGCAACCCCCGGAGCGACCGGGCCAAGGACTTCCTCTCGAAGATCCTTCACCACTGAGACCGACACCGACGGTTCTGCCGACCCTAAGGATGATCACGATGAGGTTCCGTACCACTGCCGCCGCCGGACTGGCCGTCCTGGCCCTCACCGCGACCGCCACCGCGTGCGGCAAGGAGGGCTCGCCGTCCTCCTCCGGCACCCCCGGCAAGGGCGACTCCAGCAGCGCGGCCGCCGCCGAGCTGCCCACCTACACCGTCAAGACCGGTGTGGACCTGGCCGGCTCCAAGACCTGGGACCGGATCAAGAAGGACGGCAAGCTCGTCATCGGCGTCAAGGCCGACCAGCCGAACCTGGGCTACCAGGACCCCGGCAGCAAGAAGTACTCCGGCTTCGACATCGAGATCGCCAAGATGATCGCCGCCGACCTCGGCTTCGACGAGAGCAAGATCGAGTTCAAGACGATCCAGTCGGCCAACCGCGAGACCGCCCTGTCCGGCGGCCAGGTCGACTACTACGTCGGCACCTACACCATCAACGACGAGCGCAAGAAGTCCGTCTCCTTCGCCGGCCCGTACTTCGTGGCGGGCCAGGACCTCCTGGTCAAGAAGGGCGGCGGCATCAAGAGCACGGACGACCTCAAGGGCAAGAAGGTCTGCTCGGCGACCGGCTCCACCTCCATCCAGCGCATCAAGGACGGCGGCTACGGCGCCGAGCCGGTCGAGTACGACTCGTACTCGCTGTGCGTGCAGAACCTCGCCTCCGGCCAGGTGGACGCGGTGACCACGGACGACGCCATCCTCAAGGGCTACGCCGCCCAGGACCCCGCCAACCTCGAGGTCCTCGGCAAGCCGTTCTCCGAGGAGCCCTACGGCGTGGGCCTGCTCAAGGACGACACCGTCCTGCAGAAGGCCATCACCAACGCGCTGAAGAACCACGAGGACAACGGCGACTGGAAGAAGGCGTACGACGCCACGCTCGGCAAGTCCGGCGTGACCGCCGAGATCCCGCAGCTCCAGTCCTGAAGCGGTCGGGACCCGGCCTGACCCGGGTCCCGACACCCCTCCCCGGCACAGCCCGAGCCCGATGCGCCGGCGGCCAGGAGCGGCCGTCGGCGCACCCCTTTCGGAGAATCGATGAACGTACTGCTGGACAACTTCGCGCTCTTCCGCAAGGGGTTCCTCGGCACGGTGGAGCTGACCGCGCTCAGCGGGGCGATCGCCCTGGTGCTCGGGGTGATCATGGCCGCGTTCCGGGTGTCCCCGGTGCCGCCGCTGCGCGCCTTCGGCACGGCGTGGGTGACCCTGCTGCGCAACACCCCGCTCACCCTGCTCTTCTTCATCGCGGTGCTGGTGCTGCCCCGGCTGGGACTGAACACCTGGACCTTCTTCCGGCTCGCCGTGCTCGCCCTGAGCTGCTACACCTCGGCATTCATCTGCGAGGCCGTGCGCTCGGGCATCAACACCGTCCCGCTCGGGCAGGCCGAGGCCGCCCGGAGCCTGGGGATGACCTTCACCCAGACCCTGCGGCTGATCATCCTGCCGCAGGCCACCCGGACCGTGCTGCCGCCCATCGGCAGCCTGCTGATCGCGCTCACCAAGAACTCCGCGATCGCCGGCGGCTTCAGCGTCACCGAGCTGTTCAGCGTGCAGAAGGCACTCGGCGAGTTGGGCTACAGCGTCTTCGCGACCTTCATCTGGGTGGCACTCGCCTACCTGATCATCACCCTCTCCATCAGCGCGGTCTTCCGACTGCTCGAGAACCGGCTGGCGGTGGCCCGATGAGCGCGAACGTCCTCTTCGACGCCCCCGGCCCCCGGGCCAGGGTCCGCAACCGGGTCGTCGGCGCGCTGGCCGCCCTGGCGATCCTCGCCCTGCTGTGGTTCGTCTACCAGCGGCTCAAGGAGTCCGGGCAGTTCGCCGCGTACCTCTGGGAGCCCTTCCAGTACACCGACATCCAGCAGCGCCTCCTGGACGGCCTGCTCTCCACGCTGAAGGCCTTCGCGCTGGCCGCGGTCTTCTCGCTGGTGCTGGGCGCGGCGCTGGCCGCGGGCCGGCTCTCCGACCACGCCCCGGTGCGGTGGGTGGCGACCGTCGTCGTGGAGTTCTTCCGCGCGATGCCGCTGCTGATCATGATCTTCGCACTGTACGTGGGCGTCTTCACCTCGGCACCGCTGTGGGCGCTGGTGATCGGCCTGACCCTCTACAACGGCTCGGTGCAGGCCGAGATCTTCCGGGCCGGCATCAACGCCGTGCCGAAGGGCCAGCGTGAGGCCGCCTACGCCATCGGCCTGCGCAAGACGCAGGTCATGGTCTTCGTGCTGATCCCGCAGGCGGTCCGGGCGATGCTGCCGTCGATCATCAGCCAGCTGGTGGTCACCCTGAAGGACACCTCGCTCGGCTACATCATCACGTACGAGGAACTGCTCTACATCGGCAACCTCGTGGCGAAGAACAGCGCGGGCTTCCCCTTCATCCCGATGATCATCATTGTGGCGCCGATCTACATCCTGATGTGCCTGGCGCTCAGCGCGCTGGCCAACTGGATCGAGCGCCGGGGCCGCCGCAGCCCCAAGGGCGCGCCGCCGAAGGCCGGTGACATCAAGGCCGTCGAGGCCGCGGCGGAGTGACGGTGCGCCAGGCGCACCACCACGCGGCAGGTGTCGTCACTTGACGCACGCACGCGCAGTAGGTTGCATACGCAATGTGACTGCACAACTTCCCGGGACCGCGCAGTGGACCCGGTGATCATCGCGGGGGCGGGTCCGGTCGGGCTCGCCCTCGCGCTCTGCCTGGCCCGGCACGACGTGCCGAGCATCGTGCTGGACGAGCACGACCACGCGCCCTCGCTCTCCGCGGAACGCACGGCCGTCCTGAGTCCCGAGACCGCCGGGCTGCTGGTCCGGCTGGGCCACCGCCGGCTCTACGAGTCCGGCGCCACCTGGGAGGCGTGGCGGACGCTGCGCCGCCGGCAGGAGACCGTCCGCGTCGAGTTCGGCGACCCGGCCTCCGGCGGGCAGGGGCCCTCCCCGCTGCACATCGGACAGGAACGCCTGGAGCACGGGCTGCGCGGGGCCCTCGCCGAGCAGGCGCTGGTGCGGATCGTCCCGGGGGCGCGCGTCGAAGCCGTCGAGCAGGACGACCGCGGGGTCAGCGTCCGCACCAAGGGCGCCAACGCCACCTGGTGGCGCGGGAGTCATCTGATCGGCTGCGACGGCCCGCGGTCCACCGTGCGCAAGCTGCTGGGGGTGCGCTTCCCGGGCCGCACGGCCGTCGACCGGCACGCCGTGGCCGCACTGCGGGTCGCACTGCCCGACGAGGGCGTTGCGCTGCTGCACCGCGAGCCGCCGGGGCCGGGCGCGGGCCCGGAGGTGACGGCCCGTCCGCTGCCGGACGGGGTGTGGCGACTGGACTGGCTGCTCCCCGCGCGCGGTGAGCCGCTCACCTCCGACGAGCTCGTCTCGCGCATCCGCGGCACCCTCACGGCCTGGTGCGGAAGCGTTCCTCCGTACGAGCTGCTGGGCTCCGCCGAGTACCCGGTACACCAGCGGCTGGCCCGGCGCTGGCGGGCCGGACGCGTCTTCCTCGCCGGCGACGCGGCCCACCTCATGGGCGCGCTCGGCGCGCAGGGCCTGGAGGAGGGCCTGCGCGACGCCGACAACCTCGCCTGGAAGCTCTCCCTTGCCTGGCACCACGGGGCCTCGGACACCCTGCTCGACAGCTACCAGGCCGAGCGGCGCGGCGCGGTGGGCGCCCGGCTGCGGGCCACCGACCAGGTGCTGCCGCTGCTGCGGGCCAGCGGGGTCTGGCACACCGTGCGGCGCTCCGTGCTGTCCGGCTCGGCCCGGCGGTACGCCGAACTGCTCACCGACGGCCACCTCGGCCGGGGCCCGCTCGGCGCGCCCCCGGTCTACACCCGCTCACCGCTCGCGCTCCCCGCCCCCCGCGGGGCGGGCGCCGCGGCCTCGGCCTCCTCGGCGGCCGCGCCGTCGCCGCTGCTGGGGTCCTGCGCCACGCCGCCTGGCGGTGCGGTCGTCGACGTCCCGGTCACGGCGCTCGACGGCTCCCGGGCGCGCCTGTACGAGCGTCTCGGGCGCGACCTGCTGGTCGTCCTCGTCGCACCGGGCACCGGGGTGTGGGAGAGCCGCCACTGGCTCACCGCGGGCCTGATGCCCCGGCTGGCCAAGGCGGTGGCGGCCCTGCCCACCCGGGCGGAACTGCTCGTCACGGAGGCCTATCCGGGGTCGACGGCGCACAGCGTGCTGCTGATCCGCCCGGACGGCCACCTGGTGACCGTGATGACCGGCTGCCGCCCGACCGAGCTCTACGCCTACGCCGACCTCGCCCGGGGCGGCCCCCCGAGCCCCGTCCAGGACCGCGTCCCCCACTGACGGCCCGCCCCGGGCCCGGGCCGGGCCCGGGGCGCCATGTCCGCCATGGCGTCCGTTCCACCCGCGTCGCGCCTGACGGCCCTGGCGGCCCGGTCGCGGCCGAGCTCCCACCAAAGGCCGAGCAACACGTCCCGCGGTTGCGGGAGCGCTTCGCCGACCTCGCCGACACGGCTGGTTCCGGGAGCGGTGGCACGCCGGGTCGCCGCGGCGGCTCGTCGCCCCATGGGCGGCGGGCGGCGGGTGGCCGGCGCACCGCCCGGGCGCACCGCTCAGGCGGCCCGCTCAGCGGGCGAACTCCGTGGCGCGGGACTCCCGGACGACGGTGATGCGGATCTGGCCGGGGTAGGTGAGTTCCTCCTCGACCTGCTTGGCCACGTCGCGGGCGATGACCTGCGCCTGGATGTCGTCCACGTCCTCCGGGCGCACCATCACCCTGACCTCGCGTCCGGCCTGCATGGCGAAGACCTTGACGACGCCCGGGTGCGCGGCGGCGATCTGCTCCAGTCGCTTGAGCCGGCGGACGTAGCTCTCCAGGGACTCGCGCCGTGCGCCGGGGCGGCCTCCGGAGATACCGTCCGCGGCCTGGGTGAGGACCGCCTCGACGGTGCGGGGGTCGACCTCGTTGTGGTGGGCCTCGATGGAGTGGACGACGTCCTCGGACTCGCCGTGCCGTCGTGCCAGGTCCGCGCCGATGAGGGCGTGGCTGCCCTCCACCTCGTGGGTGAGGGCCTTGCCGATGTCGTGCAGCAGTGTGCCGCGCTTCGCCACGGCCGGGTCGATGCCGAGCTCGGCGGCCATCATGCCCGCGATGTGGGCGGACTCCAGGAGATGGCCGAGCACGTTCTGGCCGTAGGAGGTGCGGTAGCGCAACCGACCGAGCAGGGTGACCAGTTCGGGGTGCATGTCGGTGATGCCGATCTCGGTGAGCGCGTCCTCGCCGTGGCGTACGCACAGCTGCTCGACCTCGGCCTGCTTGCGCTCGTAGACCTCTTCGATGCGGTGCGGGTGGATCCGGCCGTCGGTGACGAGCGCGTCGAGGGTGAGCCGGGCGACCTCACGGCGCACCGGGTCGAAGCAGGAGAGCAGCACCGCCTCGGGCGTGTCGTCGATGATGAGGTTGACACCGGTGACGGCTTCGAAAGCACGGATGTTGCGGCCCTCGCGGCCGATGATCCGGCCCTTCATGTCGTCGCCCGGCAGTTGCAGCACCGAGACCACGGACTCGGCGGTCTGCTCGGTGGCCACCCGCTGGATGGCCCCGGCGACGATCTTCCGGGCGCGTTCCTCACCGCGGTCGCGGGCGGCCCTCTCGATGTCGCGGACGATCACCGCCGCCTCGCGCTTGGCCTGTTGCTCGGCGGAGCGCACGAGGTCGGCGCGGGCCTCGGTGGCGGTGTACGCGGCGACGCGCTCCAGGACCTCGCGCCGCTCCTCCTCCAGCCGGTTGAGTTCGGCGCGGCGGCGCTCCAGTTCCTCACGTTCCTCCGCGAGTTCGCGGCGGCGGCGGTGGAGTTGCTCCGATTCGGAGTCGATGCGGGACTCCCGGTCGGCGAGCCTTTGCTCACGCCGCTCCAAGTCGGCCCGGATCTCGCGGACTTCCTCCTTGGCGGTGGCCCGGATCTCCCGGGCCTCGCGCTCGGCCGCCGCCCTGAGCTGCTCGCGTTCGGCGCGGAGCCGCCGGAGCAGCACGCCCGCGGTGACGGCGACGACCACGGTGACGGCCACGGCCACGACCGTGAACACGGATTCGGTCCCCAGCGCGATGCCCATGGCACCAACTCCCGTATCTCTGAGGACGCGATCCCTCACCCGTTGTGAGGCTAAGTCGACTCAGAGGCACGGTCAAGGAACCTCAGCGGAGGTTCAGTCCGGCAGGTAGTACTCCAGCGTCTCCGAGTCCTCGCCCTCCTCCTCCAGGGCGCGGCGGACCACCCTCAGGGCGAGCCCTTCCGCGTACCCCTTGCGGGCGAGCATCCCGGCGAGCCGGCGGATCCGCTTCTCCTTCTCCAGGCCCCGGGTGGACCGGAGCTTGCGGTCGACGAGGGCGCGGGCCGTCTCCTCCTCCTGCTCCGCGTCGAGCTGTCCCACGGCGTGGCCGATCGCCTCGGCGTCCACCCCCCGGGTACGCAGTTCCTGGGCGAGGGCACGCCGGGCGAGGCCCCGGCCGTGGTGGCGGGACTCCACCCAGGCGTTGGCGAACGCCTGGTCGTCGATCAGCCCGACGTCCTCGAACCGCTCCAGCACATGCTCCGCCGCATCCTCCGGGATCTCCCGGCGGCGCATGGCGTCGGCGAGCTGCTTGCGGGTGCGAGGGGTCCCGGTGAGCAGGCGCAGGCAGAGTGCCCGCGCCTGCTCCACGGGGTCAAGTGGGCGTTCCTGCTCTCCCTCTTGGCCCGGGGCGGGCGAGGAGGGTGGGAACGAGCCGCCACGACCCTTGCGACCGGACGCCACCGTCAGGCCTTGGCGGCCGTGGCCTTGGTCGCCTTGGCGGCCTTGGGCGCCGGAACGGTCGCAGCCTCGGCCTTGGCCGGGTCGGCCGCTGCGGCGGCGGGAGCGGTCGCGTCGGCGCCGGACTCATCGGCCGGGGCCTCCGGCCGGACGCCGATGCCCAGCTTCTCCTTGATCTTCTTCTCGATCTCGTCGGCGAGGTCGGGGTTGTCGCGCAGGAAGTTCCGCGCGTTCTCCTTGCCCTGGCCGAGCTGGTCGCCCTCGTAGGTGTACCAGGCACCGGACTTGCGGATGAAGCCGTGGTCCACGCCCATGTCGATCAGGCCGCCCTCACGGCTGATGCCCTGGCCGTAGAGGATGTCGAACTCGGCCTGCTTGAAGGGCGGCGCGACCTTGTTCTTGACGACCTTGACCCGGGTGCGGTTGCCGACCGCGTCCGTGCCGTCCTTGAGGGTCTCGATGCGGCGGATGTCCAGCCGCACGGAGGCGTAGAACTTCAGCGCCCGGCCACCGGTCGTGGTCTCCGGGGAGCCGAACATCACGCCGACCTTCTCGCGGAGCTGGTTGATGAAGATCGCGGTGGTCTTGGACTGGCTGAGCGCACCGGTGATCTTGCGCAGCGCCTGGCTCATCAGACGGGCCTGCAGACCCACGTGCGAGTCACCCATCTCGCCCTCGATCTCGGCCCGCGGCACGAGGGCCGCCACGGAGTCGATCACGATGAGGTCCAGCGCACCGGAGCGGATCAGCATGTCGGTGATCTCGAGGGCCTGCTCACCGTTGTCCGGCTGGGACAGCAGCAGGGAGTCCACGTCCACGCCGAGGCGCTTGGCGTAGTCGGGGTCGAGGGCGTGCTCGGCGTCCACGAAGGCGACCTTGCCGCCGGCCCGCTGGGCGTTGGCCACCGCGTGCAGGGTCAGGGTCGTCTTGCCGGAGGACTCCGGGCCGTACACCTCCACCACGCGGCCGCGCGGAAGGCCGCCGACGCCGAGGGCGACGTCCAGGGCGGTGGATCCCGTCGAGATGACCTCGATGGGCTCGTTCGGCCGGTCGCCGAGGCGCATGACGGCACCCTTGCCGAACTGCCGTTCAATCTGTGCGAGCGCGGCGTCGAGCGCCTTCTCGCGGTCGGTTCCTGCCATGGGTTCCACCCT
This sequence comes from Streptomyces sp. NPDC058864, assembly GCF_042742985.1. NCBI lineage: Bacteria > Bacillati > Actinomycetota > Actinomycetes > Kitasatosporales > Streptomycetaceae > Streptomyces > Streptomyces sp. NPDC058864. The sequence goes on along the minus strand of NZ_JBHYMQ010000019.1, from coordinate 55,875 downwards.
GGGTGTCTGAGTCGTTCGCTTCACGTCCATGACGCTACTGCCTGCCACTGACAATGCGTCCCGACGCCGCCCCCGGCCTGTGGACAACCCACGGGAGTCCGTGAAAACCCTTGGGAAACCGGGCCCGGCACACCCATGAGAATGGATGTTCGATTTTCGTGTCAAGCGACCCGCGAACCTCAGGCGCCCCCGCCGTCGGCCCCGCCCCGGCCGTCCGCACCGCCCCCGTCGCTCCCGTCGCCCGTCCCGCCCCGTCCGTCCCGGCGCGGCCACCACCGGAACAGCGGCCGCCGCTGCGGCCCGTGCGCCCGTGGGTCCGTGACGGCGTACCGCTTCACGTACGCCCCCAGGAAGCCCTGCAGCGTCGCCGTCGCCGGGATCGCCACCAGCGCTCCCACCGCCCCCAGCAGCGCGGTGCCGGCGATCACCGATCCGAAGGCCACCGCGGGATGGATGTCCACGGTGCGCGCGGTGATCCGCGGCTGCAGCACGTAGTTCTCGAACTGCTGGTAGACCACGACGAAGCCGAGCACCCACACCGCGTCCCACGGATCCTGCGTGAACGCGATCAGCATCGGCAGCGCCCCCGCCAGGTACGTGCCGACCGTGGGCACGAACTGCGAGACCACGCCGACCCAGACCGCAAGCGCAGGCGCGTACGGCACCCCGATGACCACGAACAGCACGTAGTGGGCGACGGCCGAGATCAGTGCCATCAGCGCCCGCGAGTACAGGTAGCCGCCGGTCTTGGCCACCGCGATCTCCCAGGCCCGCAGCACCTCGGCCTGCCGGGCCGGCGGCAGCACCGAGCACACGGCGCGGCGCATCCGGGGTCCGTCGGCGGCGAAGTAGAAGGTGAACAGGCTGATCGTCAGCACCTGGAAGACCCCGCCGAGGACCGTCGCCGACAGCCCCCACACGTTGCCCGCCTGCCGCTGCACGTAGTTGCGCAGCCAGTCGGAGTGCAGCACGTTCTCCTGCAGCTTGCCGACGGACAGGTTGGTGCCGAAGGTCTGGTTGACCCACACGACCACGTCGTCGACGTACTCCGGCAGGTTGCGGCCGATCGAGGTGATCTGGTCCACCAGCAGGGAACCGAGCAGCACCACGAAGATCCCGCCCAGGGCGAGCACGACCAGGAAAACCAGCCCGGTCGCCCACCCCCTGCGCATGCCGCGCGCGGCCATCCAGTCCACCGCCGGCTCGATCGCCAGGGCACCGAAGAACGCCAGCAGGATGTTCACCAGCAATCCGATGACCTGGTGGAACGCCCAGTTGGCCAGCTGGAAGGCGGCCAGCAGCGCGACCGCCAGCACCATCGCCTTCGGCAGCCAGCGCGGCATCGCCGAACCCCCCGTACCCTCCCCCGCGCCCGTTCCCCGTCCCGGTTCCCCGGGATCCCCCGGCGACCGCGGTCCCGCGGTCGCCCCGGCTATCGTCTCGTCGCTTCCCGCCACGACCCCAGTCTCACCCCGTGCTCAGCGGCGCGAGGCCGGAACGTCGACGGCCGCGCACACCGCTCGCCACACGTCCTTGGTCTCCCAGCCCGCGTCCAGTGCCTGGTGCACGGTCCGGCCGCCGAGCTCGGACATCACGTGGTCGCGCGCGAAGGAGTCGGCGTACGTCTCGCCGAAGTGCACGCGCATCCGTTCCCAGAACACCGTCAGCTTCATGCGCCCAGTATCCCGCGCCGCCGGACGAACGGGCGGGCGTCGCACAGGGGCGCACACGTCCGCCTCCCGGGAAGGCCGGGGCGGCGGGGCCGATCCCCGCGTTGGGTACACTGGGGGCAGCGAAGGGGAGTAGTCCCGCAATACCGGCTGGTCGACACACTGGACGTCCGTGGACGTCCCGGCCACCGGGCCGCCGCACCGGGTGCGGGGGTGGACGAGACCTTCGGCCAAGGCAAGACGTGGTCCGCATCTGGTTGCGGGCCGCTCCGTCGTGCCGGGCCGTTGGCGCTTCCCGTCGCCCCCTGGGTGCCGTCGAGTCCGCGGTCCGGCCCCAGCAGAAAGCACCGGAATGACCTTCGACCCCCTGGCGCTCGTGACCGCCTTCGGGCTGATCTTCCTCGCCGAACTCCCGGACAAGACGATGTTCGCCTCGCTGGCGATGGGCACGCGCATGCGCCCGCTGTACGTCTGGTTCGGCACCTCGACCGCCTTCATCGTGCACGTGGCCATCGCGGTGGGCGCCGGCAGCCTGATCAGCCTGCTGCCGAACATGGCGGTCAAGCTGGTCTCCGCCGCCCTGTTCGCCTTCGGCGCCGTGGTGCTGCTGCGGGGCGGGGGCGACGACGACCACGACGAGGCCGGCAGGACCGTGACCGGGTTCTGGCCGGTGTACTCCACCGCGTTCACGGCCGTGTTCATCAGCGAGTGGGGCGACCTCACGCAGATCACCACCGCCAACCTCGCCGCCACCAACGGCTGGCTGCCGACCGCGATCGGCTCGGCCGCCGCCCTGATGTCGGTCTCCGCCCTCGCGCTGGTGGTGGGGCGGTTCATCGCCAAGAAGGTCCCGCTGCAGACCATCCAACGCGTCGGCGGCGCCTGCATGGCGGCCCTGGCCGTCTGGACCCTGGTCGAGGCGTTCACCGGCTGACGTTCGCGGGCTGCCGTTCTCCCGGGCCGGCGCCCACACCCCCCGAACCCGTTTCATCCGGTTTTTCCGATTGGCTCCATTAAGCACCGCGATGACCCGGGATGTTTGCGGGGCGTACATTCGGTGTATGCGACCGCCGGCGCTGGAGGACGACCTTCGTGCGGCGGCTCCCGGACCCGTCGGGGACCCGGAGCCGCGATGAAGGACAGCCTCACGCACCGCCTGCGGCGGCTGCCCGGACGGCGGGCGGCCCTGCCGGGCTCAGGGCCCGGCCCCTCCTGGGTGACGCAGCTGACCCAGGGCCACGGACCGCTGGCGCTGGCGCTCTTCATGATCATCTCCATCGTCGTCACCGGCTTCGTACTGCCGCCCACCGAGCACCTGGCCTCGCTGATGGTGGTGGTCCCCGCCACCACGGCCGTGCTGGCGGGGCCGGGGACGACGACCCTGAGCGCCGCCCTGTCCTGCGTCGCCGCCTTTGTGCTGGACGTCCACGACAACCTGCTGGGCACGTCCATCCCCGCCGTGCACCAGCTGGAGATCCTCCTCGTCTCGGCCTTCGTCATCGCCTCCCGCAGCATCCGTGACCGCAGCGTCAGGGAGCTGATGGAGGTGCGGATCGTGTCCGACACCATCCAGCGCGTCCTGCTGCGCCCCTTGCCCCCGCGCATCGGGCCGTTGCTCGTGCGGGCGGCGTACCACGCCTCCCATCCGTACGCGCAGATCGGCGGGGACCTGTACGCGGTGGCCAGGAGCGCGGCGGGGGTGCGCTTCCTGATCGGGGACGTCAAGGGCAAGGGGCTGCCTGCGGTCGAGGACGCGGAGGCCCTGCTCGGGGCGTTCCGGGGGGCAGCCCGCAGGTTCGGCTCGCTCCCGGAGCTGGTGGTCGACCTGGAGCACTCGATACGCGGCCACTTCGAGGAGACCGGCCGGACCGACAGCGACGCCGTGGAACGGTTCATCACCGCGCTGGTCCTGGAGGTCCCCGACGACTGCGCCGAGATCCACATGGTCAACTGCGGACACCCCCCGCCCTACATGGCGCAGGGGTCCGACACCTTGCTGCTGTCCCCGGCCGTGCCCTCTCCCCCGCTCGGCCTGGGCAGCCTGAGCGCCGAGGACTACGTCGTCGACACCTTCCCCTTCGGCCGTGAGGCGACGCTGCTGCTGTACACCGACGGCGCCATCGAGGCCCGCAACGACGACGGCCAGTTCTACGACCTGGGCGCGCACGTGGCCGCCTGGCCGGGCTCCCGTCCGGAGGAGCTGCTCCAGCACGTGCTCGACGGGCTCTCCCTGCACGTGGGCGGCGGCGCCATCAAGCTCGACGACGACATCGCCATGATCGCGGTTCAGTACGGCGACGGGTTCCCCTCGCCCTCCCCGGCCCCGTCCGACGAGCGGCTCCTCACCTCCTGACGCCGTCGCGGCGGCGGGCCGTTCCCCGGGGGAAAACGCCGGGGTGCGGGGGGTGGTGGGGTGGGGGAGGGTGAGGTGGGAGGTGTGTGCGGATGGCGGGTGGCGGTGACGTGCTCCTGCTCGTCGACGAGGGCGGGCGGGTGGAGGAGTGGCGGCCGAGGGCCGAGGAGCTGTTCGGCCTGCCCGCCGAAGCGGCGGTGGGACGGCCCGTCGCCGACCTCGTGCGCGAGCCCGGCTCCGTCCTGGGCCGGAGCGAGCTGCTGGTCACGCCGGTGCTGCGCGGAAGCTCCGTGCTGTGGGAGGTGCGCGCGGGCGGGGACACCCTCAGCGGACGGGACGCCGCCCTGCTGAAGGTGATGTTCTCGCAGGCCCCGGTGGGTCTGCACGTCCTCGACGACCAGTTGCGCCTGGTGCGGATGAACAGCGCGACCCGGGCGCTGCACGACGCGCCGCTGAGCCCCGGGCGGCCCTTCGCCGAGGTGTTCCGGCTGGACGACCCGGTGACCGAGGAGGAGGTCGCCCGGCGGGTGCTGGAGACCGGGAAACCGGTGCTGAACCGCCTGGTGCGCGGAGCGTCGGGCGACGGGCGGCCGCACCGGCGCATGTACCTCACCTCCGTCTTCCGTCTGGAGGGCCCGCACGGCGAGGTGCTGGGGCTGGTGGCCGCGGCCTCCGACGTCACCGAGCGGCAGACGAGCCGTCGGCGGATGGCCGTCCTGGACGCGGTGCGCGAGCGGGTGGGGCACCGGCTGGACGTGGTGGCGGTCTGCGAGGAGCTGGCGGAGGCGCTGGTCCCGGCGTTCGCCGGCATCGTGGTGGTGGAGGTCGTGGAGGACGTCGTGCGCGGCGAGGTGCCGCCGCTGGTCCCCGTCGACCGGGACCTGCCGCTGCGCAGGGCCGCCTACCGCGGCAAGGTGTCGGCGTACCCGGTGGGGGACGTCCGGCACCTGCCCTACGGCACCCCGTTCGCCCGCGTGCTGGCCGATCTGCAGCCACGGCTCGTCCCGGTGGACGAGGACAGCATGTGGCTGGCGGCGGACCCGGCCCGTGCCGACGCGATCCGCCGGCAGAACGTGCACTCCCTGATCGTGTCCCCGCTGGCGGTGCGCGGTGAGGCGCTGGGCCTGGTCAGTCTCTACCGGCACGACGACGAGGACCTCTTCGACGAGGACGACGTGAGGCTGGCGCTGGACGTGTGCACCCACGCGGCGCTGTGCATCGAGAACGCCCGGCGCTTCACCCGCGAGCGCACCATCGCCGCGACCGTGCAGCGCCGGCTGCTGCCGCAGCGGCCGTCCCCGCGGATCGCCCTGGAGACGTCCCACCTCCACCTGCCGGGCATGGAGGGCGGAGGGGCGTGGTTCGACGTGATCCCCCTGCCCGGGGCGCGCACCGCCCTGGTCGTGGGCGACGTCAAGGGGCGGGGCGTCGAGGCCGCCACCACCATGGGGCAGTTGCGGACGGTCATCCACTCCCTCGCCGCGCTCGACCTGCAGCCCGAGGAACTGCTGGCCCGGCTGAGCGACACGGCTACCCGGCTCGCCGAGGAGCGGGCGGCGCTGCCGGCCGGGGACCCCCTGCACCGCGAGCCGCTGACCGCGGAGTGCGTCATCGCCGTCTACGACCCGCTCGACCTCACCTGCACGATCGCCCTCGCAGGCCACCCGCAGCCGATCGCCGTCTTCCCCGACGGCGCGATCGAGTCGCTGCCCGTCTCCCCCGGGCCGCTGCTGGCGGCGACGGGCAACGCGCCGTTCTCCGCGACCACGGTCACGCTCCCCGAGCACACCACCCTGCTGTTCGGCACCTCTTCGCTGACGGAACTGCTCCACCCGCGCTCCGGGATGCTGCGCGACCTGCTGGAGCGGTACGGCCGGGACCGGCTGCAGGAGCTCAGCGACGCCTTCGCGTACGCCATCAGGAACGGCAGCCAGCCGGGGGACCTGCTGATGCTGCTCGCCCGTACCCGGGGGTTCCCCGGCGACCGGGTGCTGACCTGCCCGCTGCCGAGCGACGCCGAGGCGGCGCCCATCGCGCGGTCGATGGCGCGGCGCCGGCTGGCGCAGTGGGGCATCGACGAGGAGACGGCCTTCACCACGGAGCTGATCGTCAGCGAACTCGTCGGCAACGCGGTGCGGTACGGGGCCCCGCCCCTGCAACTGCGGCTGATCCTGGACGCCACACTGACCTGCGAGGTCGGCGACGCGGGCGCGAGCGCGCCGCACCTGAAGCACGCCCGCACCCTGGACGAGAGCGGGCGCGGCCTGTTCATCGTCTCCCGCTGCGCCGACCAGTGGGGCACCCGCTACCACGCCGAGGGCAAGACCATCTGGGCGGAGCAGACGCTGCAGCCCCCGGCCCCCACGCGGGCCGACGGCGACGCCGGACCCTGATCAACCGGGCGGACGCGCCGGCGCCGGCCGTTTCGCGAGGGAGCGCAGCGCAAGCGCCAGCGCCACTTCGGCCAGGCCCAGCAGGACGAGCCACAGCCCGACCAGCCGGGCCAGCGCGACCGCCGACTGCACGGGGAAGGCGAGCACGACGATCCCGGCGACGACCCCGAGCGCGGCCACGGCGAAGGCCATCCCCCGGTGCGGCATGTCCCGCCCCGCGACGGCGATGAACCCCACGAGCAGCCCGGACACCAGCCAGTACGCGCCGAGGACCAGGGAGAGCACGGCGGTTGTCTGCAGCGGGTGCCGCAGGCAGAGCACCCCGGCGAGCACGGCGAGCACCGCGACGATCACCGCCGTCACCCTGCTGCCGCCGTCACGGCGCGAGAACGCCGTGACGAAGCGGAAGACCCCCGCGACCAGCAGGTAGAGGCCGATGACGATCGCCAGCACGTGCAGCGTCTCGTCCGGCCAGACCAGCACGATCACCCCCGCGACGAGCGTCGCGAGCGCGAAGCCCAGGGACCAGCCCCAGGAGCCGCCCAGCTTGCCGAGCACCTCGTCGGGGTCGGCCGGCCCCTGCGTCGTGGTGTGTCCGTACGGTGCGTTCATGGTGTCTCCCGGCGCTGTGCGCGGCGGCGGGAGCCGCCGCGCGACGAGGACAGGACGGCTCAGTGCAGGACCTTCTCCTTGAAGCGCTGGAACTCCTCCTCCGTCAGGTCGCCCTTCGCCTTGAGCTCCGAGAGCTTGGCGAGCGCGTCGACCTCGCCCGCCGCCGTGCCGGCGCCGCCGGCGGTCTGCCGGACGTAGTCGTCGAACGCCTTCTGGCGGGTGCGCATCTGCTCCGCCTCGCGCTTGCCCATGCCCGAGCCGCGGAAGAGGAGGTACGCCAGGATGCCGATGAAGGGGAGGAGGAGCACGAAGAGCAGCCACGCCGCCTTGGCCCATCCGTTCATGGTGTCGTCGCGGAAGACGTCCATCACGACGCGGACGATGAGGAAGATCCAGATGACCCACAGGAAGATCCACATCATCGTCCAGAACGCGCCCAGGACCGGGTAGTCGTAGGCGAGGTACAGGTGACCGGTCATTTTCCGTCTCCTCCCGGCGCCCGCCCCGTACGGTTGCGGAGAGGGCGCGGGCCCGGGGCGGATGCCCGCCCGTGAGCTGCTTCGCGGACCGGGGTCAACCGTCCGATTGCGCCGGCTCGTTGGCCGCCTCCTTGGCCGGCCCCTGTGCTCCGCCCTCCGTGAGGCCGAGGGACAGCTGCCCGTCCTTGACGTCGGCGACGACCGTGTCCCCTGGGTTGAGGGTGCCGTCGAGGAGCATGTTGGAGAGCCTGTTGTCGAGTTCGGTCTGGATGGTGCGGCGCAACGGCCGTGCGCCGAACTCCGGTTGGTAGCCCCGGTCGGCGAGCCATTCCTTGGCGGCCTGGGTGACCTCGAGGCCGACCTGCTGGGCGTGGAGCCTGCGGCGGCTGCGCTCCAGCAGGAGGTCGACGATCTGCACGAGGTCCGCCCGGGTCAGCGCGTGGAAGACGATGATCTCGTCGATGCGGTTGAGGAACTCGGGCCGGAAGTGCGCGTGGAGCTCGGCCATCAGGTCGTCCCTGATGTCGTCGATGGCCCCTTCATGGTCGAGGATGTGCTTGGAGGCGATGTTGCTGGTCATGATGACCACGGTGTTGCGGAAGTCCACGGTGCGGCCCTGGGCGTCGGTCAGGCGCCCGTCGTCCAGCACCTGCAGCAGCAGGTTGAAGACGTCCGGATGGGCCTTCTCGACCTCGTCGAACAGCACGACGCTGTACGGCTTGCGGCGCACCGCCTCGGTGAGCTGTCCGGCTTCGTCGTAGCCGACGTAGCCGGGCGGGGAGCCGACGAGCCGGGAAACGGTGTGCTTCTCCTGGAACTCGCTCATGTCGAAGCGGATCATGCGCTCGGGGTCGCCGAAGAGCAGCTCGGCGAGCGCCTTGGCGAGTTCCGTCTTGCCGACGCCGGTCGGTCCGAGGAAGAGGAAGCTGCCGGTGGGCCGGTCGGGGTCGCCCATGCCCGCGCGGCCGCGGCGCACGGCCTGGGCGACGGCGTCGACCGCCTCGTCCTGGCCGATCACCCGCTTGTGGAGGGCCTCCTCCAGCTTCATCAGCCGCTCGCGCTCGGTCTCGGTCAGCTGGGAGACGGGGATGCCGGTGCGCGCGGAGAGCACTTCGGCGATGTCCTCGGCGGTGACGTCGGGGGGCTGCTCCCGCTGCGCGGCGACCGCGGAGAGTTCGTTCTCCAGCTCCCGGATGCGCTCCTTGAGGCCGCCGGCGCGCTCGAAGTCCTCGGTGCTGACGGCCTCGTCCTTCTCGCGGCGGAGCTTGGTGAGGCGTTCCTCCAGCTCGTCGGAGGGGCCCGGGCCGCCCAGCGAGCGCAGGCCCACGCGGGCGCCTGCCTGGTCCATGAGGTCGATCGCCTTGTCGGGCAGGAAGCGGTCGCTGATGTAGCGGTCGGACAGGGCGGCCGCGGCGTCCAGCGCCTCGTCGGTGTAGCGCACCTGGTGGTGCGCCTCGTAGGAGTCGCGGAGGCCGCGCAGGATCTCGACCGTCTCGTCGACGGAGGGCTCGGGCACCATCACCGGCTGGAAGCGCCGCTCGAGGGCCGCGTCCTTCTCGATGTACTTGCGGTACTCGTCGATGGTCGTGGCCCCGACCACGCTCAGGTCGCCGCGGGCCAGGGCGGGTTTGAGGATGTTCCCCGCGTCCATGGCCCCCTCGCCGCCCGCCCCGGCGCCGACGACGGTGTGGAGTTCGTCGATGAACAGGACGACGCTGCTCTTCGCCGCGGTGACCTCGTCGATCACCTTCTTCAGGCGTTCCTCGAACTCCCCGCGGTACTTGGAGCCGGCCACGAGTCCGGCCAGGTCCAGGCCGACCACCCGGCGGTCCCGCAGGGCCTTGGGCACCTCCCCGGCCACGATCCGCTGCGCGAGGCCCTCGACGATGGCGGTCTTGCCGACGCCGGGGTCGCCGATGAGCACGGGGTTGTTCTTCGTCCGCCGGGACAGCACCTCGACGGTCTGCTCGATCTCCTCGCCGCGGCCGATCACCGGGTCCAGCCGTCCGCCGCGCGCCTCCTCGGTCAGGTCCCGGCCGTACTCGTCCAGGGTCGGGGTGTCGGTCGGCGCGGACCGTGTGCCGCCGCCCTTGCCGGCCAGGGCCGTGGGATCGGCGCCCTCGGAGCGCATCTCCAGGCCGGAGCGCGGGTCGTCGGCGAGCGCGGCGAGTATGTGCTCCGGACCGATGTAGGAGGCGCCGGATGCCTGGGAGCGGGCGTGGGCGGCGAGCAGGGCGCGTTTCGCGGCCGGGGTCAGCGCGGGCTCCCCGGCGCCGGTGCCCGAGGGCAGGACGGCGCTCACGTCCTCGGCCAGCCGGTCGGGGTCCACGCCCGCCTGTTCCAGCAGCTGCCTGCCCGCGGGAACGCGGGTGGCCGCCCACAGCAGGTGCTCGGTGTCGAGGTCGGCGCCGTCCGCGGCCGCCCGGCTCGCGGCGGCCGCCAGCAGTTCGTTCGAGGAGTCGCTGAGCAGTCGCCCGATGGGGACGCGCTGGACGGCGGGCGGCGATGCCGCCGGGCTCATCCCGAAGAAGCGGTTGAAGAGGTCCGAGAACGGGTCGCCGGACCCGAAGGGGGAAGTCGTCACCTTGCCCACCCGTCCGGCGGGCCCACAACGGCTGAGTGGCGCCCGCCGTAGTCGATTTGCCCGTACTCCACCAGTGTTGGCCCGATCGGACGCGCGTGCCACCGCAGTGCCCGGACGGTCACGGAGCGCGGCCCGGCGCCGCCGCTCAGCGGGTCCGGGCGGGGGCCGCGGTGTCGCGGTGCGCAGGGGGCACCGGCGGCTCGTCCGGCATCTCGCGGGCGGGGTTGCCGGCCCAGTGGGCGCCCTGGGGCATCTCCTCGCCCTTCATCAGGAAGGAGTCGGGCGCGAGGACCGTCCCGTCGCCCATCGTCACGCCGTAGTGGACGAGGGCGCCGACACCGAGGGTGCACCCGGCCCCGAGGGCGCTGTGGTCCGACTTGAAGGTGCCGTCCTCCTGGGAGTGGCACTGGATCCGGCTTCCCTCGTTGAGGACGCACCCGTCCCCGATGCTCACCAGGGAGCGCTCCGGGAAGTAGCAGCCGTCGTCGAAGACCCGCCGGCCCACCCGGACGCCCAGCCAGCGCCAGATGAGGCCCTTGAAGGGCGTGCCGTTGAAGACCATGATCGCCTCGCTGACGCTGGTGACCTTCCAGTACCGCTCGTGCCGCCAGAAGGGGCGTTCGTAGATCGAGCAGTACAGCGGCCGCAGCCCCCGGAAGCCGGTGGCGACGCGTTCGGAGAGCACCATGTCGACGACGGTGAAGGCGAGCGTGAGAACGTTGGCGAGGGCGATCACCGACAGCCCGAGCGCGTCGTACAGGTCCGCGGCCACCGACACCACGAGTGCCACCCAGAAGAAGAAGACCCAGCGCGCGAGCAGGTGCAGCGCCATGGTGGAGACGTTGTGCTTGTTCTTGGCCGCCAGGCGGCGCCGGAAGGTCTCGCCGTCCTTGAGGTGGTCGAACTTGCTGTCGCGCAGGACGGACCGGGGGATCTCGAAGCTGGGCGAACCCAGCAGGCCGACGCCCTCCCTGACCTTCCCGTCCACCGGGACCATGACCTTGGTCGCCAGCAGGCAGTTGTCGCCGGTCCTGCCCTGCGAGGGGTAGGCGACGTAGTTGCCGACGAAGTTGTGCGGCCCGATGGTGACCCGCGAGACGCAGAAGGACGAGCTGGAGAAGTCGGCGTTGATGATCGACAGCCCGTCGGCCACCATCGTCCCCCGGCCGACGGCGCTGAGGAACGGGTTGTCCTGCTTCATGATCGTGCCGAAGTTCGACCCGGTCTGCTCCACGCGCGAGAGCCGGTAGCCCAGGCCGCCGAGGTAGTGGACGATGGCCGAGCTGTCGCCGAACAGGGTCTTGAAGAAGCGCCGGTTGGTCAGGAAGCCGATGGTCCGGTGCATGCCGTACCGGAAGCCGAACAGCGGGTAGACCGTGTCCGGCCGGACGGCGAGGTTCAGCACGCGCGGGACCGTCACCGTGAACAGCAGACCGAGCACCACCGCGCCGAAGAACAGGGCGATCGAGGTGACCAGTGCGTCGGCGTAGAACCCCCAGGTCGTCAGCGCCGTGGGGCCCGGCTCCAGGAGCGAGGCGAACTGCGGCACGGCGGCGAACAGCAGCACCGAGCCGGCGACCGCCAGCGGCACGTAGACCAGGACCGCTCCGAGCAGTTGCGAGAGGGAGTAGCCCGCCCTGCGCGCGGCGCCGCAGCGGGCCGGGCCGACGGCCCGGTAGTCGACGTCGGCGGGCTGGGCGGGGGACCCGTGCCAGTGCTCGCCGTCCGGCACGCGCTGGCCGGAGTGGAGCGAGGAGGCGTGCCCGAGCTGTGTCCCGTCGCCCATGACCGTGTCGATGTCGATCACCGTCACCTCGCCGACCAGGACATTCCTGCCGAGCGTGACGGGCCCGGTGCGGATCACGCCGGACTCGGCGCGGTAGCAGGAGAAGAACACGTCCTTGCGGATCACCGTGTCGTCGCCGATGGTGAGCAGGTCGGTGCAGACCGGCACACGCCGCGACAGGACGGTGACCCGGCGCCCGATCTTCGCGCCGAGCGCCCGCAGGTAGAGCGTGTACAGCGGCGATCCGTGGAAGAACACCAGCGGATCCGACCGGATGAGCGTCTTGACGCACCAGAAGCGCAGGTAGTCCAGGCTCCAGAGGCGGATCTGCCGGGGCCGCCACCGGCCGACGAGCACCCACTTGGCCACGATGGGGAGCACGCACACCGCGGCGAAGGCCACGCCGCCGAAGGCGATCGCCCGCAGGTAGGTGTCTACCAGGCCCGCGGCCCCGGAGATCCAGTCCACGCCCTTGGTGAGGACGAGGGCGGCGCCGAAGGAGTACGCCACGAAGAAGGCGAGCTGAAGCACCGCGCAGAGCACGTAGTGGGGGGCGCCGGACGGTGGTCCCGCCACCGACCGCGGCACCGTGGCACGCGAAGGCCCGGCGCCGTCCGCCGACGGGGCCCGTACGGGACCTGAAGCGGAGACAGGGGCGGCCGGAGCGGCGGTCGGGGCCTCGTCGAGTGCGGCCGCCAGGCTGCGGACGGTGGGATGGCGGTAGATCTCCTTCATCGACACCGACGGCGCGTCCGGCCGTTTCCTCAGCCGTGCGCAGAAGTGCGCCATCACCAGCGAGTCGGCGCCCAGGTCGTCGAAGAAGTGGCTGTCGACGCGGACCTGCTCGGCGTGGACGACGCCGGCCAGGGTCTCCGCGAGGATCCTTTCCGTGCCGGTCCCCGGACCGGCACGATCACTGCCGGTCGCCGCGTCCTCGTCCTGATCGCGCCGACGGACGTCGGCCGGTTTGTCCACCATGTGATCCCCTGAGGGTCTACGACCATCCGCACCCAGCGGCCCGCTGCCACGAGGTCGTGGGCGCCTGTCCGGCCGTGCGGGAAGAAGTCGTCTCCTTGCAGTCTCGAACGTCAGGCGCCGGGGCGCCAACCGCCGGGCCCGCGACGGCCGGAGCGGTCACCGTGCGTAGGGTGTCCGGGCTCCGCGCGGGCGCCTCGCCAAACGCCGTGCGAACCACCCGGCCGCCCCTCGGGGCCGCGCGACAGGCCACCGTCGCGGGCTCGTGCCACGATGTGCGGGTGGGCGCGTTCTCGTCACTGCACGCAACGGGGCAGACTCCGCGCCGCCCCGGCGTGACCACTCCGCGCCTGCGTTTCCTGCGCACCGAGACCGCGAGCGCCGGTTTCCTGCTGGCGGCCACCGTCATCGCCCTGGCCTGGGCGAACCTGGCGCCGGAGAACTACGAGTCGGTGTGGCACACCCACCTGTCGCTCACCCTGGGCTCGCAGGGGGTGTCGCTCGACCTGCGCGAGTGGATCAACAGCGGCCTGATGACGCTCTTCTTCTTCATCGTCGGCCTGGAGGCCCGCCGGGAGTTCGACCTCGGCGAGTTCCGCGAACGGACCCGGATCACCCTGCCGACGACGGCCGGACTGGCCGGGATGCTCGTACCGCTCGGCCTCTACCTCGCCTTCACCCACGGCACCCCCGACGCACGCGGCTGGGGCACGGTCATCTCCACCGACACGGCGTTCGCCCTGGGCCTGTACGCCCTGCTGGGCCGCAGACTCCCGGCGGCCACCCGGGCGTTCATCCTGACCGCGTCCGTCATCGACGACTTCATCGCGCTCGCCGTCATCGCGTTCGCCTACACCAGCGGCATCTCCTGGCCGGAACTGCTCGTCGCCATCGGCCTCTTCGCCGTCGGCCTCGTGGCGTCCAACTCCATCGTGCGGGCCTGCGGCGAGTTCCGCGGCGCCGCCTTCGCGCTGACCGGCGTGGCCGTGTGGTTCGCGCTGCTCGGCTCCGGGGTGGACCCCGTCGTCACCGGGCTGGCGCTCGGCCTCATGGCCTGCGACCACCCGGCGCGCGGCGCCGACCTGCGCCGGGCCAGCACGCTCTACCTGCGTTTCAGGGAGCAGCCCACACCCGCGCTGGAGCGCGACGCCCGGCGGGGCCTGGCGCTGTCGGTGTCGCTCAACTCGCGGCTGCAGGAGCTGTTCCGCCCCTGGACCAGCTATCTGATCGTCCCCGCCTTCGCCCTGGCGAACGCCGGCATCACCCTTGACGCACGGCAGTTGACGGCCGCGTTCGCCTCGCCCGTCACCCTCGGCATCGTCGTCGCCTACGTGGTGGGCAAGCCGCTCGGCATCGTGGGCGCCTCGGCGCTGACCACACGGCTCAGCCGCGGGCGGCTGCGTCCGCCGGTCGGCTGGGGGGCGGTGACCGCCGGCGGCACCATCTCCGGCATCGGCTTCACCATCGCCCTGCTCATCGCGGACCGCGCCTTCCAGGGCGGGCGGCTCGCCGAGGCGAAGGTCGGCATCCTCACCGCGGTGGTCCTCTCCTTCCTGCTCACCTGGTGCGTGACGCTCGTCCTGTCCCGGCTGCCCCGGACGGTGCGCCGGCGGGCGCTGCTGGGCAAGGCGCAGCAACTGGAGGACCTGGCCGTCCCGGTGGACCCGGAGCGGGACCACATCCGCGGCCCGCACGACGCCCTGGTCACCGTCGTCGAGTACGGCGACTTCGAGTGCCCCTACTGCGGTGAGGCGGAGCCCGTCATCCGCGACCTGCTCGCCGACTTCGGCGACGTCCGGTACGTGTGGCGTCATCTGCCGCTCGCCGACGTGCACCCCCACGCCGTCCAGACCGCCCGCGCCGCGGAGGCCGCGGCCGAGCAGGACCGCTTCTGGGAGATGCACGACCAGATCTTCGCCCACCCCCAGGCGCTCGACATCCGCGGACTGGAGCGGCTGGCCACGGCGATCGGGCTCGACATGGAGCGCTTCCGGCACGACCTCGAGACCCGCTCCGTCGCGGTCCGGGTCGCCGAGGACGCCGAGTCCGCCGACCTGAGCAACGTGTCGGGCACGCCGACCTTCTTCATCAACGGCCGCCGCCACTACCGCGCGTACGACATCGAAACCCTGTCGGCGGCGGTCCGCGTCGCCCTGGAACGTGCCAAGGCGGCCCTCCACCACTGACGCCCCCGAGCGCTGTCGTACCGGGCCCGGAGGCTCCGGGTAGGCGGCACGAACGGGGAGGGCCGGCCCACGGACGACACGGTGGTCGCCGATCCGCAGACGCCCGCGACCGAGCTCGCCGCCCGTGACGCGGACCTCACCCCGTCGCTGGAGGCCCACCTCGCGGCCGCGGTGGAAGCGCGGAACCGGTACGCGCGCCGTTCTCGCCGGGATCCTCGTGCGGACGGCGGGCCGCACCTCACGTCCGACGTCGAACGGCCAGCGCTGACCGCCTCGGACCCGGACGCGGGGGTCCGCGGGGCGCGGTGGAACGCTCGGCGCCCATTGCGCGACCGACCCGCGAGCCGTGGACGCCCTGGTCGGGCTGCTCTCCGACGTCTCGCCGCGGGTACGGGTTCCGGCGCTGAGCAGCCTCGGCTTCGCGCGGCGCCCGGAGACCCTGCCGGCGATCCGGCGGCTCGCGGACGACCCCGACGAGACCGTCCGCCGCTGGGTGACCATCGCGCTCGCCCGTTTCCCGGCCGGCGGCATCAGTTAATGAAACGGGTCGTGCTCGGCAAGGGTGCCGGCCCGGCCCTGCCGTGGGCCGCCGCACGGGAGCGGGTACGGCACCCGGGGCAGGGCCGGCGGGGCCACCCGAGCGACGAAGGCCAGTCGCGCGCACCCCGCGGTCGTCGCAGCGGGAGCGGCAGGGAGCGGCCGGGGGACATCTCCGCCGTCCAGCCCACCGGCCCCCGCCGGGAAGGCCGGGTCCCGCGTGGGAGGCGTACATGCCGAGCACGGCCGGTCAGCGGACGAGGTCAAGCCCACCAGGCGCCCCCGCCCCGTCGCGGGCGCCGTGTCCGCGCGCCGCTGCCCGCGGCGCACCCGGTGTTACGTTGGTCGTGGCTCCGACGTCGAGCAACGCCTCCCGATCCCCGCTCCCCCGTCACCTGGCCGGACGCGGCCCGGCTCCCCGCCGGACCGCCCGCGGCGTGGTAGGAATCGGACAGGGGTCCGGTGGTGAGTGGAGCACGCGTGATCCGGGTATTGGTGGTCGACGACGAGGCCCTGATCCGTACGGGCTTCCAGCGCATCCTCGACGCGGCGGACGACATCGAGGTCGTGGCTGCGGTGCCCGGCGGGCAGGCGATCCGCACCGCGCAGGAGTCCCAGCCCGACGTCGTTCTGCTGGACATCCGGATGCCCGACGTGGACGGCCTGACCGTCCTGGCCGGACTCCGGCGCCTGCCGCAGCCTCCGGTGGTGGCGATGCTGACGACCTTCGACATGGACGAGTACGTGGCCACGGCGCTCCGCTCGGGCGCGGCCGGTTTCCTGCTGAAGGACACCGACCCCGAGGAACTGCCGTTCCTGGTGCGGACGCTCGCCGACGGCGGCGCCGTGCTGTCGTCCAAGGTCACCCGGACGGTCGTGGACGGGTATCTGGGCGCGGGCCCGCAGGAGTCGGCGACCCGCGGCGTGGCCCGGCTGACGGAGCGCGAGCGCACCGTGCTGCTGCTGGTCGCCGAGGGACTGTCGAACGCGGACATCGCCGGGCGGATGCACCTGGGGACCGGCACGGTGAAGGACCATGTGAGCGCCATCCTGACCAAGCTGCAGGTGGGCAGCCGGGTGCAGGCCGCACTGCTCGCGGAGCGCGCGGGGCTGCTCAAGCGGTCGCAGGACGGTGAGGACTGATGAGGTTCCGGCGCCCGTCGCCCGTGGTGGTGGACCTGGTCGTCGTCGCGGTCGCGCTGTTCGACATCTGGGTCAATGTCGACCCCGAGGAGCCGGTGCGCCTGGGCTGCGCCCTCGGTGGCGCGGTCGCCCTGATGCTGCGGCGGCGCCTGCCGCTGATCACCTTCGTGCTGGCGCTGC
Organism: Streptomyces sp. NPDC058864; assembly: GCF_042742985.1. Taxonomy (NCBI): domain Bacteria; kingdom Bacillati; phylum Actinomycetota; class Actinomycetes; order Kitasatosporales; family Streptomycetaceae; genus Streptomyces; species Streptomyces sp. NPDC058864. Next base: position 38,977 of record NZ_JBHYMQ010000019.1, on the reverse strand, counting down.
CCGCCGTGCTGGTCTCGGACGCGGCCTTCGCCACGCTGGCCGCGCTCTACACCCTCGCCTCGTTCACCCGGCGCAGGTGGCTGCTGGCGGGGTGCGCGCTGGCCTTCACGATCGCGGACATGGCGCCGTGGCCCGCGCCGAAGTTCGACCTGTCCGAGCCCTCGACCCTGATCACCCTGAGCTACACGGCGGCGACGGCCGCCGCCCCGGTCTTCCTGGGCCAGCTCGTGCAGGCCCGGCGGGACCTGTCGCTGCGGCTCACCGAGATCTCCGAGGCCCGCGACCACGAGCGGCTGCTCACGGCGCAGACCGTGCTGGCCAAGGAACGCGCCCAGCTCGCCCGGGAGATGCACGACGTGGTCTCCCACCAGGTCAGCCTGATCGCCGTACGGGCCGGGGCGCTCCAGGTCGGCACGCAGGACGCCGAGGTCAAGGAGGCCGCGGCGACGATCCGGCGGCTGAGCGTGCAGACCCTGGACGAGCTGCGGCACATGGTCAGCGTGCTGCGGGCCGCCGGCGGCCGGCCCACGGAGCTGACCCCGCAGCCCTCCCTCGCCGACCTGGAACGGCTGGTGAGCGGCAGCGGCATCGAGGCCGAGCTGCAGCCGGAGCTGCCGGACGGGCTGCCGCCGACGGTGCAGCGCGCGGTCTACCGCACCGTCCAGGAGGCGCTGACCAACGTCCGCAAGCACGCCCCCGGTGCCTCCGCGCGGGTCCGGATCCACCACCAGGGCGGCACGGTCCGGGTCACGGTCACCAACACCGCCCCCACCCGGCCCGCGCTCCCGCTGCCCAGCGCCCACTACGGCCTCGTCGGCCTGCGGCAGCGCGCGGCGCTGCTCGGCGGCACCGTCACCTCGGGCCCGACGGCCGACGGCGGCTACGAACTCAGGCTGGAACTGCCCGCCGCGGGCACCTGAAGCGGCGTCGCCCGGCTCCGGGCCGCCGCCCGTGACCGGCGTGCCAGGAGCTTGCCGAGCTCCCACAGGAGCAGCAGGACGACGGCGGACAGCAGGGCCCAGCCGAACTGCCGCAGGTTGATCTCGGTGGTGCCCAGGATGCGCCGGAAGCCGTCCATCTGGGTCACCAGGACGGCGAGGACGAACTCCGCCAGCGCCGCCCAGTTCATCTGCTTGCTGTCGAAGGTGGAGGTCGTGAGGACGGACGCGGTCTCGCTGCGGCATTCGAAGGCGGCCACGATCAGGCAGAGCGCGAACGCGGTGAAGGCCATGGAGTTGCCCACGGCGGCGCTGTGGAAGCGGCTCTCCCCCAGCTTGATGAGGGCCAGCAGGATGACGGTGATCGCCAGCCCGCTCAGCCCCACGGTGATCAGCACCGGCCTGGTCAGCACGGACTGCCCGCGGGGCCTGGGCGTGCGGCGCATCAGGCCGGGGCTCTCCTGGTCGAAGCCGAGGGCGAAACCGAAGGGCGCGTTGACGACGAAGTGCACCCACAGCACCTGGGCCGGGGTGAAGGGTTCACCGGCGGCGATGTTGAACAGGGTCGCGCCGAGGAAGGTCAGGACGAAGGTGACCAGCAGCAGGAGGACGAAGCGGATGTACTTGGTGAGGTTGTCGTAGAGCTTCCGGCCCTCCTCCACGGCGTGGATGATCGTGGCGAAGTTGTCGTCGGAGAGGATCATGCGGCCGGCGTTCTTGGCGACGTCGGTGCCGCTGCCCATGGCGATGCCGATGTCCGCGGCCTTGATGGCGGGGGCGTCGTTGACGCCGTCGCCGGTCATCGCCACCACCTCGCCCTTCTTCTTCAGGGTGTCGGCGAGCAGCACCTTGTGCTCGGGCGCGACCCGTCCGACCACGCCGATGCCGTCGATCCGGGCGAGCCGTTCCTCCTCCGGCAGCGCGGCGAAGTCGGCCCCGAGCATCGCCTCGCCGGGGATGCCGAGCTGCCGGGCGATGGCGGCGCCGGTGGTGACGTCGTCCCCGGTGACCATGCGGACCCTGATGTGGGCGGCCTGCGCGTCCGCCACCGCGTCCCGGGACTCGTCGCGGGGCGGGTCGATCATGCCGACGAGGCTGGTCATCCGCAGGCCCGTGACGAGGGAGAGCAGGTCACCGGCGGGGTCGAATTCGGCGGGGTCCAGGTCGCGGGTGGCGGCTGCCATGACGCGGCGTCCCTCGCCGCCCATCCGTTCGGTGGCCCCCTGGGCGCGCCCGCTGAGGTCGTCGTCCCAGGGGACGGTCGTGCCGGCGGCGAGGGCGGTCGCGGCCCGCGCCATGACGGCCGGTGCCGCGCCCTTGACGAAGCACCGCACGACCGGCCGGCCCGAGGCGTCGGTGGCCGCGTTGAAGGTGGCCATCAGCTTGTAGTCGGGGTCGAAGGGCAGGGTGGCCAGCCGTGGCATCCGTTCCCGGGTGGCCTCGATGTCCAGCCCGGCCTTGTGGCCGAGGACGAGCAGCGCTCCCTCGGTGGGGTCGCCCACCACCTTGCCGTCCACCAGCTTCGCGTCGCTGGCCACCACGTACGGCAGGATCGCGTCCTCGATGCCCGCGGAGGAGCCCGCCGCGTGGTGGATCCTGCCCTCCAGGCCGTAGCCGGTGCCGGAGACGGTGTAGCGGTCGGTGGGGCTGACCACCTCGACGGCGGTCATCTGGTTCATCGTCAGGGTGCCGGTCTTGTCGGAGTTGATGGCGGAGGTGAATCCGAGGGTCTCGACCGAGGGCAGTTCCTTCACGATCGCGTTGCGCCGGGCGAGGCTGAGGCTGCCGACCGAGAGGATCACCTGGGTCACCGTGGGCAGCGCCTCGGGGATGGCGGCGATGGCCAGGGAGACCGCGCTGACGAACAGGGCGTCCCACTCCTGGCCGCGGGCGCGCCCGAGGGCGAACATGACGATCATCGTCAGGCCCGCGGCCGCGGCGATCCACAGGGTGAGGTCGTCCAGCTCCTTGGTCAGCGGCGACTGCTCCTTGGCGGTGGCCGACAGCATCCCGGAGATCTTGCCCAGCTCCGTGCCGGCGCCCGTGCCGGTGACGATCATGACACCGCTCCCGTGCGTGACGGGCGTGTTCATGAAGGCCATGTTGGTCTGGTCGCCGGGCCCGACGGGGGCGGCGCCGGCGGGCAGGGTGCCGGCGTCCTTGGCGGCAGGGACGCTCTCGCCGGTCAGCGCCGACTCGTCGATCTGCAGGGCGTTGGCCCGGACGATCCGCCCGTCGGCAGGGACCTGGTCGCCCGCGGCCAGGAGCACGACGTCGCCCGCCACGACGCCCTCGGCCGGGACCTCCGACTCGGTGCCGTCACGCCGCACCCGGGCGGTCGCCTTCATCATCGACTTGAGGGCGTTCATCGCGCTCTCGGCCTTGCCCTCCTGGCGCAGCCCCACGACCGCGTTGAGCAGGGTGAGCAGGACCAGGAGGATGCCGGTGCTCCACTGGGCGATCAGGAAGGAGACGACGGCCGCGGCGACCAGGATGATCTGCATGTAGCTGCGGTACTGGTCGAGGAAGCGCCGCCAGGTCGGCGGCGGCTTTTCCTCGGGCAGCGCGTTCGGGCCGTGCGCGGCCAGCAGTTCGGTCACCCGGGCCGCCGGCAGGCCGGCGTCCGGGTCGACCTCGAACGCCATCGCGACGTCCTGCGGGGACCGGGCGTACCAGCCTTCCCGGGACGCGGGCCGCTCCCCCTCCGGGGTGGGCTGCACCGTCATCGTCGTGCCTCCGATCCGTTCGCCGCGTCCGGGCGTCCGGCGGGCCCCGGATCAGGGGCGCCGCGCGTCCTTCGTCCGCCGCCGGGCCGCGTACGGGTCGGCCGCCGCCCCTGCGGGGGCCTCGGCCTCCAACTCCCGCCGGGCGGTGAGCAGGTCGCGCCGGGCGTGCTCACCGAGCGTCGGGTACCGGGGGTCGATCTCCATCAGCGTGTGGGCGAGCACCGCCGCGGCGCAGATCCGCGCGAACCACTTCCGGTCCGCGGGGACGACGTACCAGGGGGCGTGCTTGGTACTGGTGGCCGACAGCATCTCGGAGAACGCCTTCTGGTACTCGTCCCAGTGACGGCGCTCCCGCACGTCGGCGGCGGAGAACTTCCAGTTCTTCTCCGGGAGGTCGATCCGCTTCAGGAAACGGGTTCGCTGCTCCTCCTTGGAGAGGTTGAGGAAGACCTTCACGACCTTGAAGCCGTTGTCGGTCAGGTAGCGCTCCCAGTTGTTGATCTCCCGGTAGCGGCGCTCCCAGATGCCCGCGCCCTTGGGGTGCTCCGGCAACTTCTGCCGCTGGAGGACCTCGTGGTGCACCCGCACGACGAGGACCTCCTCGTAGTGGGAACGGTTGAAGATCGCGATCTCGCCCCGCGAGGGCAGCCGCTGCGCGTAGCGCCACAGGTAGTCGTGGTCGAGCTCCTCCGCGGACGGCACCTTGAAGCTGCTGACCCGCACCCCCTGCGGGTTGACCCCGCTCATGACGTGGCGGATGGTGCCGTCCTTGCCCCCGGCGTCGAGTGCCTGGAGACAGAGCAGCACCCCGTAGGTGTCCTGGGCGGCCAGCCGCGCCTGGTACTCGGCCAGCAGCGACACGCCCGTGCTGAGCAGTCCAGCGCCGTCCCGCTTCTCCAGGCTGCCCTTGTACCGGGGGTCGAAGTCCCTCGCCAGGTCCACGGTGGACCCCGGCTCCACACGGAGCGGCTCGATGAACTTCGCTATGCGCCTGGCCCGGGTGTCCGCCATCGCCGTCCGGCCTTTCTACGAGCGGGATACCCGCCACGTTCCGCCGCCCCGGACGGTGCGTCAAACGGACCGGGTCCGTTCGCCTGAACGGGCGTCGCCGCGCCGGCCGGCCGGTCGGTCCGCGGGCGAGGACAGCGCCTGTTCGGTCCAGATGGTCTTGCCGTCCTCCGCGTACCGCGTGCCCCACGTGTCGGCGAGCTGGGCGATGATGAACAGCCCTCGGCCGCCCTCGTCCACGGTGCGCGCGTGCAGCAGGTGCGGCGAGGCGGGACTGGTGTCACGGACCTCGCAGGTCAGCATGCGGTCGTTGATGAGGCGCAGCCGCATCGGGGGGCTGCCGTAGCGGATGGCGTTGGTGACCAGCTCACTGACGATCAGCTCGGTGTTGAAGGCCGTGTCCTCGTCCGTCCCCCACACCGCGAGCCGGTCGCGGACGAGGGTCCGCGCGGTGGCGACCGCCGTGAGGTCGCCCCCGAGCGGCCAGGCGGCGACGCGGTCCGGCGGGGGAAGCGGCGGGTGCGGGCCAGCAGGAGCATGGGCACACCCCGGTCGACGCCGGCGGGAAGCGTGTACACGATCTCGTCGCAGAGCTCCTGGAGCGGACGGCCCCGGCCCGGCGGGACGCCTCCCAGAGTGCTCCGCGCCGTCCCCGGAGAGCGGACGCGTCCGCACGATGTCCTCGATCAGGGGCACTCCGGTGTCGAGCACCCGGCGCACGCGTTCCTCCACGTCGTCGGGCGAGACGACGGGATAGGCGTCGCGGAAGTACCGCCCGAGGAGGTCCTCCGGCCGTACTCCGCGCATGGCGGGGGTACCCATGTTGACCCGGACCACGCGCAGGTCCGGGTCGAGTACGTGCAGTCCGACCGGCGACTGGGTGAACAGGGCGCGCAGGATCGCCGCCGCCTCACCCATGGGAGCGGGCGGGCCGCCGTGCGCCATTGGAACCACCTCCGTCGGCGCACGCGCGGTGGGGCACCGGACGGACGCCGCCTACGGTCGTCCTCCCAGGTTCAGTGGCGGCACCCGGACCGGCGACCCGGGCGGCCCGGACGCCTGACGCGGGCCTCAGGGCTCCGACAGCGACTGCTCCGCCCAGATCGTCTTCCCGCCCACGGTGTAGCGGCTGCCCCAGCGGCTGGAGAGCTGGGCGACGAGGAACAGCCCGCGGCCGCCCTCGTCGGACAGCCGGGCGCGGCGCAGCCGCGGCTGGGTCTGGCTCGGATCGGACACCTCGCACACCAGGGTGTCGTCGCGGATCAGGCGCAGCCCGACCGGGGCGCCGCCATAGCGGATGGCGTTGGTGACCAGCTCGCTGGTGATGAGCTCGGTGGTGAACGCCAGGTGCTTGAGGTCCCACCGCTGCAGCTGGCTCTCCACCGCGGTCCTGGCCCGCGCCACGACGGCGGGGTCGGCGGGGAACTCCCAGGTGGCGACGGATCCGGGCGGCAGCGAGCGCATACGGGCCACCAGCAGCGTGACGTCGTCTCCGGGCGGCTCGACGAGGAGTTCCTCGAGGATCGCGCGCCCGGTCCGGGTCGGGGTCCGCCTCCCGCCGGGGTCCGCGGCCAGCACCGAGCACAGCCGTCCCAGCCGCTCCTGCGCGGAGCCGTCGGGGTGGGAGATGAGCGCTTCGTTGAAGAACGCGAGCACGCTGCCCGGGGGTACCGCGAAGCCGACCGGCTCGAAGGGCATGCTGTCCACGCCCAGCGCCGGGCCGGGCTTGAGGGCGATCACCTCCGCGGGGGCGCCCGGCGCCGCGTACACCGGCGGGGGATGCCCGGCGCTCGCCATCTCGCAGCGGCCCTCGACGGGGTCGTAGACGCAGTACAGACAGGTGGCGCCGACCGCGCTGCCGCGGACGCCGCCGTCCTCCTCCTCGCCGTGCGGCGGGGCGACGTCGCCGAGCCTGACGACGAGGTCGTCCATGTGGGCCAGGAGCTCACCGGGCGGCAGGTCGAGGTCGGCCAGGGTCTGCACCGCGGTGCGGAGCCTGCCCATGGTGGCCGCCGCGTTCAGGCCGTGGCCGGTGACGTCCCCGCTGACCAGTGCCAGCCGGCTGGAGGACAGCGGGATCACGTCGAACCAGGCGCCGCCGACCGCCTCGGTGGTGCCCGCCGGCACGTAACTGCCCGCGGTCAGCACCCCGCTGGTCTCGGTGATCGACGGCGGCAGCAGGCTGCGCTGCAGCGCCTCGACGGTGCGGTGCTCGCGCGTGTAGCGGCGGGCGTTGTCGAGGCCCAGGGAGGCCCGGGAGGCGAGCTCCTCGGCGAGGCCGGCGTCGCCGAGGCCGTACGGCGGGAGGGCGGCGGTGCGCCACATCACCAGGACGCCGAGCACCAGGCCACGGGCGATCAACGGCACGCTCAGGAAGGACTCGGCCGCGTCGGGCAGCAGCAGTCTGCTGCGCTCCAGGTCCCCGGCCAGGCCCTCGCGCCAGGAGGTCAGGTCCGCCCTGAAGACGGCGGTGCCGCGGCGCAGGTGGTCGCTCTCCAGGCTGCGCAGGCGGAAGCCGGCGCCCCGGGGGTGGATCTCGGGAGGCCACGAGCCGTCGGTGGAGGCCACCGCGATCCTGCGGAAGGGAGCGCCGAGCCGGAACTCGCCGGGCTCCTGGCCGATCAGCACGGTGTGGGTCAGGTCCACCGCGGCCAGGTCGGCGAAGCGGTGGGAGACGAGGACGTCCACGAGTTCCTGGGCGACCCTGGCGACGTCCAGGCTGCGGCCGATGCGCTCCGCCGCGGCGTGCATCAACTCCATGCGCTGACGGGCGGCGTACTCCTGGGTGACGTCGGTGAAGATGACGGCGACTCCGACGGGGCGGTCGTGCGCGCCGTGCAGCCGGAAGGCGGAGAAGGACGCCAGCCGCTTCACGTCGGGCGCCTCCCGGCGCCGGGCGCTGTGCACCCAGTCGACCAGCGGCTCCCCGGTCTCGGCGACGCGCCTGAGCTGCTCCCGGAGCGCCTTCGCGTCCTTGGGGAGCAGCACGTCCTCCAGGCCCCAGTGCATCGGATCGACCTCAAGGTCCTCCAGCGCCGTGGACAGCTCCAGGGTGCCGGGGAAGACGTTGAGGCGGGTGGTCTGCAGTGCCAGGTCGTGGATCGCGAGGCCCACGTGCCGCTGCTGGAAGAGGGCTCTGAGCAAGGCCTCGTCCTCCTTGCGGCGTTCGGCCACCGCCCTGGGCGTGGCGGTCACGACCAGACCCCCGGCCGGACCGCCGCCCGCGGCCATCCGCTGCATCCGCAGCCGCACCGGGACCGCGGTGCCGTCGCTGTGGCGCAGCTCTGTGTCGCATTCGGTGTCGGGGACGCCGGCCGCGGGAAGGAGGCGTGCCCAGGCCTCGGGCGCCGTGAGGAGTTCGGTGACCGGCCGTCCGCACACCTCCGCCGGAGACCGCCCGATCAGCTCGTGCACCGACCCGGTGCACATGAGGACGCCGCCGTGCGCGTCGACGACGAACAGGGCGCCGCTGCCGTCATGCGGCGAGCCGAGGTTGTCCAGGTCGGTGTGTGTAGTCACCCGGTCGTCCGATGTCGTCGGTCCCTCTCCCATTCAAACCCCCGGGAGCCCGCGCGCGCATCGTCACCGGGCCCGCCCGGGCGGTGCCGCCGCCCGCCGCCCGCTGCCTCTCAGGAAGCAGGGCGGCCGGTGATGCCGATCCGGCCGAACGCGGCCCCGGCACCCCGCAGGGAGACCTCGCCGGGCGCCAGGCGGTCCACGCCCGGGACCCCGCCGTCCGGGGCGCCGGACAGCAGCCCGGCCAGCTCGGCGGTGGTGACGGGCGCTCCGGGCGGCGTGGCGGGGGCGGTGACCGTCCAGGCGGCGGGCGCGCCGAAGACCGACTCCTCCACACCGCGCAGCCATCGCGCCAGGGCACGGCGCGACGAGGACGCGGCCCGCTCGTGCACGACCACGTCCAGCAGCGGCCGGGCCCACCGCGCGAGCCGTTCCGGTGGCCCGGAGGCCGTCACCTCGGGGCCGAAGGGCCGGCCGACCATGAGCAGCGGCGTCCCGTGCTCGATCTTGCGCACCTGGGCGCGGAGATCGCCGTACGGCAGCACGGCGCGGGCGGCACGGCCGGTGAGCGCGGACAGCTCCGGCCGCTGCCCCCAGGCGGCGTCCAGTCCGCCGAGCCACCGGGCCAGTTCGCCGGCGGTCGTGACGGGTGTGCGTTCCAGGACCGCCGGGTGCACGAGGAGCCCGGACTCGTGAGCGAGGGTGTCCGGCTGCGTGGCGACCAGCAGGCGGTCGTCCGCGGGGCGGAGTCCGGAGCCGGCCGGGCGCCCGTCGTGCGCCTCCAGCCCGATCAGGAGGTCGCCGGCGCGGTGGTACAGGGTGGCGGCGAGTGGTTCTCGCAGTGGATCGGCCGACGCCTCCCGGTGCGGGACCGGTACCGGGAGCAGCGGCGACAACTGGTGCAGCCAGGCGGCGAGCGCGGCCGGATCGGCGACCGGTGCGGCCGGGCGCACACTGCCGGCGCGCCCGGCCGGCGGCACGACACGCAGGGCGTCCGCGCCGGTGCGGTCCTCGACGCGGAACTCGACTGAGGTCTCGCCCTGCCGGGCGCCGCGGTGCGTGGTGGCGCGCAGCGCGTCGACGCCCGCGCCGGTGAGGAACCGGGCGAGTGAAACGGTGTCACCGGCCCGGTGGATGACGCTCCCGTAGTCGGGGAAGACCGGACCGCTCCACACCTCGTACTCGCCCGCCGATTCCCCGAGCAGCCACCGGCGCACGCCGTCCAGCCAGTCGGCCAGCTCCACGGAACCGGCCCGCCACAGCAGTGGGTCGTCCACCGCGCCCCCTCCCCCAATGTTTTCCGGCACATTAAGTCCGGCGTGCACCGGGGCCGTCAACTCCCGGCGGCCCGTGACCCGTACCGGGGGGCGCGTGGTCGCACGCCAGGGTGCTCCCTGCGCACTTCTGTGTGCAGAGTGCTTACGGAGGCCTACTGTGCGCACATGCCAGCAACCCCGCTAGAACGCGCCGAGCATTTCGTGTGGTTGACCGCACGCGTGCTCGAGCAGCGCAGGTTCGCGTACCACTTCAGGAACGGCCCGGCGGACGCGGTGGAGACCGCGCTGTCCGCCTACCGCAATGCCGATGACGGCTACGGCCACGCCCTCGACCCCGATCTGCGCGGCACGGTGAGTCAGCCGCTGCACGTGGCCCACGCGCTGCGCGTGCTCGACGAGATCGGCAGGTGCGGCGGCCAGCGCGCCGAGCGGATCTGCCGCTACGTGACGGCCGTGTCGACGCCGGAGGGCGCGTTGCCCGCGCTCCACCCCTCGTTGCGCGGCTTCCCGGTCGCGCCCTGGCTGCCGCTGGTGGACAGCCCGCCGGGCGACCTGCTGGCCACCGGGCCCGTGGTGGGCACCCTGCACCGCAACGAGGTGTGGCACGCCTGGCTGTTCCGGGCCACGGACTTCTGCTGGGCGGCGATCGAGACCCTGGACAAGGCCCATCCCGGCGAGGCCGTGGCCGCGATGGCGTTCCTGGACCACGCGCCCGATCGCGCGCGGGCCCGGGAGGCGGCCGCGCGGCTGGGCCGGATCGTGCGCGAGCAGCGGCTCGTCGTGCTGGACCCAGGGCGGCACGCGGAACACGTGTCGCCGTCCGGATCGCCGGACGGCGAGCACCGTTTCGCGTACGACTACGCGCGCAGCCCGGAGTCCCCGGCGCGGGAGTGGTTCACCGACGCCGAGATGGACCGCGCGCTGGAGTTCCTGGCGGACGGCCAGCAGGACGACGGCGGCTGGCCCGCTCGCCGGCCCGCGTGGGCGCCCGGGACTCTGCTGGAGTGGCGGCCCCTGGTCACCCTCGACGCGCTGCTCACCCTGCGCGCGTACGGGCGCCTCGGCTGAGCGCGCTCACCCGGCGGCGTCGCGCAGCAGCAGCGCGGCCAGCGCCAGGGCCGTGCCGTGCGGCGCGGCGAGGTCGAGCCCGGTGAGTTCGGAGATCCGGGCGAGCCGATTGTCGACGGTGTTGGGGTGCAGCCCCAACTGCCGGGCGGTGCTGCGGCGTTCCTGGCGGCTGCCGAGGTAGGTCCGCAGCGTCTCGACCAGGTCCTGGCGGTCGGCGATCGGGTCGAGCAGGGCGGCTATGCGCTCGCTGCTCTCGTCGCGCCGTGACAGGTGGTACTCCAGCAGTACGTCGTCGAGCCGGTGCACCCCCGGTGGCAGGCCCCCGGCGCGGGCCACCCGCAGCACCTCCGAGGCCGTACGGGCGGCGCCGGGGATGTCGCCGGGGCCGGCGGCCGTCACCGCGGCCAGCCGTACGTCCGGGGAACAGGCGCGGCGCAGCGGGGCGAGCAGCGCGTCGTCGCCACCCGGCGGGACCCGGTGAGCGGGGACGACGGCGTGGCCGCCGCTGTCGTCGAGCAGGGCCGGCACCTCGGTGCCGAAAGCGCGGTCGAGCGCGGCCTGGGCACGGCGCGGCCTGCGGTACGCGGCGGCAGCGGGACGTCCGGCGGCGTCCTCGGGCGGGAAGTGGAGGGCCAGCACGAGGGCGCCGTCCACGAGGCCCAGCCGCCCGGCGGGGAACCGTTCCGGCGGCAGGGACCCGTCCAGCAGCGCCCGCACCAGGGAGCGGCGTTCCTCACGGCGTTCGGCGGCGAGCGTGCTCTGCTCGTCCAGGTACGTCTCGGAGACGGCGCCGACGATGCCCTCCTGGATGCCGATGAGGACGTCGGCGAGTTCGGCGAGCGCGGCTTCCTCGCCGGGCCGTGCCACTTCGCGCAGTGCCCGCCACAGCACGGCGGTGCCGCGCAGATGGCTGCGCAGCACCAGGTGCAGGGGCAGCCCCTCCTCGGCGCGCTGGGCGGCGCGTTCCCTGAAGCGGTCGAAGTCGCCGCGCTCCGGCCGTTCGGCGGGAGTCCCGTGGACGACCCGGCGCAGGAAGAGCCGCAGACCGTGGCGCGCGGTGGCGGCGAGCTCACCCTCCTTGGCGTCGGCGGGCAGCTCGGCGTAGCCGGGGAGGTCGGTGAAGGCGCTCGTCGTCATGGAGCGGGCGATCTCGTTCACCTTGTGCTCGCAGCGCGCCGCGAGGGCGCGGGCCGCATCGGAGAGGAGCGGCAGGGTGTCGGCCGCCATCGTCCCACCCCTCTACTTGCGCATGTGTCGTGACGGGTCACACTAACCCGTCACAAGGTGACGGCCCGCAGCGCTCCGGTCACCACCACCGCCACGGCGACGACCACCAGGAAGGGGGCGCGCAGCACCAGGGCGACACCCGCCGCCGCGAGGCCCGCGGCGCGCGCGTCGAGCACCAGGCCGCGGCCGTCCCCGAAGGTCTGCAGCGCGGTGAGGGCCGCCAGCAGGGCGATGGGCAGCAGCGCGGCCAGCCTCCGTACGACGGGACGTTCCAGGAAGCCCGCGGGGACCGACAGGCCCAGCAGCTTCACGGCGTAGCAGCCGAAGGCCGTGACGCCCACGGCGATCCATGTGCTCAACGGTCGGCCTCCTTTCGGCCGGTCACGGCCAGGACGAGGGGCGCGGCCAGTGCCGCGACCAGGACGGGCACCCCGGCGGGGAGCAGCGGCAGGCACACCAGGGCGAGCGGTACGGCGAGGGCCGCCGTGGCCCGCTCGCGGCGGCCCCGCAGCATGGGGGCGAGCAACGCGAGGAAGACCGCCGGACCGGCCGCGTCCAGGCCCCAGTCGGCGGGGTCGCCGAGGGCGGCGGCGCCGAGCGCGCCCAGGAACGTGGTCAGGTTCCACAGCACGTAGAGGCTGGCGCCGGTGACCGTGAATCCCAGGCGGGCGCTCGCCCGGTCGGGCTGTGCCAGGGCGACGGCGGAGGTCTCGTCGATCACCCACTGCGCCGCGAAGGGGCGCACCCCGCGCGGGAGGCGCAGCAGTCCGGAGAGCCGCAGCCCGTAGAAGGCGTTGCGCACCCCGAGGAAGAACGCGCCGGCGGCGGCCGCGAGGGGGCTGCCGCCGGCGCCCAGGGCGCCTACGAGGGCGAATTGCGAGGCGCCGGTGAACACCAGCAGGCTGAGCGCGCAGGTCTGCAGCAGGCTCAGCCCGGCCCCGGCCGAGGTCACCCCGAAGGCGAAGCCGGACAGGCCGACGGCGACGCCCACGCCCAGGGCGTCGCGGACCACCGCGGAACGCGGCTTGGCGGACGGCGGTGGGTGCTGCTGCCGGGGCTGTCCGGCTTCCAGGGGTGCTGCGGTCACCCGTCCGACGCTAGGCCGCGCCCTCGGCGCCGTCTTGTACGTTCTTGCGCTCCCGTTGGTAGGCGCCCGGCGGCACCCCCACGATCCGAGTGAAGTGGCGGTTCAGATGGGGCTGGTCGGTGAAGCCCACGGCGACCGCGGCCTCGGCCGGAGTCGTCCCGTCGTCCAGCAGCCGCCGCGCGCGGCGGACCCGGGCGTCGGTGAGCCAGGCGTGCGGCGGCATGCCGTACAGGTCGCGGAAGCCGCGCAGCAGCGCGAAGGGGCTGGTGCCGAGGCCCGCCGCGAGCTCGGCCAGCGGCGGCGGGTCGGTGAGGCGCGCTTCCAGGATCTGCCGGGCGCGCTCGGCGTTGCGGGCGCCCGCGGTGAGTGGGGTGCGCTCGGGCAGCACTCCCCCGTGGCCGCGCAGCAGCCGGGCGATGGCGAGCCGCATCATGGTGTCGGCGGCGAGCGCGTTGCCCTGGTCGGTGGCTCGCAGCACCTGGGTGACCAGGTGCACCGCGTACGGGTCCTCGGCGACGGCCACGGCGAAGCCCGCCGTTCCTCGGATGGCCGTCGTTTCCGCCGCGACGGAGGCCACGACGTCCGTCCCGGGGTAGAGCACGCTGTACGTCCACCCCTCGGGCACCCCGGCGTGCCCGGTGTGCGCGGTGTCGGGGTTGATCAGCGCCACCGCCCCCGGCCCCGCCCGCTCGATCCTGCCGTGGTGGTGGAAGGCCTCGACGCCCTTGGTGATGCCGGCGATCACGAAGGACTCGTGCGTGTGCCGGACGAAGGTCTTGCGCACGTACCGCGCCCGCAGCAGATCGACGTCCGGCAACCCCGGGTGCCTCCAGAACCGCGCCCGCTCGTCCGACCCCATCCCCCCATTCTGCGCCGTGCCCGCCCCTCCCCCGCCGGTCCCCGCCCGGAAAGGGGGTGCGGGCGCGGAGCGCGGGCGGAGTGGGGGCGGTTTGTCAGTGCGGCGAGGCAGGATGGATGGCATGTCGCGACGGAGCACCGGTGGCACCCCGCAGGAGCAGGATCCCGCGGGGGCCCTCGACGCGTTCGCCCCCGCCACGCGCGCGTGGTTCACGGGGGCCTTCAGCGCGCCCACGGCCGCCCAGGCGGGGGCATGGCGGGCGATCGCCGGCGGGTCGGACGTGCTCGTGGTGGCCCCCACCGGTTCCGGGAAGACGCTGGCGGCGTTCCTGGCCGCCCTGGACCGGCTGGCGTCGACGCCGCCGCCCGCCGAGGCCAAGCGCCGCTGCCGCGTGCTGTACGTGTCGCCGCTGAAGGCGCTCGCCGTCGACGTCGAGCGCAATCTGCGCAGCCCGCTGACCGGGCTGCGGCACGAGTCCGTACGGCTGGGGCTGCCGGAGCCGGAGGTGCGGGTGGGGATCCGATCGGGCGACACCCCGGCCGCCGAGCGGCGCGCGCTCGCGACCCGGCCGCCGGACATCCTGATCACGACCCCCGAGTCGCTGTTCCTGATGCTGACCTCCTCGACCCGGGAGTCGCTGCGCGGCGTCGAGACCGTGATCCTGGACGAGGTCCACGCCGTCGCCGGGACGAAGCGCGGCGCGCACCTGGCGCTGTCGCTGGAGCGGCTGGACGAGCTGCTGGAGCGCCCCGCGCGGCGCATCGGTCTGTCGGCGACGGTCCGCCCGGTGGACGAGGTGGCCCGCTTCCTGTCGCCGCAGCGCAAGGTGACGGTCGTCCAGCCCCCGTCGCAGAAGGAGTTCGACCTGTCGGTGGTCGTCCCCGTCGAGGACCTGGGCGAGCTCGGTGGCTCTCCGGCCACCGAGGGCGACGACCCCCGGCCCTCGATCTGGCCGCACGTCGAGGAGCGCATCGCCGACCTGGTGCAGGATCACCGCTCCACCATCGTCTTCGCCAACTCACGCCGCCTGGCCGAGCGGTTGTGCAACCGGCTCAACGAGATCGCGTACGAGCGGGCCATGGGCGAGCCCCTGCCCGAGGGCGCGCCGCCCGCGGAGATCATGGCGCAGTCCGGCGCGGCGCACGGGGCGCCGCCGCTGCTGGCCAGGGCGCACCACGGCTCGGTCTCCAAGGAACAGCGCGCCCTGGTGGAGGAGGACCTCAAGGCAGGGCGGCTGCCGGCCGTCGTCGCCACGTCCAGCCTGGAGCTGGGCATCGACATGGGCGCGGTAGACCTGGTCGTCCAGGTCGAGTCGCCGCCCTCGGTGGCGTCCGGGCTGCAGCGCGTGGGCCGGGCCGGACACCAGGTGGGGGCGGTCTCGACGGGCGTGGTCTTCCCCAAGTACCGCGGTGACCTGGTGCAGTCGGCGGTCGTCACCGAGCGGATGCGGGAGGGCGCCATCGAGGCGCTGCGCGTCCCGGCCAACCCCTTGGACGTCCTGGCGCAGCAGTTGGTCGCGATGACGGCACTGGACACGTGGGACGTCGACGAACTGCTGGCGGTGGTGCGCCGGGCCGCGCCCTTCGCGGCGCTGCCGCACTCGGCGTTCACGGCGGTGCTGGACATGCTGGCCGGGCGCTATCCGTCCGACGCCTTCGCCGAACTGCGGCCGCGCGTGGTGTGGGACCGGGTGGCGAACACCGTGACGGGCCGGCCGGGCGCGCAGCGTCTGGCGGTGACCTCGGGCGGCACCATCCCCGACCGCGGGCTGTTCGGGGTGTTCCTGGCCGGCGCCGACCCGAAGAAGGGCGGCGGCCGGGTCGGCGAGCTGGACGAGGAGATGGTCTACGAGTCCCGGGTGGGCGATGTCTTCACCCTGGGCACGACCTCGTGGCGGATCGAGGACATCACCCGCGACCGGGTGCTGGTCTCGCCCGCCCCGGGTGTGCCGGGGCGGCTGCCGTTCTGGAAGGGCGACCAGCTGGGCCGTCCGCTCGAACTGGGCCGTGCTCTCGGCGCCTTCCTGCGCGAGGTCGCCGCCCTGGAGCCGGAGAAGGGCCGGGCACGACTGGCCGCGGCGGGCCTGGACCCGTGGGCCGTCGACAATGTGCTGGTCTACCTGGAGGAGCAGCGCAAGGCCTGCGGCCATGTGCCCGACGACCGCACCATCGTGGTGGAGCGCTTCCGTGACGAGCTGGGCGACTGGCGGGTGGTCGTCCACTCCCCCTTCGGCGCCCAGGTCCACGCCCCGTGGGCGCTCGCACTCGGCGCCCGGCTCGGTGAGCGGTACGGCTTCGACGCGCAGGTGATGCACGCCGACGACGGCATCGTGCTGCGCCTGCCGGACGCGGACCTGATGGGCCTGGACCTGCTGGACGTGGACCCGGCCCGGCAGGGCACCGAGTACGACGCCGACCAGTCACCGGTCGGCGCCGCCGACGTCGCCTTCGACAAAGGCGAGGTCGAGCAGCTCGTCACCGACCAGGTCGGCGGTTCCGCGCTGTTCGCGTCCCGGTTCCGGGAGTGCGCGGCCCGGGCGCTGCTGCTGCCCCGCCGCGACCCGGGCCGGCGCACCCCGTTGTGGCAGCAGCGCCAGCGGGCCGCCCAGCTGCTCCAGGTGGCCTCGGAGTTCGGTTCGTTCCCGATCGTGCTGGAGGCCGTCCGCGAGTGCCTGCAGGATGTCTTCGACGTCCCCGGGCTGGTCGAGCTGATGGGCGACATCGAGTCCCGCAAGGTCCGGCTGGTCGAGGTGACGACACCCGAGCCGTCGCCCTTCGCCAAGTCGCTGCTCTTCGGCTACGTGGCGCAGTTCCTCTACGAGGGCGACTCGCCGCTGGCCGAGCGGCGCGCCGCGGCGCTCTCACTGGACTCCCGGCTGCTGGCGGAACTCCTGGGCCAGGCCGAGCTGCGCGAGCTGCTCGACGCCGACGTCATGGTGGAGCTGGAGCGCGAGCTGCAGTGGCTCACCGAGGAGCGGCGGATCAAGGATCCCGAGGGCGTCGCCGACCTGCTGCGGGTGCTGGGCCCGCTGGACGACGCCGAGCTGGCCGCGCGCGGGGCGGAGCCGGGCTGGGCCGCCGGGCTGGAGGGCGCGCGCCGGGCGATCAGGGTCCGTGTCGCGGGCGTGGACCGCTGGGCCGCCGTGGAGGACGCCGGGCGGCTGCGGGACGCGCTCGGCACCGCGCTGCCGGTCGGTGTGCCGGAGGCCTTCACCGAGCCGGTCAAGGACCCCCTGGCGGATCTGCTGGCCCGCCACGCCCGGACGCACGGACCGTTCACCTCGGCCGAGGCGGCACGGCGCTTCGGTCTGGGCACCGCCGTCGCCGACGGCACCTTGCACCGGCTCGCGGCGTCCGGCCGGGTCGTGCAGGGCGAGTTCCGGCCCGGCGGCGCGGGCCACGAGTGGTGCGACGCCGGTGTGCTGCGGCGGCTGCGGCGGCGCTCGCTGGCGGCGCTGCGGCACGAACTGGAACCCGTGCCGCCGACCACCCTGGCCACCTTCCTGCCGCAGTGGCAGCACGTGGGCACGCACAGCCTGCGCGGCCTCGACGGACTGGTGCGGGCCGTGGAGCAGCTCCAGGGCGCCGCGGTCCCCGCCTCGGCGCTGGAGAAGCTCGTCCTGCCCGCCCGCGTGGCGGACTACACCCCGGCGATGCTGGACGAGCTCACGTCGGCGGGCGAGATCGTGTGGGCGGGGGCCGGCGCCCTGCAGGGCAAGGACGGCTGGGTGTCGCTGTACCTCGCCGACACCGCGCCCCTGCTGCTGCCGCAGCCGCAGCCCCTGGAGCTCTCCCCGGTTCACCGCGCGGTGCTGGACGGGCTCTCGGGCGGCTACGGGCTGTTCTTCCGGCAGATCTCCGAGCAGGTCCGCGCCGCCGGGCACGAGCTGTCCGATCCGGAACTGGCCGAGGTGGTCTGGGAGCTGGCCTGGTCGGGCCGGCTGACCAACGACACGCTCGCGCCCCTGCGCGCCCTGCTCGGCTCCGGCCGTACGGCGGGCTCCACCGCGCACCGGGCGCCGCGCGCGGTGCCCCGCGGCCGCTACGGCGCCTTCACGGCCCGAACCGGCCGGCCCGCGCCCAGGGTGACGGCCTCGCGGGGCGGACCGCCGACGACCGCCGGCCGCTGGTCCCTGGTGCCGGCCGCGGAGCCCGACGCGACGCACCGGGCGCACGCGCTCACCCACACCCTGCTCGACCGGCACGGCGTGGTCACCCGCGGCGCGGTGGCCGCCGAGGGCGTGGAGGGCGGCTTCTCCGCCGCGTACCGGGTGCTCTCGGCCTTCGAGGAGACCGGCCAGGCGCGCCGCGGCTACGTCGTGGAGGGGCTGGGCGCGGCGCAGTTCGCGATGGACGGTGCCGTGGACCGCCTGCGGGCCATCAGCAACGCCCGGGACCGCGAGGACGCCCGGCACGACAAGGCCCGCACCGTGGTGCTGGCGGCCGCCGACCCGGCCAACGCCTACGGTGCCGCCCTGCCCTGGCCCGAGCAGCCCCCCGGGGTCACCCACCGGCCCGGACGCAAGGCCGGGGCCCTGGTCGTCCTGGTCGACGGCGAGCTCACGCTGTACGTGGAGCGCGGCGGCAAGACGCTGCTGGCCTGGCCCGGCCCGTCCGGGACGGAGGGCGACGGGCGGGCAGGCGGCGGCGCGGACGAGGAGCGGTTGCAGGCGGCCGCCGACGCGCTCGCCCTGGCCGTGCGCGACGGGGCGCTCGGCCGGCTCACGGTGGAGCGCACCAACGGCGAGTCCGCCCTCACCTCGGTGCTCGGACGCGCCCTGGAGGCGGCCGGCTTCCATGCGACACCCCGCGGCCTGCGGCTGCGGGCCTGAACACGAACGACTGGGAACAGGGGGATCCGTGCCCGAGGGCGACACGATCTGGCTGGCCGCGCACCGGCTGCACTGGGCGCTCGCGGGGCACGTGCTGCTCCGCGCGGACCTGCGCGTCCCGCGCCTGGCGACGACCGACCTGTCGGGCCGCCACGTGGAGGAGGTCGTGGCCCGGGGCAAGCACCTGCTGATCCGGGTCGAGGGCGGGCTGACCCTCCACTCGCACCTGCGCATGGACGGTTCCTGGCAGTTGTACGCACCCGGCGAGCGCTGGCGGGGCGGCCCCGACCACCAGGTCCGGGCGGTCCTCGCCAATGCCGAGCGGGTCGCAGTCGGTTACCGGCTGCCCGTGCTGGAACTGCTGCGCACCGCTGAGGAGGACCGGGCCGTGGGCCATCTCGGCCCCGATCTGCTGGGCCCGGACTGGGATCCGCAGGAGGCGGTGCGCCGGCTGACCGCGGACCCGGCACGGCCGGTCGGGGACGCGCTGCTGGACCAGCGCAATCTCGCCGGCATAGGCAACGTCTACAAGTGCGAGCTCTGCTTCCTGCGCGGTGTCACGCCCTGGATGCCGGTCGGCGAGGTCCCCGAGCCCGAACAGGTCGTCGCGCTCGCCAGGAGGCTGCTGCAGGCCAACAAGACCCGGCACGGTCACATCACCACCGGCGACACCCGGCGCGGCCGGACGCACTGGGTGTACGGCCGCGGCCGGCACGACTGCCTGCGCTGCGGGACGGCTGTCCGCGTCGCCGAACTGGGGCCGCCCGGCCAGACCCGGGTGACGTACTGGTGCCCGCGCTGCCAGCGCGGCCCCGCTCCGGCGCCCACGTCCGCGTCCCCGCGCGGTCACATTGATTGACGGACCGTCAGATCCGGTCGTACCGTCGGCGCATGACCGTACCGGCGTACGACCTCACCGGGCGCACCGCCCTGGTCACCGGTGCCGCGAGCGGCATCGGCCGGGCCTCGGCGCTGCTGCTCGCCCAGGCCGGGGCCACCGTCGTCTGCGCGGACGTGGACGGGCCCGGCGCCCGGCACACCGCCGAACTCGCGGTGAAGGCCGGCGGCGCGGCGGAGGCCCACGCCGTGGACGTCACCGACCGCGCGCAGGTGGCGGACGCCGTCGCGGCCACCGTGGCCGCCCACGGGCGGCTGGACGTGCTGGCGGCCATCGCCGGCGTCATGCACTCCGGCACCGTCCTCGACACCGACGACGCCGACCTGGACCGGGTGCTGTCCGTGAACTTCAAGGGGGTGCTGCACTGCGCCCGCGAGGCGGCCCGCCCGATGGCGGATCGCGGTTCCGGCAGCATCGTCACCATGGCCTCCGGCGCCATCGACACCGGTGCGCGCGGGCTGCTCTGCTACAGCGTCTCCAAGGCCGCGGTCGTCCAGCTGACCCGGACCCTGGCCACGGAGCTGGGGCCGCGCGGGGTGCGGGCCAACGCCGTGGCGCCCGGCTTCGTCCGCACACCGATGACGAGCCACTACGGCACCGGCCCCGACGGCCGCTTCGACGAGCGCGCCCAGGCCCGCGCCGAGGAGGCGCTGGTGCGCGCCGCGCCCCTGGGCCGCGTCGGCGACCCCATGGACGTGGCGCACACCGTGCTGTTCCTGGCCTCCGACGCCTCAGCCTTCACGACGGGCCAGATCCTGCGCCCCAACGGGGGCGTCGTCATGCCCTGGTAGTGACTGACTTCGGGGTCCCGGGACTCTTCCCGGCAGCCCTCCCGCTGCCGGGTCCCCAATCTCACGGACGGCCGCCCGGGCGGCGGATGATGATCCCCGTGACCACCTCGCCGTGTGCAGGGGGACGATGCTGAGCCCCCAGCCACCGGCGACGACCAGGCCCTCGAAGGAGCCTGCCTGCGCGGGCTGGACGATGAGCCTCAGCAGGGCCCACCACCACACCACACCCGCGACGAAAGCGATCGCCCAGCGGACCGGCCGCCGGGCCCACAGCTCGTGAAACAGGCGGAGAACATGCATGGCCGCCTCCTTCGGAGCCCCGAGGTTGCGGCGGGAATCACCAGGGACCCGGTCCCGGGCTTTCCCCGTACACAGGTGCGATCCCCTTCCGGCAAGATCTCTAGACCTCAGCCGCCCCACCCCGCACAACGTTCACCCGGAAGGAGGACATGTACGGCTACTACCTGCGACATTCTCCGGCCCGAGGGCAACCCACGGCGACCGCGCCCCGGGGCGACCGCCGACGTTCCGCCCGTCCGGTCGGCACTCTCCGCCGGCCCGGACGGGCCTAGACGTTCTCCGCCTGGAACATCCAGTGGTGCTTCTCGAGCTCGGCGGCGAGGCCGATCAGGATGTCCTGGCTCACCGGGTCGGGCTTCTCGGTCGTCCCGATCCCCTCGCGCACCCGCCTGATCACGGCGTCCAGCGCCGCGATCATGATCGCGACCACCTTCTCGTCCTTGATCCAGCCGTCCGGCACCTCGTCGATCCTGCTGCTCTTGGACACCGTCCCGGCGCGCCCGTCCGGCGTCACCCCGATCGCGGCCGCGCGTTCGGCGACGGTGTCGGCGTAGGTCCGCGCGGTGGTCACCACCTCGTCGAGCTGGAGGTGGACCGACCGGAACCGCGCCCCGACCACGTTCCAGTGCACCTGCTTGGCGACGAGCGACAGGTCGATGAGGTCGCTGAGGGTGTGCTGCAGGGCCTCGCCCACGATCTTGCGGTCGGCCTCGGGCAGCGTGCTCTTCACGACGGTCATGCTGCTCCCTCCTCGGGAAGTGCCTGGCGTCGCGGGACCACCTCCGGAGCGGACCCGCCACAGGGGCGCCTTCCCCGGATCCGCGGACCAAACGCGGACACGCCGAAGCCCCGGCCGGTTGTCCACCGGCCGGGGCCACGGTTCGGAACTGCTTGGTGTCGCTCAGGCCGCGACGACGTCCACGGCCTCGGTGGGCGCCTTCGGCGCCTTGATGGTGACCCGCTCGTCCGGACCTGACGGTACGGACGGAACCGCGCCCAGCAGCGGCCGCATAGGCGCGGCTGCCGACTCGACAGCAGCCGACTCGGCGAGTTCGGCAAGCGCCAGATCGTCGCTGACCTCCCGCATCACCTCGGACATCGGGACGTCCAAGGCGTCACAGATCGCGGAGAGCAGTTCGGAGGAAGCCTCCTTCTGCCCTCGTTCGACCTCCGACAGATAGCCCAGGGAGACCCGGGCGGATGAGGAGACCTCACGCAGGGTGCGGCCCTGACGCTGGCGCTGCCGACGCAGCACGTCACCGAGCAGGCGACGGAGCAGAATCATCGGTGGCTCCCTCCTCGGACCGCGAATTCGCAACCTTCTTGCCCCACCGTACCGCCTCCGACACCGGCCGTGCGGGGAGCGATGACGTGTTCACTCAGGGCTGCAAACATCCCTTCCCCCCGCTCTCTTCCCTACCCTTCGCCGTCGGGGATTCGTCGGGTGTTCCCCGGCCCGTCAGAAGCGTCTGCTGCAAGAGGGTCAGAACGGCGTTCACGGTGGTGGTACGGATCTCGGCACGGTCGCCGTTCAATTGCAGTCTCTCGCACCACGCGCCGGTCGGCCCGGCGACCGCCACGTAGACCGTGCCGACGGGCTGTCCGTCCTGCGGGTCGGGGCCGGCGACACCGGTGGTGGCCAGCCCCCAGTCGGCGCGCAGCACGCGCCGCACGCCCTCCGCCATCCCCCGCGCGACGTCGGGGTCGACGGCCCCGCGTTCGGCCAGCAGCGTGCCGTCCACGCCCAGCAGGTCCCGCTTCAGTTCGGTGGCGTACGCGGTCACCGAGCCGCGGAAGGACCTGGACGCGCCCGGTACCGAGGTCAGCTCCGCCGCCACCAGGCCGCCGGTCAGGGACTCGGCGACGGCCAGCCACTGCTGCCGTGCCTCCAGCAGTCCCAGGACCTCGGCGGCGGCGTTCACGCGCCCTGTCCCTGCTCCTCCGGGAACGCCGGCGGAACGTCCTCGGCGAGCTCCGGGAGCTCCCCCTCCGGCTCGTCCGCCCCCTCGCGCGCCTGGCGCACGGCGGCCGTGCGCTGCGCGGCGAGCCCGGCCCGGCGCATGACGACCGCCTGGCGCACGTAGTCCAGACCCGTCACGACCGTGAGCACCACCGCGGCGCCCATCAGCACCGCCCGCAACGTCGCCAGCGGCCCGGTGAGGACCAGGATGTACATGCCGACGGCGACGCCCTGGGTGAGCGTCTTCAGCTTGCCGCCGCGGCTGGCCGGGATGACGCCCCAGCGGATCACCCAGAACCGCATCAGCGTGATGCCCAGCTCACGGAAGAGGATCACCGCGGTGACCCACCAGGGCAGGTCGCCGAGGGCGGAGAGCCCGATCAGCGCGGCGCCCATGATCGCCTTGTCGGCGATCGGGTCGGCGATCTTGCCGAAGTCGGTGACCAGCCCGTAGCGCCGGGCCAGCTCGCCGTCGAAGAGGTCGGTGATCATCGCGACGGCGAACGCCGCCCACGCGAAGGAGCGCCACGCCGGGTCGTGGCCGTCGTCGTGCACGAGCAGCACGACGAAGCCCGGCACCAGCAGGAGCCGCACCATCGTCAGGACGTTGGCGATGTTCCACAGCGAAGGCCGCCGGACCGCGGCCGCCGGGACGGCGGGAACGGACCGGTGGTCGCCGGCGGCGGACGCCGGGACTCCCGTCATCTGTGGGCCTCCTCCGTCGTGCCGAGCGGCTCCGCGACGAGGTCGACGCCTTCGGTGTCCACCACCTTCGCCGCCACGAACGTTCCGGGCACCAGGCCCGCGTGGGAGGTCAGGACGACCTGGCCGTCGGTCTCCGGCGCCTGGTGGGCACCGCGGCCGACCGCCCCCTCCTCCTCGTCGACGGACTCGACCAGCACGTGCACCGTCGAGCCCAGCCGCTCCTCGGCACGCTGCGCGGTCAGCTCCTCGGCCAGCCGGGACACCCGCGCCAGCCGCTCGGCGACCACGTCCTCGTCGAGTTTGTCCTCGTAGCCGGCCGCCTCCGTGCCCTCCTCGTCGGAGTAGCCGAAGACGCCGATGGCGTCCAGCCGGGCGGCGCCCAGGAAGCGCTCCAGCTCCTCCAGGTCCGCCTCCGACTCGCCCGGGAAGCCGACGATGAAGTTGGAGCGGACCCCGGCCTCCGGCGCCTTGGAGCGGATGGTGTCCAGCAGCTCCAGGAAGCGCTCGGTGTCGCCGAAGCGGCGCATCGCGCGCAGCACCCCGGGGGCGGAGTGCTGGAAGGACAGGTCGAAGTACGGCGCGACCTTAGGCGTCGAGGTCAGCACGTCGATCAGGCCCGGGCGCATCTCGGCGGGCTGCAGGTAGCTGACCCGGATCCGCTCGATGCCGTCGACGGCGGCCAGCTCCGGCAGCAGCGTCTCCAGCAGCCGGATGTCGCCGAGGTCCTTGCCGTACGAGGTGTTGTTCTCGCTGACCAGCATGACCTCCTTGACGCCCTGCTCGGCCAGCCAGCGCGTCTCGCCGAGCACGTCCGAGGGACGGCGGGAGATGAACGAACCCCGGAAGGACGGGATGGCGCAGAAGGAGCACCGGCGGTCGCAGCCGGAGGCCAGCTTCACCGAGGCGACCGGGCTGCTGTCCAGACGGCGGCGGAGCGGGGCGCGCGGGCCGGAGGCGGGTGCGACGCCCTCGGGCAGGTCCTCGGGGGCGGGGGCGGGCACCTCGGCGGCCTGTGCGTGACCGGGCAGCGCCACCTCGCCCGCCGCCTGCCGGTCGGCCGGGCTGATCGGCAGCAGCTTGCGGCGGTCCCGCGGGGTGTGCGAGGCGTGGACGCCGCCGGAGAGGATCGTCTGCAGCCGGTCGGAGATGTTCGCGTAGTCGTCGAAGCCGAGCACGCCGTCCGCCTCGGGCAGGGCCTCGGCCAGCTCCTTGCCGTAGCGCTCGGCCATGCAGCCGACCGCGACGACGGCCTGGGTGCGGCCTTGGCCCTTGAGGTCGTTGGCCTCCAGCAGGGCGTCGACGGAGTCCTTCTTGGCGGCCTCTACGAAGCCACAGGTGTTCACGACGGCCACGTCGGCGGCGGCGGCGTCCTCGACGAGCTGCCACCCGTCCGCCGCCAGCCGGCCGGCGAGCTCCTCGGAATCCACCTCGTTACGGGCGCAGCCGAGCGTGACAAGAGCGACGGTACGGGGTTCGGACATAGGCTCAGCCTACTTTGTCCCTGACGGGGCTCCGACGCACAGCGGCGCCCGGCGCCGGGACGGGTGTCCCGCGCCGGGCGCCGCCGTGTCGGTGCGCGCCCGTGGAACCGGACGTCACCCCGCTTCCGGGTCGCCGGGGGTGAAGGTGAGGCGCTGGACCTGACCGGGGTCGCCGGCGGGGCCGAGGTCCTTGCCGTTGACGAAGAGGTTGACCGCGCCCGCGTTGCCGATGATGAGGTTGATCTTGCTCTTGTCGGTGAAGGTCTTGGAGTCGCCCGGCTCCAGGCTGCCCTGGAAGAGCTGCCTTCCGTTGCTGTCCACCGCCTGGATCCAGCTCTTGGCGTCCGGGGCGGTGAGTTTGACGGTGACCTTGTCGGCCGGTGCGGCGGCGATCGCGCTGTCGGACTCCTCGGGCCTCGGCGCGGTGCTCGTGGGGTTGCCGGACGGCTTGGCCGCCGGGCTCGCCGCACTCGGCTTGCCGGCCACCGGCTGCTTGCCGCCGCCGTCGCCACCGCTGAAGAGGGTGAACCCGACGAAGCCGACGACGGCGACGATCGCCGCCACCATGGCGGCGGTCCAGTTGGGGCGGCGCGGCTCGGACCGCATCCGCTCCGCCTCGTAGAGCGGCGCCACGGGGGTCGGGGCGGGGGCACTGCCGTGCTCCGCCGAGAACTGCTCGATCAGGGCCTCGGGATCGAGGCCCACGGCGCGGGCGATCGCCCGGATGTGACCGCGGGCGTACACGTCGCCGCCGCAGCGGGAGAAATCGTCCTGCTCGATCGCGTGCACGATGGGCGCGCGCACACGCGTTGTGGTACTGACCTCGTCGACGGTCAGACCCGCGGCGACGCGGGCCTGGGCGAGGGCACGACCGACCGGGATCCGGTCGTCGGGGGGCGGGTTGCCGATGGACACGGGGGCGCCTTTCGAGCGTGTAGCCACCTGCTGGAGACTCAGTCTAGGGGGGTGTGCAAAAGGACGGGCAAGCGGGCGGGCGTTGTTTGTCCGCCATCAGGATTGCCGTCTTTCGCGGCGCCGATGACAGTCGGCCATACGCCTTCCCCCTGCATTAACTTGACGTGCGGGCAGGAGCAACGGTTGCGCCCGGCCCACTTACGAGTGAGCCACGGAATGGCTACGATCCGGCTTCGCCGCGGAGCACGGCGAGCACTCCGTCCATCTCGTCCGGCTTGACCAGTACGTCACGCGCCTTCGACCCCTCGCTGGGGCCGACGATTCCGCGCGATTCCATCAGGTCCATGAGCCTGCCCGCTTTCGCGAATCCGACACGCAATTTGCGCTGAAGCATCGAAGTCGAGCCGAATTGCGTGGAGACGACCAGTTCCGCGGCCTGGCACAACAGGTCCAGGTCGTCGCCGATCTCCTCGTCGATCTCCTTCTTCGGTCCCGTGCCGACGACCACGTCATCACGGTAGGCGGGCGTCAACTGCGCCTTGCAGTGGGCGACGAGGGCGTGGATCTCCTCTTCCGTGACGAAGGCGCCCTGCATGCGGACCGGCTTGTTCGCGCCCATCGGAAGGAACAGGCCGTCACCCTTGCCGATCAGCTTCTCGGCGCCGGCCTGGTCGAGGATGACCCGGCTGTCGGCGAGGGAAGAGGTCGCGAAGGCCAGCCGGGAGGGCACGTTGGCCTTGATGAGACCCGTCACGACGTCGACGCTGGGCCGCTGGGTGGCCAGCACCAGGTGGATGCCGGCGGCCCGGGCGAGCTGGGTGATGCGGACGATCGCGTCCTCCACGTCCCGCGGCGCGACCATCATCAGGTCGGCGAGCTCGTCCACGATCACCAGCAGGTAGGGGTACGGCGCCAGCTCCCGTTCGCTGCCCTCCGGCGGCTTCGCCTTGCCGCTGCGCACCGCCGCGTTGAAGTCGTCGATGTGCCGGAAACCGTATGCGGCCAGGTCGTCGTAGCGCAGGTCCATCTCGCGCACGACCCATTGCAGCGCCTCGGCCGCCCGCTTGGGGTTGGTGATGATCGGGGTGATGAGGTGCGGGATGCCCTCGTACGCGGTCAGCTCGACGCGCTTGGGGTCGACCAGCACCATCCGCACCTCGTCGGGCGTGGCACGCGCCAGGATCGAGGTGATCAGGCAGTTGATGCAGGAGGACTTGCCGGACCCGGTGGCGCCGGCGACGAGGATGTGCGGCATGCGCGCGAGGTTGGCCATGACGTAGCCGCCCTCGACGTCCTTGCCGAGGCCCACCGTCATCGGGTGCTCCTCGCCGGCGGCGTCCGCCGAGCGCAGCACGTCGCCGAGGTTGACCATCTCCCGGTCGCTGTTGGGGATCTCGATGCCGACCGCCGACTTGCCGGGGATCGGGCTGATGATCCGTACGTCCGGACTGGCCACGGCGTACGCGATGTTCTTGGCCAGCGCCGTGATCCGCTCGACCTTGACGGCCTGGCCGAGTTCCACCTCGTAGCGGGTCACTGTCGGTCCGCGGGTGAACCCGGTGACCCGCGCGTCGACCTTGAACTGCGAGAAGACGCTCGTCAGCGACTCGACCACGGCGTCGTTGGCGGCGCTGCGGGTGCGTCCGGGGCCGCCGCGCTCCAGCAGGTCCAGGGACGGCAGGCCGTAGGTGATGTCGCCGGACAGCTGGAGCTGCTCCGCGCGCGGCGGCAGCGCCGCGCCCTGCTCGGGCGCCGCGGCCTTGGTCAGGTCGGGCACGGAGGGGCCCGCGGTGTCCTCGGTGACGCCTTCCTCACCGGTCTCCCGGGCCGGCGGCAGGGAGTGGCTGACGAGGTCCGCGACGAGCGAGGAGCCGGGCACGCCGTAGGTGAGGGCGCCGTCGAGGTCGGCGGCCACGCCGTAGGCGAGGTCGACCGCGTCCAGGCCGTCGCCGGGCGTGAGATCGGGCAGGTCCGTCTGCTCCTGGCGGCGCCTGGTGCGGCGGCGCGGCTTCTCTCCGCCGTCCCGGGGGCCGGTCTCCTCCTCCAGCAGGTCGCTGAAGGGCACGGCGTCGTCCTCGGCGCCGGTGGTGCCCTGCTCCTCCACCAGGCCCAGCCGGATGCCGAGTTCGCGCAACCTCCGGGGGATGGCGTTGACCGGGGTCGCGGTGGTGACCAGCAGCCCGAAGAAGGTGAGCAGCGCCAGCAGCGCCACCGCCAGCGGTGCGCCCACGGTGTAGTCGAGCGGCGCGGACGCCGCCCAGCCGATCAGTCCGCCCGCGTCGCGGATGGCGTCGGCGCCCTGGCTGCGGCCGGGGGAACCGCAGCCGATGTGCACCAGGCCCAGCACGCCGACGCTGAGGGTGGTCAGGCCGATGACGATGCGCCCGTTGGCATCGGACTTCTGCGGATGGCGCATCAGCCGCCACACGATGGCGCCGACGAGGAACGGCACGAGCAGGTCCAGCCGCCCGAACAGCCCGGTGATCAGTATCTCGACGAGGTCGCCCACCGGGCCGCGCAGGTCCGACCAGGTGCCGGTGGCCACGACCAGCGCGAGACCGAACAGCAGCAGCGCCAGGCCGTCCTTGCGGTGCGCCGGGTCGAGCCCGCGCGCGCCGCGCCCCACGCCGCGGAAGAGGGCGCCCACGGTGTGCGCCAGGCCGAGCCACACCGCCCGCGCGAGCTTGTACACGCCCCCGGTCGGGGACGGTGCGGGCTTCGACGCGGGTTTGGCCGCCGCCGCCTTGGCAGGCGGCTTCTTGGCCACCGCCTTCTTCGCGGGGGCCTTCTTCGCCGCGGGCTTGGCCGCAGGTTTGGCGGCAGCCTTCTTGGCGGTGCCGGACGTACGTGAGGCCATGATGGTGAGGTTACCGTTCCGCCCCGCGCACGACACGCGTGGCCACGCATACCGCCATTCGTGTCGTGCCCCTGGTGCGCCAAGGATGACCCTGCATCAACTGGCGCACATGCTTCACTCTTGCGGGGGAATCTTCTTGTCGCCGCCGCCCGTGCCCGGTTCCAGCGCGTCCAGCGCGCGGCGCAGCCCGGTCAGCTTGCGCTCCAGGTGCGCGGCCGTGGCCACCGCCGCCGCGTCGGCGGACTCGTCGAGCTGCTTGGACAGCGCCTCCGCCTGCTCCTCGACGGCGGCGAGCCGCGCGGAGAGCTCGGCGAGCAGGCCCACGGGCTCCTTGGCGCCGTTGCCGCCGGAGCGGGCGCCCTGTTCCAGCTGCAGCCGCAGCAGGGCGGCCTGCTCGCGCAACTGGCAGTTCTTCATGTAGAGCTCGACGAAGACCGAGACCTTGGCGCGCAGCACCCACGGGTCGAAGGGCTTGGAGATGTAGTCCACCGCGCCTGCCGCGTAGCCGCGGAAGGTGTGGTGCGGCCCGTGGTTGATGGCCGTCAGGAAGATGATCGGGATGTCGCGGGTGCGCTCGCGCCGCTTGATGTGCGCCGCGGTCTCGAACCCGTCCATGCCCGGCATCTGGACGTCGAGCAGGATCACCGCGAAGTCGTCGGTCAGCAGCGCCTTGAGCGCTTCCTCCCCGGACGATGCCCGCACCAGGGTCTGATCGAGCGCGGAGAGGATGGCCTCCAGCGCCAGCAGATTCTCCGGCCGGTCATCGACCAGGAGGATCTTGGCCTTCTGCACCATGGCCCGCCCTCCTCGCCCCGGCACTGCACCGGTCGCCGCCCCCATGGACGACTCCTGAGCGCCGCCCGTCCTTGTGCCGGTCATGGTAGCCGCACCCCGCTGTCCGCCACACCCTGTCACCGCCATGTCACTGCGCACGTAGCAGAAACGCAAGCGGAGACCAGAAGGTTCCCAGAATCCCGCACTCTCACACCTCTTCACACACGCCGAGTCATGGACGTTCACCGTCCGTTGAACGCCCGGTCACCCAACGTCGTGCCCGAGGAAGTGCCCCACGAGCCGCCCCACGAGCCGCCCCACGAGCCGCCCGACGCGGCGTCACCTGGACTGCATCCACTGCTCCATCACCGCGAGGAGGTGGTCGGTGTCCACCGGCTTGGCGACGTAGTCGGACGCCCCGGACTCGATGCTCTTCTCCCGGTCGCCCTTCATCGCCTTCGCCGTCAGCGCGATGATCGGCAGCCCGGCGAACTGGGGCATCCTGCGGATCGCGGCCGTGGTCGCGTAACCGTCCATCTCGGGCATCATGATGTCCATCAGGACCACCGCGACGTCGTCGTGCTGCTCCAGGACCTCGATCCCCTCCCGGCCGTTCTCGGCGTACAGCACCGTCAGTCCGTGCTGCTCCAGCACGCTGGTGAGGGCGAAGACGTTGCGGATGTCGTCGTCGACGATGAGCACCTTCTCACCGTTGAACCCGCCCGCGAAGCCGGTGTAGGCGTCGCTGTGCGCGCCCTCCACCCATGACTCGGGCAGCGTGGTGCGTTCCACCGGTCCGGCGGCCGCCGCGGGCCGCTGCGCCGCCGAACGCCTGCGAAGCCGGGCCAGGCTGCTGCCCGCGCCCCGGCCGCGCACCGCCACGTGGCCGTGCGCCGGGGCGTGCAGCGGCTCGGCCGGCGCTCCCTCCAGTTCCGCGGCCTCGCCGCCGGGGAGCTGCGGGTAGCCCTGGGGCGGCAGTTCGGTGGTGTTGAGCGGCAGGTAGAGGGTGAAGGTCGAGCCCCGGCCGGGCTGGCTGTCGGCGTGGATCTCACCGCCGAGCAGCCGGGCGATCTCCCGGCTGATGGACAGGCCCAGGCCCGTACCGCCGTACTTGCGGCTGGTGGTGCCGTCCGCCTGCTTGAACGCCTCGAAGATGACCCGCATCTTGCTCGCCGCGATGCCGATGCCCGTGTCGGTCACCGAGAAGGCGATCAGCGGCTCGTCCGCGCCCCGCAGCGAGCCGGACTCCAGCAACTGCTCCCGGATCGCCTGCGGCACGTCGGGACCGGCCGGGCGGATGACCAGTTCGACCGAACCGCTGTCGGTGAACTTCACCGCGTTCGACAGCAGGTTGCGCAGCACCTGCAGCAGCCGCTGCTCGTCGGTGTGGAGCGTGGCGGGGAGCTCCGGCGAGACCCGCACCGAGAAGTCCAGGCCCTTCTCCGCGGTCAGCGGGCGGAAGGTCGCCTCCACGTAGTCGACCAGCTGGACCAGGGCGATGCGGGTCGGGCTGACATCCATCTTGCCCGCCTCGACCTTGGACAGGTCCAGGATGTCGTTGATGAGCTGCAGCAGGTCGGAGCCGGCGCCGTGGATCGTCTCGGCGAACTCGACCTGCTTCGGGGAGAGGTTCCCCTCGGCGTTGTCCGCGAGCAGCTTGGCCAGGATGAGCAGCGAGTTGAGCGGGGTGCGCAGCTCGTGCGACATGTTGGCCAGGAACTCGGACTTGTAGCGCATCGAGACGGCCAGCTGCTCGGCGCGCTCCTCCAGGACCTGCCGGGCCTCCTCAATCTCGGTGTTCTTCACCTCGATGTCCCGGTTCTGGCGGGCCAGCAGCTCCGCCTTCTCCTCCAGCTCCGTGTTGGACATCTCCAGCTGCTTCTGCCGGTTCTCCAGCTCCGCCGAGCGCTCCCGCAGCTGCTCGGTCAGCTCCTGCGACTGCTCCAGCAGGTACTCGGTCTTGGTGTTCACGCTGATGGTGTTCACGCTGACCGCGATCATGTCGGTGATCTGGCCGAGGAAGTCCTTCTGGATCTGCGTCAGAGGCTGGAAGGAGGCCAGCTCCATCACACCGAGCACCCGGTCCTCGAACACCACCGGCAGCACGATGACGTGGGCCGGCGGCGCCTCGCCGAGACCGGAGGAGATCCTCAGGTAGCCCGGCGGTACGTCCTCCACCAGGATCGAGCGCTTCTCGACGGCGGCCGTGCCGATCAGGCCCTCGCCGGGCAGGAACACCGTCGGCATCGTCCGCTTGGAGAAGCCGTACGAACCGCTCAGCCGCAGCTCGTAGCCCTCGTCGATCTCCTCGCCGCCGGAGGGCTCCTCCGCGATGAAGAAGGCGCCGTGCTGGGCGGAGACCACGGGGGTCAGTTCGCTCATGATGAGCGCCGCCACGTCGTTGAGGTCGCGGCGGCCCTGCATCAGACCGGAGATGCGGGCGAGGTTGCCCTTGAGCCAGTCCTGCTCCTTGTTGGCGAGCGTGGTCTCGCGGAGTCGGACGATCATGGTGTTGATGTAGTCCTGGAGTTCCAGGATCTCGCCCGCCGCGTCCACGTCCGTGCGGATGTTGAGGTCGCCGCGGGTCACCGCGGTGGCCACCTGGGCGATGTTGCGCACCTGACGGGTCAGGTTGTTCGCCATCAGGTTCACCGACTCGGTGAGGTCCTTCCAGATGCCGGAGACGCCCGGCACGCGCGCCTGACCGCCCAGGCGGCCCTCGGTGCCCACCTCACGGGCCACCCGCGTCACCTGGTCACCGAAGGCCGACAGCTGGTCGACCATCGTGTTGATGGTGGTCTTCAGCTCCAGGATCTCGCCGTGCGCGTCGACGTCGATCTTCTTGGACAGGTCACCACGGGCGACCGCCGTGGTCACCATGGCGATGTTGCGGACCTGGCCGGTCAGGTTGGAGGCCATGTTGTTCACCGACTCGGTGAGGTCCTTCCACGAGCCGGACACGCCCGGCACGCGCGCCTGACCGCCGAGGATGCCGTCGGTGCCCACCTCGCGGGCCACCCGGGTCACCTCGTCACCGAAGGCGGAGAGCGTGTCGACCATCGTGTTGATGGTCTCGGCGAGCGTGGCGACCTCGCCGCGCGCCTCGACGGTGATCTTCTTGGTGAGGTCGCCGTTGGCGACGGCGGTGGCGACGGAGGAGATCGAACGCACCTGGCCGGTCAGGTTGTTGGCCATCAGGTTGACGTTGTCGGTCAGGTCCTTCCAGATGCCGGAGACGTCCCGCACCCGCGCCTGGCCGCCCAGCTGGCCCTCGGTGCCCACCTCGCGGGCCACCCGGGTCACCTCGTCGGCGAACGCGGAGAGCTGGTCGACCATCGTGTTGACGGTGGTGACCAGGGCGAGGATCTCGCCCTTGGCGTCGACGGTGATCTTCTTGGACAGGTCGCCCTGGGCGACCGCGGTGGTGACCTCGGCGATGTTGCGGACCTGCATGGTGAGGTTGTTCGCCATGAAGTTGACGGACTGCGTCAGGTCCTTCCAGGTGCCCGACACGCCCTTCACCTCGGCCTGGCCGCCCAGGATGCCCTCGGTGCCCACCTCGCGGGCCACCCGCGTCACCTGCTCCGCGAACGAGGAGAGCTGGTCGACCATCGTGTTGAGGACGTTCTTCAGCTCCAGGATCTCGCCGCGCGCGTCGACGTCGATCTTCTGGGAGAGGTCACCGCGGGCCACCGCGGTGGCCACCTGCGCGATGTTGCGGACCTGCGCGGTCAGGTTGCCCGCCATGCCGTTCACGGAGTCGGTGAGGTCGCGCCACACGCCGGCCACGCCCGGCACCTGCGCCTGGCCGCCGAGCCGGCCCTCGGTGCCCACCTCGCGGGCCACCCGCGTCACCTGCTCCGCGAACGAGGACAGCTGGTCGACCATCGTGTTGATGGTGTTCTTCAGCTCCAGGATCTCGCCGCGCGCGTCGACGTCGACCTTCTGGGAGAGGTCACCGCGGGCCACC
>NZ_JBHYMQ010000019.1:0-5690 GCF_042742985.1 Streptomyces sp. NPDC058864 | reverse complement strand
ACGAGGACAGCTGGTCCACCATGCGGTTCACGGTGTTCTTCAGCTCCAGCATCTCGCCGGAGACGTCCACCGTGACCTTCTGCGACAGGTCGCCGCCTGCGACCGCCGTCGTCACCTGCGCGATGTCCCGCACCTGGCCGGTCAGGTTGCGGAACGCGGTGTTCACCGAGTCGGTGAGGTCCTTCCAGATGCCCGCGGCGCCCGGCACCTGCGCCTGGCCGCCGAGCCGGCCCTCCGCGCCGACCTCGCCCGCCACCCGGGTCACCTCGTCGGCGAAGGTGCGCAGCGTCTCGGTCATCGCGTTGACCGTCTCGGCGAGCTGCGCGACCTCGCCGCGCGCGCCGATGGTGATCTTCTGGGACAGGTCGCCGTTGGCGACCGCGGTGGTCACCTGGGCGATGTCCCGCACCTGGGCCGTCAGATTGCCGGCCATCAGGTTGACGGAGTCCGTGAGGTCCTTCCACACGCCGTCGACCCCGGCCACCTTGGCCTGGCCGCCCAGCTGGCCCTCGGTGCCCACCTCGCGCGCGACGCGGGTCACCTCGGCGGCGAAGGAGGAGAGCTGGTCCACCATCGTGTTGACGGTGTTCTTCAGCTCCAGCATCTCGCCGGCCACGTGGACGGTGACCTTGCGCGACAGGTCGCCCTTGGCGACCGCCGTGGTGACGAGAGCGATGTCACGCACCTGGGCCGTCAGACGGGACGCCATGGTGTTGACGGAGTCCGTGAGGTCCTTCCACGAACCGGACATGCCGCGCACCCGCGCCTGGCCGCCGAGCTTGCCTTCGGTGCCGACCTCGCTCGCCACCCGGGTCACCTCGTCGGTGAACGTGGAGAGCTGGTCGACCAGCCCGTTGACGGTGCGGCCCACCTTGAGGAACTCGCCGCGCAGCGGATGCCCGGAACCGTCGGCGCCCTGCGCGCGCAGGTCCATCCGCTGCTCCAGGTCGCCCTCCGCGACCGCCGACAGCACCCGGCCGACCTCGGACATGGGGCGCACGAGGTCGTCCACGAGCGCGTTGGAGGCGTCGATGGCCGCCGCCCAGGCGCCCTCGCACGCCCCCGTCTCCAGGCGCTCGGCGAGCTTGCCCTCGCGGCCCACGACCCGCCGCACCCGCGCCAGCTCCCCGGTGAGGTGCTGGTTGCGGTCGGCGACCTCGTTGAACACGGCGGAGATCTCCGCCATGACCCCGTCGCCCGTGACCGTCAGCCTCTTGCGGAAGTTGCCGTCCCGCATGGACTCCAACGCGGACAGCAGCCTGTGCAGGGCCGCCGAGTCGACCTCGACGGTCCCCGTGCCGGCCCCGCTCCCACGCGACCGCACGTTCTTGACCCGTGCGGAACCGCCCCGCTTCGCCGCGGATGCCGCGCCGCCTCGCGCCGATGCGCCAGACTCCACCGTGTCCCTCCCGGAGGGTCGACCGACCTGCAGGTGCCTCGTTCAGGCATGACCAGTGTTTCACCATGCCCGGGCCCGGCCATAACAGTTCGGCAGCATCGCATATGACCGGCGTCATGATCGGGGCAGGAACACCCCCAACCGGCACACACGCGGTCGCCGGGGGTAAGTAACCTGGCATGCGGTTGCCCACCTTGGGCCGGGCGTACACCTCGAAGTGGGGGCCGGTGGTGACAGTACAGCGGACGACGAATGGTGACGTCCCGGGACAAACAAGGAGATCTGTGATCACGGCGCGGGCAGCGGCCACCTTCGAACCCGTGGGACGCTCGGTCGCCACCGCACGTGCGTTCGTCCGTGACACGCTCCAGGGCTGGGGCTTCTCCGAGGTGGTCGACGACGCCGTCGTCCTCACCAGTGAACTCGTCACCAACGCCGTGGTCCACGCCGGCACCGCGGCGGACGTCCAGTGCCTGCGCTTCGAGTCCGCCGTCCGGATCGAGGTCGCCGACCGGTACCCGGAACGTGAGCTTCCTCTCCACGACGCGAAGAAGCAGATCCATCCCGACCACGAGGGCGGGCGCGGGCTGCTCCTGTGCTCGGCGCTGGCCAGCCGCTGGGGCGTGGAGTACACCGCCGCCAACAAGCAGGTCTGGTTCCGTCTGGAGCTCCCCCAGCGCCCCGCCGGCACCCGTTCCGCGGGCCCCGCCCTGCCCGTGCAGGCGCTGCCGCTGGCCGACGAGCGGGTCCGGGTCGCCGTCGTCCAGGTCGACCGCGGCGGCATCATCACCCGCTGGAACCAGGACGCCGCCGAACTCTTCGGCCACCCCGGCGACCAGGTGACGGGCAAGCCGCTCGGCGACTTCGCCGCCTGGCCGCAGACCCCCGGCACCGGCCACGGCATCGCCGAGGCCCTGCGGCTGTCCCGCTGGGAGGGCAGCTACGGCGTCCGCGGCGCCGACGGCCGGATCCTCCCCGTCTACGGCACGCACCTGCGGGTGCGCGACTCCTCCGGCGAGCCGTCCACCGTGTGCCTGCTGGTACGCGAGGACGAGCGCGCGGTCCTGCAGAACCCGGGCCGCGGCATGATCGCCGTCGAGGGCGGCGCGGAACGCGGCAAGGCCGTGGACCCCTTCGAGTCCTTCATCGGCTCCCCCGCCCCCGACGACCTCGACGGACTGCTGCAGCGCACCGTGGAGCGGGCCCGCGACATGCTCGACGGCGACGCCGCCTACCTGCTGCTCGCCACCGACGACGAGACCGAACTCGAGGTGCGGGCCTCCACCGGACTCCCCTCCGCCCGGCAGCGCTTCGCGCGCGTCCCCGTCGAGGCCGGCACCGGCCGCTACGGCAGCGCCCGCATGCCCGCCGTCCACGAGGACCTCACGGCGGTCCCGGGCGCCGTCCCGCTGCTCGCCGGCACCGGCATGCGCTCCGTCGTCACCGTCCCCCTCAAGGTCGAGGGCCGCCTCACCGGTTCGTTGGGCGTCGCCGCGGAGAGCCCCGGCCGCTACACCAACGAGGAGGCTCTGCGGCTGCAGTTCGCCGCCGACCGCATCGCGCTGGCGGTGGAGAGCGCCCGCCTCACCGAACTCGAACGGCTGCGCCGCGGCTCGCTGTCCTTCCTGGTGGAGGCCTCGGACCTGCTGGCGGGCACCCTTGAACGGGACCAGACGCTGGCCCTGATGGCCCAGATGACGGTACCCACCCTGGCCAACTGGTGCGCCGTCTACACCATCGCCGACCAGGCATCGGAGCCCGAACTCGCCTTCGTGCTGCACGAGGACGAGGACCGCATCGACGGCATCAAGGCCCTGCTGTCCCGCGTCTCCCCTCCCGAGCCCGACCCGACCCCCGGCGCCCGGGTGTGGACCGCCCCCGCCGACGCCGCCCACTCCACCGCCCTGCGCGCCTCCCTGCGCAGCCTGGGCCTCGGCGACGCCGGGCGGCCCGCAACGGGCCCCGGCACGGCCCTGGCGACCGCGGCCGCGGTCGGCGGCGAGACGGTCGTCCTGCCGCTGGTGGCCCGCAACCGCGTCATCGGCATGCTCACCCTCGGCAAGTCCGCCGACGAGCGCTTCCGTCAGGAGATCCTCGAACTCGCCGAGGACCTGTCGCGCCGGGCCGCTCTCGCCCTGGACAACGCCCGCCTGTACAGCGAGCGCACGGCCATCAGCCAGTCCCTTCAGCGCAGCCTGCTGCCGCCCGGCCTGCCGGTGATCCCGGGGGTCGAGGTCGAGGTCGTCTACCGGGCCGCCGGCGAGGGCAACGAGGTCGGCGGCGACTTCTACGACGTGTTCCCCATCCGCGACGGCTGCTGGGGCTTCGCCATCGGTGACGTGTGCGGCACGGGCCCCGAGGCAGCCGCCGTGACGGGTCTCGCCCGGCACGCGCTGCGACTGCTCGCCCGTGAGGGCTTCAGCGGCCCGTCCGTCCTGGAGCGGCTCAACGCGGCCATCCTGGACGAGGGGGCCCGCAGCCGCTTCCTCACCCTCCTCTACGGCGAGATGTGGCCGCAGAGCGACGGCAGCGCCGTCCTGAAGGTCGTCTGCGCCGGCCACCCGCTCCCGCTGCGCCTGCGGCAGAGCGGCGTAGTGGAACCCGCCGCGGAGCCGCAGCCCCTCCTCGGCGTCATCGAGGACCTCGAACTCGTCGAGCAGACCGTCACCCTCGACCCAGGCGACGTCCTGCTCTGCGTCACCGACGGCGTCACCGAACGCCGCGAGGGCACCCGCATGCTCGGCGACGACGGCCTCGCCGACGTCCTGGCCACCTGCACGGGACTCACCGCCGGCGCCGTCGCGGCCCGTATCCAGCGGGCCGTCGAGCGCTTCGCCTCGGACGCGCCCTCCGACGACATGGCCATCCTCTCGATGCGCGTCCCGGAACTGCCCGCCTAGCGTGGGCAGTCCCCGCGAAAAGGAGCAGGAAACAGGAAAAGGCCCCCGCCGGACGGCGGGGGCCTTTTCCTGTTCAGAGCCCCAATACGGAATCGAACCGTAGACCTTCTCCTTACCATGGAGACGCTCTGCCGACTGAGCTATTGGGGCGCGTCGACGTGAAGGATCTTAACCCATACGGGTCCCGGTTCGGAAATCCGCTCGGCGGACGGCCCGGCCCGGACGGCCCTGGTTCAGAGCAGACCGCCGAGCGTGTTGCACACCGCGGCCATCCGCTCCAACTCCTTCTCCGTCAGGCCCGGGTGGACGGGCAGCGACAGCGTCTCGCCGGCCGCCTTCTCCGTCCGGGGCAGATACGAACCGGACCGGTACCCGGGGAGCCGGTGCACGGGCGTCGGGATGCTCACGTTCGCCTGCACGCCCCGCGCGGCCAGGGCCATCGCGAACGCGTCCCGGTCCGGCCGGCCGTTCCCCGGTATGCGCACCGTGTAGCGGTGGTAGACGTGGTGGGCGCCGGGCTCCACGTACGGCACGAGGACACCGGTGAGGGCGGAGTCCAGGTAGCGGCAGTTGGCGCGCTGCCGTGCAACGGCACCGGCGAGCTTCGCCAGCGCCCCGCGACCCACGGCCGCCTTGCGGTCGGTGATGCGGGCCTTGGCGTGGTCGGTGTTCCTCAGCCGCTTGACGGCGCCGGCCAGTTCGGGGTGCTCCGTGGTCACCACCGCCCCGGCCTCGACCGCGAACACGCTCAACACGCCGTAGGTGCCGACCCGGCGCCCGGCCAGCGTCGCCGCCTGGGCCTGGGTGGCGTCCTCGACGATCGCCAGGCCGTGCCGGGTGGCGATGTCGGTGATCTGGTCGACGGCCGCGGGGTGCCCGAAGAGGTGAACCGGCAGGATCGCCACCGTCAGCGGCGTGATCGCGGCGGCGACGGCCTCCGGATCGAGGCAGAACGTCAGCGGGTCGATGTCGGCGAAGACCGGCACCGCACCGACCTGCCGCACGGCGGCCGCGGTCTCCACGGGCGCGAACGACGGCAGGATCACTTCCTCGCCGGCACCGATGCCGAGCGAGAGCAGCGCCAGCTGCAACGCGGAGGTCGCGGAATCCACGGCAACGGCATGACGCCCGTCCACCGCAGACGAGAACTCGTCCTCCAGCGCGGCAACTTCAGCACCCTGAACCAGGAACTGCTGCATCAGGCCCACCTCCACTTACCCGGTCCGGCAAGGATCACCGCAGCGGGTGATGCGTTGCTGATCTGAACATGAACAACGGGTGTGGATACGCCAAAGAGCCGTGCCCCCGGACTGGGTCCGGGGGCACGGCTTTGAATGATTGTTCGGCGGCGTCCTACTCTCCCACAGGGTCCCCCCTGCAGTACCATCGGC
>NZ_JBHYMQ010000018.1:0-136209 GCF_042742985.1 Streptomyces sp. NPDC058864 | reverse complement strand
ACCCTTCCCGGGTGCCGCGCCGCCGTCGTCGTACCGCAGGAGCGGACGTCACGCCCTCGAGCAGGGCGGAGAGCGGAGAGCGGAACGCGAAGGCCCCGCACGTCCCGTGCGGGGCCTTTCGCGTCGTGCGGGAAGCGCGACCGCTACCGCAGGCGCGCCATCAGGGCGTGCTCGACCAGCGTGATGAGCGCGCTCTTCGCCTCGGCGCGGTGCCGGGCGTCCGTGATGATGATGGGCGCCTCGGGACCGATCTGGAGGGCCTCGCGGACCTCCTCCGGGGCGTACGGCTGGTGGCCGTCGAAGCCGTTGAGGGCGATGACGAACGGCAGGCCGCTGTTCTCGAAGTAGTCGACCGCGGGGAAGCAGTCGGCCAGCCGGCGGGTGTCCACCAGGACGACCGCGCCGATGGCGCCGCGCACCAGGTCGTCCCACATGAACCAGAAGCGGTCCTGGCCCGGCGTACCGAACAGGTAGAGGATCAGGTCCTCGTCCAGGGTGATGCGGCCGAAGTCCATCGCCACCGTCGTGGTGGTCTTGTCCGGCGCGTGCGTCAGATCGTCGATCCCCGCGGAGGCGGAGGTCATCACGGCTTCGGTACGCAGCGGGTTGATCTCCGATACGGCACCGACGAACGTGGTCTTGCCCACGCCGAAGCCGCCCGCCACCACGATCTTCGCCGAGGTGGTTGAGCGAGCTGGACCGCTAGAGCTTGCGAAGTCCACTGAGCACCCTTTCGAGCAGTGTCACGTCTGGCTGTCCGCCCGAGGCATCGTCGCCACCGGGCTGGTGAATGGCGACGAGCCCGGCCTCCGCCAGGTCGGCGACGAGGATTCGGGCGACGCCGAGGGGGATGGAGAGGAGCGCGGAGATCTCCGCGACCGACTTGATCTCCCGGCAGAGGATGCAGATCCGCTGGTGCTCCGGCAACTGGCCCCGCAGCTGCACCGGGTCGGCGGTCGTGCTGACCAGCGCCTCGATGGCGAGCTGGTAGCGCGGCCGGGTGCGGCCACCGGTCATGGCATAGGGGCGCACCAGACCGGACGGCGGCTTGGCACGGCCGGTCTGCGCTGTCCGAGGCGGTGGCGCCTGCGGGGGTTCGTACGGCTGGATCCTCGGCTGCCGGTGCGGCGGCATGGGGCCGGGACCGGGGTTCCCCCCACCGTAGGAGGGGGGCGGCTCCTGGCTTGGTGCCGAGGGGAAGTTGAACCGCTTGAGGGGCGGCTGCTGTTGGTGATTGCCGTACTGATCTCCGCCTGGGGGCGTTGCCACGGTTCCTCCTCCAGCTGGGTAGCGCGTCCGAAAACCCTACGGGTCCCCGGACGCGCCCGCATGCCTGTCCGTTAGTTGAGCAGGCTGCCCTGCAATTCCGCACGCAGATCGGGGGTGAGCACATTGCCCGCCCGGTCGACCAGCAGGGCCATCTCGTAGCCCACGAGGCCGATGTCGCACTCCGGGTGCGCCAGCACGGCCAGCGAGGATCCGTCCGAGACGGACATGATGAAGAGGAAGCCGCGCTCCATCTCCACGACGGTCTGGTTCACGTGGCCGCCCTCGAAGATGCGCGAGGCACCCGCGGTCAGCGAGGTCAGACCGGAGGCCACCGCGGCCAGCTGGTCCGCGCGGTCCCGCGGGAATCCCTCGGACATCGCCAGCAGCAGGCCGTCGGCAGAGACCACAACCGTATGGGAGACCCCTGGGGTCTGGTCCACGAAACTGGTGATCAACCAGTTCAGGTTCTGTGCCGCCTGGCTCATCGGACTCAACTAACGCTCCTGGTGCTTGGGGCCGAAGCCCTGGCCGTTCGTGTCAGTTCCCGCAGTGCGTCCCTGCTGGACGCCGCGCCGGAGATTGCTCAGCCGGCCGCGGACGTCCTCGGGTGCACGGGAGACCATCGGTCCGCCCTGCGGAGTCTGCTGTGCGGTGCCCGGGACCAGGTTGGCCTTGGGGACCCGCCGGGGCAGGCCGGAGGGGGTGACCCCGCCCGCCTTGGGCTTGCGGGCCTGTTCGGCCCGCTGCCAGTTCTCGTCGTTCGTGGAGCGCCACTCGGACTCCCCGTCCGGTGCCGGTGCGGAGGGCGCAGGCTGTGCCGGGAAGGCCTCCGCCGCCTGGGGCGCCGGCTGCGCCGGGACCGCCGGGCCGGACTGCTGCCACCCGCGGTCGCGGCGCGGCAGGCCCGCGTCAGTCACCGAGGAGTGCAGCGGGCCTGTCGCCGGACCCGGTCCGTCGAAGCCTACGCGCTCCGGGGCCTCGAAGGGGGCGGCTGCGGCGGAATCGGTCGCCGCCTGAGCGGGGAAGCCCTGCGGCTGGGCCGGCTGCGGCAGGTCGCCGGGCGTGCCCGTCCACTGCTCCTGGGCGTAGCCGTTCTGCTGCTGCCAGTCGTCCTGGCCGTAGCCGTTCTGCGCAGCGGCGTACCCCTGCTCGGCGTAGGCGCCGTCGGTGTACGCCGGCTCCTGGAAGCCGGGCTGCGCGTCGAAGCCCTGCTGCTCCTGGTACGGCTGGGCCTGCGGCTCCTGGTAGCCCTGCTCGGTGTAGCCGTTCGCCGGGAAGCCGTTGTCCTGGAAGGGGGTCTCCTGGAACGCGGCCTCGTCGCCGGCCTCCTGGTAGCCGTCCCGGAAGCCCTGCTCCTGCGCGTCCCCCTCGAAGGGCGGGCGCTCCGTGGTGCGGTCCCCGGTCGCGGCCTCGAGCTGGGCGCGGCGCTGGTCGCGCATGAGCGAGCGGCCGACCGGGTCCAGCGCGCGGGCGTCGCCGGGGGCTTCGGCGCGCTCGTAGCGCGAGTCGTCGAAGCCGAGCTCCGCGGCGGTCGGCCCGTAGGGGGCGAACTCCGGGGTCTCGAGCTCCGGCACGATCCGGGACACGGTGAAGTCGTCCTCCAGCGGCAGCTCCTCGCCGCCGCCACCGTGGGTGATCGGCTCGGGGAGCATGACCAGCGAGGTGGTGCCGGCCTGCTCGCCGGACGGGCGGAGCTGGACGCGGATGCCGTGCCGGTCGGCGAGGCGGCCGACCACGAACAGGCCCATGCGCTTGGAGATCGACGCGTCGACGACCGGCGGTTCGGCCAGCTTGTGGTTGATGTCCGCGAAGTCCTCGGCGGTGAGGCCGATGCCCTTGTCGTGGATCTCGACCATGACGCGGCCGTCGGGCAGCCGGGTCGCGGTGACCCGCACCTTGGTCTGCGGGGAGGAGAACGTGGTGGCGTTCTCCAGCAGCTCGGCCAGCAGGTGCACGAGGTCGGTCACGGCGGTGCCGTGGATCTCGGTCTCCGGTATGCCGACCAGCTCGATGCGGTCGTACGCCTCCACCTCGGAGGCCGCGGCGCGGAGCACGTCGACCAGCGGGACGGGCTGGTTCCAGCGACGGCCGGGCTCCTCGCCCGCGAGGACCAGGAGGTTCTCGCCGTTGCGCCGCATACGGGTCGCCAGGTGGTCCAGCTTGAAGAGGTTCGACAGCTGGTCCGGGTCCGCCTCGTTGTTCTCCAGGTCCGTGATCAGCGTCAGCTGGCGCTGGATGAGGCCCTGGTTGCGGCGGGAGAGGTTGGTGAAGATCGCGTTGACGTTGCCACGGAGCAGGGCCTGCTCGGCGGCGAGCCGTACGGCCTCGCGGTGGATCTGGTCGAAGGCGCGGGCGACCTCGCCGATCTCGTCGTTGGAGGTGATCGGGATCGGCTGGACCCGGGTGTCGACCTTGCCCGGATCGGTGCGGGAGAGCTGGTCGACCAGACCGGGCAGGCGCTGCTCGGCGACCTCGAAGGCCGAGGTGCGCAGGCGGCGCATGCTGTTGCTCATGGAACGGGCGACCATCGCGGCCACGATGAAGGCGATGATCAACGCGACCAGCACGACGGCGGAGTTGACGATGGCGTCGATGCGCGCGCTGTCGGCGATGTCGCTCGAGTCGTTGTACGCCTGGTTGGCCAGGTGCTGCTCGACGTTCTTGTAGGCGTCGAAGGCGAGGGTGGTGGCGCCGAACCAGCTCTCCGTGGTCACGCCCTCGGTCTTGAGCGCCTCGGGGCTCGCACCGGAGGCGATCAGCTTGATCATGTCCTGGAGCTCCGGCGGCGCCTTGAAGGGCTGGTCGGCCTGCTTGGCCGCCTGGGCCGCCTGGGCGACCTGCTCCTTGCCCTTCTGCAGGGCCGCGTCCTGCTCGCTCAGCAGCCGCTGGTAGTCGGCGTCCGTGCCACCGCCCCGGTACTCCTCGAGGGCGACCTGCTGGAGGTAGGCGTACGAGGTGAAGGCGGTGAGCTGGAGCTTCAGCTCACCGGGGGCGAGTTTGTCGCGGTCCTCGACCAGCAGGTGGGTGCCGATGGAGCGGGTCAGCGACTCGGCGGCCTTGGCCAGTTCCAGCGCGTAGAGGGTGCGGCCGTAGGAGGCGATGCTGTTGGTGCCGAAGCCCAGCTCGTTGGCGAGCTCCATCAGCGGGTGCTGGACCTCGACGTACTTCTCCTCGGTCTGCACACCCGGGAGCTGCCGGGTGAAGGCCGTGTCGCGCAGCTTCGCCAGGACCTTCTCGCCCTCGCGGATGTTCGTCACGCGACGCTGCAGCCGGTCGTTCACGGGCAGCTCGGCGACGGCCGCGTCGAACTTCGCGGCGGCCTGGTCGGTGGCCGCGCGGGTCGCGACGACGTTCTCGTTCTTGGTGTCGCCGGCCAGCAGGGGAACCACGCTGAGGTCGCGCTCGTTCAGGATGGCGTTGGCGTAGTCCACGGCGGCGCGCACGGCGTTGGCGGTGCGCACCGCGTCGTCCGCGTCCTGCCAGGTCTGCACCGAGCTCTGCACCCGGAAGCCGCCGAAGACCAGGGCGACCAGCACCGGGATGAGGAGGATGACGTTCAGACGGGTGGCCACCC
Source organism: Streptomyces sp. NPDC058864 (assembly GCF_042742985.1). Taxonomy (NCBI): domain Bacteria; kingdom Bacillati; phylum Actinomycetota; class Actinomycetes; order Kitasatosporales; family Streptomycetaceae; genus Streptomyces; species Streptomyces sp. NPDC058864. The sequence goes on along the minus strand of NZ_JBHYMQ010000018.1, from coordinate 131,366 downwards.
GCCAGTTGCGCATGGCGAAACGGCTGCCCGCACTCGTCACCGGCTCGGGGGCGGTGGCGGTCTCGGGGGCAGTGGCCTGCGCCGTTTCGTATCGCGCAGGCGGGGTGAAATTGCCACGCGGGTGGTCCGCGGGACCCGGCTCTGCTCGCCTCGTGTTCCTCACTCGACCAACAACCTCTCGGCGACGGCGCGGGCGGCGCCGTTCCTACTCTCGGGTTTCGATGAATTCCAGCACGTCATGGGGGTGCTCCACAAACGTCCGGCGAGGACTGCGCAGCCATGATCACGTGCCGGTTAAAACGGGCATAAGCGTAAAGCGGTGGCAATTCACTGGGTAGATGTGTGCGCAGTGAAGCCGACTGGGCGCGGGGGGTGTTCGGGTTGTTCCGATTCGCGGTCGAAACGTTATGAACAGAAGGACCGGCCATGTCAAAAGACACAGCCGGTCCATACGCGAAGTGGCAAGCTGGAACGCTTACTTGAGGCGAGCGAGCAGTGCGTGCTCCACGAGTGTGATGAGCCCGCTCTTCGCCTCGGCGCGGTGCCGGGCGTCCGTGGTGATGATGGGAGCGTCCGGGCCGATCTGCAGTGCTTCCCGGACCTCTTCGGGCGTGTACGGCTGGTGGCCGTCGAAGCCGTTGAGGGCGATGACGAACGGCAGGCCGCTGTTCTCGAAGTAGTCGACCGCGGGGAAGCAGTCGGCCAGTCGGCGGGTGTCGACCAGGACGACGGCGCCGATGGCGCCGCGGACCAGGTCGTCCCACATGAACCAGAAGCGGTCCTGGCCCGGCGTACCGAACAGGTACAGGATCAGGTCGTCGTCGAGCGTGATACGACCGAAGTCCATGGCCACGGTCGTCGTGGTCTTGTCGGCCACGTGTGTCAGATCGTCCACGCCCGCGGACGCCGAGGTCATCACGGCCTCCGTGCGGAGCGGGTTGATCTCCGAGACCGCTCCGACGAACGTGGTCTTGCCCACGCCGAAGCCACCCGCCACCACGATCTTCGCCGAGGTGGTGGACCGGGCCGCGGGCGGCGCACCGTACGCCGCCTGCTGCCCCGGCCTAGAGCTTGCGAAGTCCACTGAGCACCCTTTCGAGCAGTGTCACATCAGGCTGTCCGCCGGCCTCGCCACTGCTCGGCTGGTGGATGGCGACCATACCGGCCTCAGCCAGGTCGGCCACCAGAATCCGGGCCACTCCCAGCGGGATCCCCAGCAGTGCGGAGATCTCGGCCACCGACTTGATCTCCATGCACAGGTGGCAGATCCGCTGGTGTTCGGGGAGCAGCCCCTGGAAGGCACTCGGGTCCGCGGTGGTGCTGACCAGTGCCTCGATGGCGAGCTGGTAGCGCGGCCGGGTCCGACCACCGGTCATGGCGTACGGCCGCACCAGCGGCTGGTCGCCTTCGCCCCCGTACGGCGCATGGTGGGGCGCGCCGTACGGGCCGGGCGAGGCGGGCGGCGGGGTCATGAATGGTCCTCCGGGTAAGAGCGGACGCGTGTCGCGAGTAGTCATGGGGCGTGCATTCGGCCGGGCTCCGGGGAGCTCAGCCCATCAGGCTGCCTTGGAGTTCTGCGCGCAGGTCGGGGGTGAGGACGGCGCCCGCTCGGTCGACGAGCAGGGCCATCTCATAGCCCACGAGGCCGATGTCGCACTCGGGGTGCGCGAGTACGGCCAGCGAGGATCCGTCCGAGACCGACATCAGGAGGAGGAAGCCGCGCTCCATCTCCACGACGGTCTGGTTGACGCTGCCGCCCTCGAAGATGCGGGACGCGCCCGCGGTCAGCGAGGTGAGGCCGGAGGCCACCGCGGCGAGCTGGTCGGCTCGGTCACGGGGGAAGCCCTCGGACATGGCCAGCAGCAGGCCGTCGGCGGATACGACCACGGTGTGGGACACCCCGGGGGTGTTGTCCACGAAGTTGGTGATCAACCAGTTCAGATTCTGTGCCGCCTGGCTCATCTGACTCAACTAACGCTCCTGCTGGTGAGTGGTGCCAAAGCCGCGGCCGTCGGTAGCTCCCGTACCGGCCTGGCGGCCCTGCTGGATACCGCGACGGAGGTTGGTCAGGCGTCCGCGCACGTCGTCGGGGGCCCGGGAAATCTGCGGACCGCCCTGTGGGGCTTGCTGGGGAGCACCGGCTCCCGGAACGAGGTTGGCCTTGGGGACCCGCCGCGGCAGACCGGAGGGGGTGACCCCGCCGGCGGACGGCTGGCGCACCTGGCCGGCCCGCTCCCACACCTCGTCGTTCGGCGAGGACCGCCACGCCGCCGGCTCGCGGCGCGGGGGCGCCGGCGGCTGCGCGGGCGGTGCCGGGTGCGCGGGCGCCGCCGGGTACTCGGCGCGGGCCCGCTGCGGGGCCTGAGGCTGCTGCGGGTGCTGCTGGGGCGCGGGCTGCTGCGGGCGCTGCGGCGGCCGGGTGGGTGCTCCGGCGCTCGGGCCGTGGCCGTTCTGCTGCGGGGCGACCGGACCGCTCTCGACGTGCACCTGCTGCATGCGCTCCGCACGACCGGTACGGAACCAGTCCGACTCGAGGGAATCGAAGATCGGGCTGGGCTCGTCCCCGCGGACGGGGGCCGGCGGCAGCGCCATCGGCTCGCTGGCGGCCGGCAGCGGCTGCCGGTCGGCCTGCGGGGCCGTGGGACGCTGCTGCTGCGGTGCGGCGCCGGGTCCCTGGGCGTAGCCCCCGGAGTGCCGCGGGGCCGCCGGAGCCGCCTGCGGGGTCTCCGGTGCCTGCGAGTACTGCGGGGCCTGAGGGGCCTGCGGGTACTGGGGCGCCTGAGGGGCCTGCGGATACTGAGGGGCCTGCGGTGCCTGCGGGTACTGCGGTGCCTGCGGGGCCGCGGGGCGCTGGAAGACGTCGCTGCGGGTGAACTGGCCCTGCTGCTGCGGGACCTGGCCACCGTGCTGCGGCATCTGGCCACCGTGCTGTGGCATCTGGCCGCCGTGCTGCGGCATCTGCGGAGCCTGGTGTCCGCCGTACGCCGGCGGGGTGTGCGGCATGGCGTTGAAGTCCGGGCGCTCGAACTGCGCCGTGGTCTCCAGCTCCTCGTGACCGCGCGGCATGTCGGCCTCGTGCCCGTGGGCAGCGCCCACCGGCTGCGGTGCCTGAGGCTGCTGCGGGGGAGCCGCGGGCCGCTGCGGCTGCTGCGGCCGGCCCTGGCCACCGGGAACCTGCTCGTTGGCCCAGCTCGGGCCCGAGCGCTGCGGGCCGGGAGCCGCGGGAGCCCCGGGGCCGGCCGGACGGCCGCCCTGCGGGCCCATGCCGGGACCGGAGTTGAGGGCCGGACGGGACGCGGAACCGGAGACCTGGCCGCGCTGGCCACCACGGTGCATGCCGGCCAGGCCCGTACCGGCGCCGCCGCCCATGGCCGCCGCGGGACCACCCGGAGCCGCGGCGGGGGCACCGCCCGGCTGCTGGCCGCGATTGCCCGCGCCCGGCTGCGGCTTGGCGCCGCCCTGGGTGACGTCCACCGGCAGCATGACGAGCGCGGTGGTGCCGCCCGAGTCGGACGGACGGAGCTGGATCCGGATGCCGTGTCGCAGGGACAGGCGGCCGACCACGAACAGACCCATGCGGCGGGAGACGGAGACGTCCACCGTCGGCGGGTTCGCGAGCCGCTCGTTGATGTCGGCGAGGTCCTCCGGGGAGAGGCCGATGCCGGTGTCGTGGATCTCGATCAGCACGCGGCCGTCGGGCAGCGCGTGACCGGTGACGCGCACCTTGGTCTGCGGGGAGGAGAACGAGGTCGCGTTCTCCAGCAGCTCTGCGAGCAGGTGGACGAGGTCGTTGACGACCCGGCCGGTGACCTCGACCGCGGGCACCGAGGTGAGCTCGATGCGCTCGTACTGCTCCACCTCGGACGCGGCGGCACGGAGGACGTCGACCAGCGGGACCGGGCGGGTCCAGCGGCGGCCGGGCTCCTCGCCCGCGAGGACGAGGAGGTTTTCGCCGTTCCGGCGCATACGGGTCGCGAGGTGGTCGAGCTTGAAGAGGCTGGACAGCTGGTCCGGGTCGGCCTCGCGGGACTCCAGTTCGGAGATCAGGCTCAGCTGACGCTGGATCAGGCCCTGGCTGCGGCGCGAGAGGTTGGTGAACATCGCGTTGACGTTCCCTCGCAGCAGCGCCTGCTCGGCGGCGAGACGGACCGCCTCGCTGTGGACCTCGTCGAACGCGCGGGCCACCTGGCCGATTTCGTCGCGCGTGTGGATGCCGATCGACTCGACCGAGGTGTCGACGTCCTGCGGGTCGGACTCGGACAGCTGCTTGACCAGCTCGGGCAGTCGCTTCTGGGCGACTTCCTGGGCGGTGTCCTGCAGCCGGCGCAGCGAGCGGACCATGGACCGGGCGACGACGAAGGCGCCGACGACCGAGATGCCGAGCACGAGGAGGATCAGCGCACCGCTGAGGATGGCCTCTTGCTGTGCCTCGTCGCGCAGCGTCAGGGCCTTCTGCTGCATCTGCTGCAGCAGGGTCTGCTCGATCTGGCTCATGACCTGGAGCTTGGTCTTGGCCTGGTCGTCCCAGTCCAGGTAGTTACCCGTGAAGTTCTGGATGCTGGACTCGGAGGACTGGATGCGCTCGGCCTGCTCGTTGAACTTGGTGACGATGTCGTTGCCACCGTTGAGGCCCTTGAGGAGGTCCTCGGAGTTCGAGCGGCCGAAGATCTGCTCGAACTGCTTCATCTCCGTGCCTTCGGCGCGGTAGGCGCTCGCGAAGTAACGGAAGTCGTTGGGGCTGAGCTGGTGGTTGTGGGCCAGCGCGGCACTGACGACGGCGCGCTGGATGGAGTCGTACTCCTTGGCGGCCGAGAACGACGCCAGCGCGCGGGTGCTGGTGATCATCTCCGAGTTGCCGGTCGCCTCGGCCAGTTCCTGGGAGAGGTCGATCAGCGACTGGATCAGGTCGTTGTACTCGCTGACGGTCTGCGAGATGTACTCGGGGTCCTCGTATGCACGCTCCTGGATCGCGCCCAGGGTGCCGAGCTGCCGGCCGATCGTGCCGAGCGAGGCGTTGACGCCCGTGAGGTCCGGAGAGACCTTGTCCGCGGCGCTCACGAAGGCCGTTCGCGCCAGCTTGGTCTTCTGCTTGGCGTCGACGATGTCGAGGTCGCCCGGGTCCGGGCGCGGGCTGGACATCGGGCCGGCCGAGACGTCTCGCTCCTCCTGGAGCGCGGCGGCGAGCTTGGTCGCCTGCTCCGTGAGGTCGGTCAGCGAGGTCATGGCCTCCAGTTGCTGCACGTTCTCCAGCGAGCTCTGGATGCGCAGCGCACCCAGGGTGGTCGCGGCGACCACCGGCAGCGCGAGCAGCGACACCAGACGAGTGCTGATGCGCCAGTTGCGCATGGCTATTCGGGAGCCGTGCTTCGGGCCGGTGCGCACACCGCTCCCCGGCGTGGCGCTGCTCTGTGCGCCCGCGGTTCCGGCGTCTGCGGTCTCATCCCGGCGGGCAGGACCGTGTTCGGTCCCACCGCGCTGCTCCGGGTCGCCCGCAGCGCCGCCATCCCTCTTGAAACGTCCCTGCACTAGCGTCGCAACCTCTGGACCAGGCGTCCCCCGCACGGGCGGCAGGACGGTGTCGAGTCTTCGGAGTCCCGCCCTCCCCGGCGGATACCCATTGGCCGCCGCCGCTCGGCGATCGCACGCTCCCCCCTGCGCGTCGGCATCTGTTGATACGGCGGTCCGGGGAATTCCAGCACAGTGCCGCACGTCCAACAAGGGCCGACAGGTTTCGAGTGGAATACGTGACTCAGCGCGTGCGGCGGATCACACGGTGTCGGTGAACTTTCGGAAGTCTTGCGGCAATCCGGGCTTTCTCCAAGGGGGTTCGGGCCCCCCGCCCGGCGCCCGGCTGCTGCCGACCGGGGGTGAAGAGTCCGGATGGGCCGGGATGTCGGGTTCGGTGCCATCGGTCGGCCGACCGATTCGCCCTGCTTGTCCCCGCGGTCGTGAGGAAAATCACAGGCCGTCAGTTGTATTGGGCATCCGGATCGGGGAACAGGCGCCGATAGATTGACGTTTGACACAGCCGTGTATTACGTCAACCGCGCCCTCGCGGGCGCCCGGTACAACACGAGGTTCTGACCGGCCCATGAAGACGACCATGATCATGCGACCCATAGCCAACCCGCGCCGCACCACCCTCGCGCACCTGACGGACGCCGAGGACACGCGGACCGCAGAGGTCGCCCCGGCCGTCGAGGGCACGGAGTCCGTGGTCCTTCCCCGGCAGACCGCCAACCCCCGCCGTACCGTCCTGACGGAGCTGCCGACCGCCTGAGGCGCGGCTCGGCGGGCGGGTCCGGGAGTCACCCCCGGGATAACCTGGAGCGTCAGTCTCCGGCCAGTGAGGTGAGCTGCTTCCCGTGCGCATCGCCAGGTTCTCCATCGACGGCAATGTCGCCTTCGGCGTCGTCGAGGGCGACGAGTCCGTCCCGGACGGACTCGTCCTCGACATCATCAAGGGCATCCCGTTCGCCGAGTACGAGCGCTCCGGCACGAAGGTGCCGCTGAGCAAGGTCCGGCTGCTGCCGCCCGTGCTCCCCAGCAAGGTCGTCGCGATCGGCCGGAACTACGCCGAGCACGCCGCCGAGCTGGGCAACGAGGTGCCGGAGGTCCCGGTCGCCTTCTTCAAGCCCTCCACCTCGGTGGTCGGCCCCGGCGACCCCATCGTGTACCCCTCCTTCTCGCAGGAGGTGCACCACGAGGCCGAGCTCGCCGTCGTCATCGGCCGACTGTGCCGCGAGGTCCCGCGCGACCGTGTCGCCGAGGTCGTCCTCGGCTACACCTGCGCCAACGACGTCACCGCGCGCGACGCCCAGAAGGCCGAGAAGCAGTGGGCGCGCGCCAAGGGCTTCGACTCCTCGTGCCCCATCGGCCCCTGGATCGAGACGGACCTCGACCTCGCCGCCGCGAACGACCTCGCCGTGACCGCCACCGTCAACGGCGAACTCCGCCAGTCCGGCCGCACGAGCCAGATGATCCGCTCCATCGAGGACCTGATCGTCCACGTCACCGAGGCCATGACGCTGCTCCCGGGCGACGTCGTCCTCACCGGCACCCCGGCGGGCGTCGGCCCGCTCCACGTCGGCGACGAGGTCGCCGTCACCATCGAAGGCATCGGCACTCTCACCAACAAGGTGATCAAGCGTGACTAGCGCAGCTCCCGTACGCGTACGTTTCTGCCCCTCGCCGACCGGCAACCCCCACGTGGGCCTGGTCCGCACCGCCCTGTTCAACTGGGCCTTCGCCCGGCACCACCAGGGCACCCTGGTGTTCCGCATCGAGGACACCGACGCCGCCCGCGACTCCGAGGAGTCGTACGAGCAGCTGCTGGAGGCCATGCGCTGGCTCGGCTTCGACTGGGACGAGGGCCCCGAGGTCGGCGGCCCGCACGCGCCCTACCGGCAGTCGCAGCGCATGGACGTCTACAAGGACGTCGCCGCGAAGCTGCTGGAGGCCGGTCACGCGTACAAGTGCTACTGCACCACCGAGGAGCTCGACGAGCGCCGCGAGGCCGCCCGCGCCGCAGGCCGCCCGTCCGGCTACGACGGCCACTGCCGCGAGCTCACCGCCGAGCAGGTCGACGCGTACGAGCGCGAGGGCCGGGAGCCCATCGTCCGCTTCCGCATGCCCGACGAGACGATCACCTTCACCGACCTGGTCCGCGGCGAGCTGACCTTCACCCCGGACAACGTGCCCGACTACGGCATCGTCCGGGCCAACGGCGCCCCGCTGTACACGCTGGTCAACCCGGTCGACGACGCGCTGATGGAGATCACGCACGTGCTGCGCGGCGAGGACCTGCTGTCCTCCACCCCGCGCCAGATCGCGCTCTACCGCGCGCTCGCCGGGATCGGCGTCGGCAACGGCACCACTCCGCTCTTCGGGCACCTGCCGTACGTCATGGGAGAGGGCAACAAGAAGCTCTCCAAGCGCGACCCGCAGTCCTCCCTCAACCTCTACCGGGAGCGCGGCTTCCTCCCCGAGGGCCTGCTGAACTACCTGTCGCTGCTCGGCTGGTCGCTCTCCGCCGACCGCGACGTCTTCTCCGTCCAGGAGATGGTGGCCGCCTTCGACATCGACGCGGTCAACGCCAACCCGGCGCGCTTCGACCTGAAGAAGGCCGAGTCGATCAACGGCGACCACATCCGCCTGCTGGACGTGAAGGCGTTCATCGAGGCCTGCGGGCCGTGGCTGAAGGCCCCGTTCGCCCCCTGGGCGCCCGAGGCCTTCGACCAGGCCGCCTTCGAGGCGATCGCACCGCACGCGCAGACCCGTCTGACCGTGCTCGCCGACATCACCGACAACGTCGACTTCCTCTTCCTCGACACGCCGGTGGAGGACGAGGCGTCCTGGCAGAAGGCGATGAAGGACCCGGCCGCCGCCTCGGCGCTGCTCACCACCGCCCGGGAGAACCTGGGGGCCGCCGACTGGAACGCCGAGGCCCTGAAGGACGCCGTCCTCGCCGCCGGCGAGACCCACGGACTCAAGCTCGGCAAGGCCCAGGCGCCGGTCCGGGTCGCCGTCACCGGCCGCACCGTCGGGCTGCCGCTCTTCGAGTCCCTCGAAGTGCTCGGCCGCGAGCGCACCCTGGCCCGCGTCGACACCGCCCTGGCGAAGCTCGCCGGCTGACCGCGGTACGCCGATCCGCCCCGGGCCTCCACCAGGAGCCCGGGGCGGCACGCTTCCCGGACCGACCCGTGCGCCGCAGGACCAGGCCCCCGATCCCCCCGCTGCCCCAGCGCCGCGGGGTCGATCCCGTACGCGTTCGGCTGCCCGGCAGCGGGACCTGGGCGACGGTCCGCGACCACCTGGTGGACCGCTTCGGCGCGGCGGTGCCCCCGGAACGGGTGGACGCGATGTTCGCGGCCGGGGAGGTGCACGGCGCCGACGGCCCGCTCGCCCCCGACGCCGCCTACCGTCCGGGCGGCCACGTCTGGTTCCACCGGGAGCTGCCGCAGGAGGTCCCGGTGCCCTTCGCGATCGAGGTGCTCCACCGGGACGACCGGCTGCTCGTCGTCGACAAGCCGCACTTCCTCGCCACCATGCCGCGCGGCGGCCACGTCGTGGAGACGGCGCTGAGCCGGCTGCGCCACGATCTCGCGCTGCCGGAGCTCAGCCCGGCGCACCGGCTGGACCGGCTGACGGCGGGCGTGGTGATGTTCGTGATCCGCCCGGAGTTGCGCGGTGCCTACCAGACGATCTTCCGCGACCGGCTGGTGCACAAGGAGTACGAGGCCCTGGCCGGGCACGACCCCTCCCTGGCGCTGCCGCGCACGGTGGAGAGCCGGATCGTGAAGGAACGCGGTGAGATGGCGGCCCGCGAGGTCCCCGGCGAGCCCAACGCACGCAGCCACGTGCAACTGGTGGAACCGCCGGACCACCGCGGCGGACCGGCCCGCTACCGGCTCCGCCCCGAGACCGGCCGCACCCACCAGCTGCGGGTGCACATGAACACCCTGGGGGTGCCGATCCTCGGCGACCCCGTGTACCCGCACGTCCTTCCGCCGGCCGCCCCCGGCGACTTCTCCCGCCCGCTGCAGCTGCTCGCCCGGGTGCTGGAGTTCGACGACCCCGTGACGGGCGAACGGCGCCGTTTCGAGAGCCGCCGGACGCTGTTCACCCGGTGGCCGCCGGGCGCCGGAACCCCGGATGGAGCACCCGGCTAGAGTCGGCACATGCCGATCCGCGCCGTGCTCTGGGACATCGACGACACGATCTTCGACTACTCGGGTGCCGAGCGGACCGGAGCGCTGCGGCACCTCGAGGCCGAGGGTCTGCTCGGTGCGTTCGGCGGCGAGGAGCGGGCGCTGCACACCTGGCGCGAGGTGATGGAGACGCAGTACGCGCGCTTCCTCACCGGGGAGCTGACCTTCACCGAGCACCGCAGGGAGCGCGTCCGGGCCTTCCTGGGGTCGTCCGTGGGTGATGCCGTGGCCGACGTGTGGTTCGCCGCCTACTACGTCCACTTCGAGGCCGCATGGGCGGTCTTCCCCGACGTCGTGCCGGCGCTGGAGGCCCTCACCCCGGGCTACCGGCACGGCCTCCTGTCCAACTCCAGCACCGCCCACCAGGAGCGCAAGCTGACCCGGCTGGGGCTGCGCGACCGCTTCGAGTGCCTGGTGTGCTCGCAGGAGCTGGGGCACGCCAAGCCCGCGCCGGAGGCATTCCTGGGAGCGTGCGAAGCTCTGGGGCTGCCGCCGGAAGAGGTGGCCTACGTGGGCGACAAGGCCGACACCGACGCGCGCGGCGCGGACGCGGCCGGCCTGTACGGGGTGTGGCTGGACCGTACGGGTTCCGTCACCGCGCCGGACCTGCGGCGGATCACCGGGCTCGACGAGCTGCCCGCACTTCTGGCGGCGGATACTCGTTTTGGAGCCCCGTCACCGATCGGGTAATGTTCTTCCTGCGCCGCCCGGGCGGGCCGAAAAGGCCAGCGCGGAGGGCGCGGCCAAGCAAAACCCCCTGCGGGGGGTTGAGTTTTGGTGGGGTATGGTGTAATTGGCAGCACGACTGATTCTGGTTCAGTTAGTCTAGGTTCGAGTCCTGGTACCCCAGCGCAGATCTTCTGCAAAGCCCCCGTTGTGTAGCGGCCTAGCACGCTGCCCTCTCAAGGCAGTAGCGCCGGTTCGAATCCGGTCGGGGGTACTGATCTCTCTCGCAGGGATCGCTAGGGCCCCCGTTGTGTAGCGGCCTAGCACGCCGCCCTCTCAAGGCGGTAGCGCCGGTTCGAATCCGGTCGGGGGTACTTGACACACCATGGGGTATGGTGTAATTGGCAGCACGAGTGATTCTGGTTCATTTAGTCTAGGTTCGAGTCCTGGTACCCCAGCACATTTCCTCAAGTCTCGCCCCCGTTGTGTAGCGGCCTAGCACGCCGCCCTCTCAAGGCGGTAGCGCCGGTTCGAATCCGGTCGGGGGTACATCGGGGAGAGGCCCTCCGCTTCGGCGGGGGGCCTCTCCCGTTTTCCCCGTCCCGCGCCTTTCCGCGCCCCGCTCCTCTCGCGTCCCGTCTCACCCAACTCCGAAGCGGCGCCGGGACTCCTCGGCCTCGGCGAGCCGGCGCAGGCTCAGCAGCACGGGCTCGTAGAGCACCGTGAGCGTCACGGCGGCGGCCGCCTGTTCCAGCGGGGTGTCGTAGGTCTCGACCAGATCCAGGTCGTGGACGGCCTGTTGGGCGGCGAGCCGCGCGTAGGGCGCCAAGTGCCGTGCGCTGCTGGGGTATCCGAGGCGGGTCAGGGCGGCGACCGCCGTGACGAGCATCCGGTACGCGGGGGAGGGGCCGTAGGTCTCGCTGCCGTAGCGCCAGCCGAGTTCGGTCATGAGCGCGTCCACCTCGAGGCGGGCCGTCCCGGTCGCCGGATCGTCCTCGTCGGGTTCCGGGCCGTGCGGCAGGGCGAAGGTGGCGGCGCCGAGCCGCATGTGCTGGTCGAGCGACTCGTCCTCCACCGCGGCGAGCACTTCGCGGGCGGTGGTCACCGGCACCTTGCCGACCTGGATCAGCGCCCGGACGAACCGCAGCCGGCGCAGGTGCTCCTCCCCGTACTCGGCCTGCGTGGCCGTGACGCGGCGCCCGGGCGGAAGCAGACCCTCGCGCAGGTAGTACTTGATCGTGGCCGTCGCCACGCCGCTGCGTTCGCTCAGCTCCGCCAGTCGCATTCCCTTGCGCCCTTCGTTGGATAGTGGCACTATCTAAGCATGGATAGTGCCACTATCCAACGCGACCGACAGGGGGTCCTCATGTCCGCGCAGGTGATTCCGGGACGCAACACCGCCGCCGCCGAGGGCGGCATCGTCGTGTTCCTCATCGGGATGCGGATCAACCGCTTCCGCTCCCTCGGCAGCTGGCTCCCGGTGTTCCGGGCCATGCCGCGCATGCTGCGGGAGCTGTCGCAGGACGACGGGAGCGGCTTCCTGGGGTACCGGCTGCTGTTCGGCGGGCCCCGGGTGATCTACGTCGTCCAGTACTGGAGGTCCACGGAGCAGCTGTTCGCGTACGCCTCCCAGCAGGACAAGCAGCACCGGCCCGCGTGGGCGGCGTTCAACCGCCGCGCGCGGGCCGGCAAGGGCAGGGTGGGCTTCTGGCACGAGACGTACGCCGCGCCGGCGGGCGCCTACGAGTCCGTCTACGTCGACATGCCCGCCTTCGGACTGGGCGCCGCCACGGGGGTCGTCCCGGTGGGACGCCGGGGTGAGACGGCGTCGCAGCGGCTGAAGGCGGGCGAGGAGCGGGCAGCCTGAGGCCGCTGCTCCGGGCTCAGCTGGTGCGGCGCAGCGCCTCGGACAGCCGGGCGGCGGCGTCCACGACGGCCTGGGCGTGCATGCGCCCGGGGTGCCGGGTCAGCCGCTCGATCGGACCGGAGACGGACACCGCCGCCACCACGCGGTTGGACGGGCCGCGCACCGGGGCCGAGACGGAGGCGACACCCGGTTCGCGCTCGCCGATCGACTGGGCCCAGCCGCGGCGCCGTACGCCGGAGAGCGCGGTGGCCGTGAAACGGGCCCCCTGCAGCCCGCGGTGGAGCCGCTCCGGCTCCTCCCACGCGAGCAGGACCTGGGCGGCGGAGCCGGCCTTCATCGGCAGGGTGGAGCCGACCGGGACGGTGTCCCGCAGTCCGGACAGCCGCTCGGCGGCGGCCACGCAGATGCGCATGTCGCCCTGGCGACGGTAGAGCTGGGCGCTCTCGCCGGTCACGTCGCGCAGATGCGTGAGCACCGGGCCGGCCGTGGCCAGCAGACGGTCCTCGCCCGCCGCGGCGGCGAGTTCGGACAGCCGCGGGCCGAGGATGAAGCGTCCCTGCATGTCGCGGGCCACCATCCGGTGGTGCTCCAGGGCGACGGCGAGGCGGTGTGCGGTGGGGCGGGCGAGACCCGTGGCGCCCACGAGCCCGGCCAGGGTGGCCGGGCCGGACTCCAGCGCGCTGAGCACCAGAGCCGCCTTGTCGAGAACGCCGACGCCACTACTGTTGTCCATGAAACGATACTCGCGTCTCACTCTGTGAAACGCAAGTTCAATTTTCCGGTGGACGCGGCACGCTGGAATGCACAGGGCCGCTGCGGCCACTCCCCACAAGGGCGCGGACACGCAGGGCAACGACGAACAGGCCGGCAGAGCGGCCGGTCGGAGGGAATGCGATGGCAAGGACACTCGCGGAAAAGGTCTGGGAGGATCACGTCGTACGGCGCGCCGAGGGCGAGCCCGACCTCCTCTTCATCGACCTGCACCTGCTCCACGAGGTCACCAGCCCGCAGGCCTTCGACGGTCTGCGGATGAACGGCCGCCCGGTCCGCAGGCTGGACCTCACCATCGCGACCGAGGACCACAACACCCCCACCCTCGACATCGACAAGCCGATCGCCGACCCGGTCTCGCGCACGCAGCTGGAGACGCTGCGCAAGAACTGCGCCGAGTTCGGGGTGCGGCTGCACCCGCTGGGCGACGTCGAGCAGGGCGTGGTGCACGTCGTCGGTCCGCAGCTGGGCCTGACCCAGCCGGGCATGACGGTCGTCTGCGGCGACAGCCACACCTCGACCCACGGAGCCTTCGGCGCGCTGGCGTTCGGCATCGGCACCAGCCAGGTCGAGCACGTGCTGGCCACCCAGACCCTGCCGCTGGCCCCCTTCAAGACCATGGCGATCACCGTCGACGGCGAACTGCCCGACGGCGTCACCGCCAAGGACCTGATCCTGGCGATCATCGCCAGGATCGGCACCGGCGGCGGTCAGGGCTACGTCATCGAGTACCGCGGCTCGGCCATCGAGAAGCTCTCGATGGAGGCCCGGATGACCATCTGCAACATGTCGATCGAGGCGGGCGCCCGGGCCGGCATGATCGCCCCCGACCGGACCACCTTCGACTACCTGCAGGGCCGCGCGCACGCCCCGCAGGGCGAGGACTGGGACGCCGCGGTCGCCTACTGGGAGACGCTCAGGACCGACGAGGACGCCGTCTTCGACCACGAGGTCGTCATCGACGCCGCCGCACTGTCCCCGTTCGTCACCTGGGGCACCAACCCCGGCCAGGGCGCCCCGCTGAGCGCCTCCGTGCCGGACCCGGCCGGTTTCGAGGACCCCAGCGACCGCCTGGCCGCCGAGAAGGCCCTGGAGTACATGGCCCTGGAGCCCGGTACGCCGCTGCGCGAGGTGAAGGTCGACACCGTCTTCGTCGGCTCCTGCACCAACGGCCGCATCGAGGACCTGCGCTCCGCCGCCTCCGTCGTCAAGGGCCGCAGGATCGCCGACGGTGTGCGGATGCTGGTCGTCCCCGGTTCGGTCCGGGTGGCGCTGCAGGCCGTGGAGGAGGGCCTGGACAAGGTCTTCAAGGAGGCCGGCGCCGAGTGGCGCCACGCGGGCTGCTCGATGTGCCTGGGCATGAACCCCGACCAACTGGCCCCCGGTGAGCGCTCCGCGTCCACCTCCAACCGCAACTTCGAGGGACGGCAGGGCAAGGGCGGCCGTACCCACCTGGTGTCGCCGCAGGTCGCGGCCGCGACCGCGGTCACCGGCCACCTTTCGTCCCCCGCCGATCTGCCCGGCGCCGCCGTCCTGGAGGCCTGAGAACCATGGAAGCTTTCACCACGCACACCGGCCGCGCCGTGCCGCTGCGCCGCAGCAACGCCGACACGGACCAGATCATCCCGGCCCACTGGCTGAAGAAGGTCACCCGCAACGGCTTCGAGGACGGCCTGTTCGAGGCCTGGCGCAAGGACCCCGAGTTCGTCCTCAACCGGCCCGAGCGTCAGGGGGCGACCGTCCTGGTCGCCGGCCCCGACTTCGGCACCGGTTCCTCCCGCGAGCACGCGGTGTGGGCCCTGCAGAACTACGGTTTCAAGGCCGTCATCTCGGCCCGCTTCGCCGACATCTTCCGCGGCAACTCGTTGAAGAACGGCCTGCTCACCGTGATCCTGCCGCAGGAGACGGTCGAGCAGCTCTGGCAGCTGACCGAGGCCGACCCGACGGTCGAGATCACCGTCGACCTCCAGGCCCGCGAGGTCCGCGCCGAGGGCATCACCGCCCCCTTCGAACTGGACGACAACGCCCGCTGGCGGCTGCTCAACGGCCTGGACGACATCAGCCTCACCCTGCAGAACGAGGCCGACATCGCCGCCTACGAGGCCGAGCGCCCCTCCTTCAAGCCGCAGACCCTGCAGGTCTGAGCGGTCCGGCGGCCCCCGCGGCCGCCCGCCGGCCCACCTCCGCAGCGCCCCCCGCCCCCACCGGGCGGGGGGCGCTGCGGCGTGTTCGGCTCCACACCTCGTGACAACTCACCGCAGATGACACAATCGGCACATGGAACACGATGGCCAACTCGAGCTGTACGGGTTCCTCGCTGCCAGGTTGAAGCAGGCCCACACCCGGGTGGCGGGTCTGCAAGTGCCGGAGGACGTCAGGATGCAGTTGACCCGGCGGCTGCTCGTCATCACCGCGGCCGCGAAGCACGATCTCGCGGGTGCGGCAAGGCGTCTGGAGGAACTGATGAAGGACCTCGACGAAGGCCGATTCCCCGATCAAAGGTCTTCCTGAGCCCCGAGTTCGTTGCGGCACAAGGGTGATTCGCCCGTTTCGTATTTGATTTGCGGTATATATCCGCCTAGCGTGCGAAAAAGCCCGAACTTCATCGCCGGGCAAGTTTCCGAAGGGGAAGACGTGAACAAGGCGCAGCTCGTTGAAGCGATTGCCGACAAGCTCGGCGGCCGTCAGCAGGCCGCGGACGCGGTCGACGCCGTCCTGGACGCGATCGTCCGCGCGACGGTGAGCGGGGACCGGGTATCGGTCACCGGCTTCGGCTCGTTCGAGAAGGTGGAGCGTCCCGCCCGCTACGCCCGCAACCCCCAGACCGGGGAGCGGGTCCGGGTCAAGAAGACCTCCGTCCCGCGCTTCCGCGCCGGTCAGGGCTTCAAGGACCTGGTCAGCGGGTCGAAGAAGCTCCCCAAGGCCGGAGAGGTCTCCGTCAAGAAGGCGCCCAAGGGCAGCCTGAGCGGAGGCGTCACCGCCAAGGCCACCACCAAGAAGGCCGCCGCGAAGAAGACGACGGCGAAGAAGGCCACCACCGCCAAGGCTGCCGCGGCCAAGAAGACCACCGCCGCCAAGGCCACGGCCAAGAAGGCCACCGCGACCAAGGCGGCGACGGCGAAGAAGGCGGCCGCCAAGAAGACCACGGCGAAGAAGGCCACCGCCAAGAAGACCGCCCCGGCCAAGAAGGCGCCCGCCAAGTCGGCCGCCCGGAAGGCCGCCACCAAGCGGACCGCGAAGCGGTAACGATTCCGCGGCCCCGTACACGCCGACGGGCCGGGCACCCCTGACCCAGGGATGCCCGGCCCGCGCCGTCGTGTCCTCAGGCCCCCGGGTCGGGGAAGGTCTGCAGCGTCACGAACACCACCCGGCGCCCGTCCCCGCTGCCCTCGGTGCGGATCCGCACCCGCTGCCCCGGCCGCAGCAGCCGCAGGCCCCCGGCGTCGAACGCCGCGGCGTCGAACGGCAGCGGCGTCCCGTCGTCCAGCAGCACGCTGCCGGCGCGGGTCTCGGGGTCGTAGGTGTACGCGGTGGCCTGCATGGGCTCCAGCCTATCGGGCGCCGCTGCCCGGGGCCGGTGCGCCCGCGGCCGGGCATTCCGCGGGTCCGGGGTCCGCGGACCCGTCCCGCGGTGCCGCCCGAAGTCCCCGCCGCAGCAGCGCCCGCGTGTGCGACCCGACCCCCAGCAGCAGGGCGGCGGCCAGGTCCTCGCCCGTATCCACGTCCCGGCGCACGGAGTCCACGTCCGGCAGGGCGATCTCATGGGCGCCGGAGGCCCGGTGGCGGGCCCGCGAGGGCCCCCCGAAGGCCGGCGCCAGAGCCGTCCCGGGCGCGGCGGCCAGCAGCGTGGTGCCGATTCCGGACGCATCGGCCAGGAACGACCGTCCTGGGCGCCGCGCGGCCGCGCGGAGCACCGCGGCAAGTTCGGCGGGCCGCAAGGCCGGGAGATCGGCGTTGAGGGCCGCCACGGCCGCCGCTGGGTGCTGCCTCCGGACCGACTCGGCGCCGTGCCGCAGCGCGGCGTTGAGGCCGGCCGCCGGGGAGTCCGCCAGGACGCATGCCCCGAGGGCCGTCAGCGCGGCCCCGGCGAGCGGGTCATCGGTGACGACCGTCACATTTCGTACCGCCGCGCAGGCGAGCGCGGCGGCCACCGTGTCCTGCGCGAAGGCCAGCGCCAGCCCCGGCCGCACGGGGCCGACGGCCTCCGCGAGGCGGCTCTTGGCGGCGGCCAGCGGCTTCAGCGGGACGACGAGCGACCATTCCACGGGTGGCGACACCGAACTATTGTGCTCGGGTCCCACGGGCCCACCGCCACCCTGCCCCCCGATCCCCCTTCCCGGCGGCCCGCCTCCGGGTGCACGATCTCCCTGGTGCGTGCCCGGGCCTCCCGGCCCGGCGCTCCCGCGGGGGCGCGCCCCGAAGGCCTTTCGCCCTGGCGTTACGGTGGCCCTACCGGCGACACTTGTGCGGCCGCACAGGCTGTACGGTGCCGCCGACCACAGCAGGCCGCGGTCCGGTGATCCCGGGTCGGCGGCGGAACGAGGAGGAGTTCTGGTGTCCCGCCGCAGAATCGGCTTCTGGTACCGGCTCGCAGCCGTCATCGCCAAACCGCCGCTTGTCGTTCTCTTCAAGCGGGACTGGCGCGGAATGGAGCACATTCCGGCCCAGGGCGGATTCATCACGGCGGTCAACCACAACTCGTACCTCGACCCCCTGTCGTACGCGCATTTCCAGTACAACACCGGGCGGGTCCCCCGCTTCCTGGCGAAGGCGCCGCTGTTCAAGCCCGCCTTCGTCGGCGCGATACTGCGCGGCACCGGCCAGATCCCCGTCTACCGGGAGAGCACCGACGCCGCCAACGCCTTCCGCGCCGCGGTGGACGCGATCAACTCCGGCGAGTGCGTCGCCTTCTACCCGGAGGGCACGCTGACCCGCGACCCCGAGATGTGGCCGATGGTGGGCAAGACAGGCGTCGCCCGGGTCGCGCTGATGACCAAGGCCCCCGTGATCCCCGTCGCCCAGTGGGGCGCCAACGAGGTCATGCCGCCCTACGCCAAGGACAAGAAGGTCCGCCTCTTCCCGCGCAGGACCCTGCGGGTCGTCGCCGGGCCCCCGGTGGACCTGTCGGCCTTCCACGGTCAGGAGGCCAACGCCGAAGTGCTCAGGGACGCCACCGACACCATCATGGCCGCGGTCAGCGAGCTGCTGGGCGAACTGCGCGGCCAGACACCGCCCGCCGAGCGCTTCGACCCGCGCAAGAAGAAGGGGACCACCAAGTGACGACGCGCTGCGCGGTCTACGGCGCGGGCTCCTGGGGCACCGCCTTCGCGATGGTGCTCGCGGACGCGGGCGCCCAGGTGACCATGTGGGGCCGCCGCCCCGAAGTGGTCGAGGCCGTCAACAACACGCGCAGCAACCCGTTCTACCTCCCCGGGACCGAGCTGCCCGCGACGATCACCGCGACCACTGACCCCGCCGAGGCCGCCCGGGACGCGGAGTTCGTGATCCTCTCCGTACCGTCGCAGACGCTCCGCGGCAACCTGGCCGAGTGGCAGTCGCTGCTGCCCCGCGACTCGGTGCTGGTCAGCCTGATGAAGGGCGTCGAACTCGGCACGGCCAAGCGGATGAGCGAGGTCATCGAGGAGGTCGCCAAGGCGGGCCCGGAGCGCGTCGCCGTGCTGTCCGGCCCCAACCTGGCCAAGGAGATCGCCGCGCGGCAGCCCGCCGCCTGCGTCGTCGCCTGCCGCGACGAGGCGGTCGCCAAGCGGCTGCAGGCCGCCAGCCACACCGCCTACTTCCGCCCGTACACCAACACCGACGTCGTCGGCTGCGAACTGGGCGGCGCCGTGAAGAACGTGATCGGCCTCGCGGTCGGCATCGCCGACGGCATGGGCCTGGGCGACAACACCAAGGGCTCGCTGATCACGCGCGGACTCGCGGAGACCACCCGGCTCGGTATCGCGCTCGGCGCCGACCCGCTGACCTTCTCCGGACTCGCCGGCCTGGGCGACCTGGTCGCCACCTGCTCCTCCCCCCTGTCGCGCAACCACACCTTCGGCTTCAACCTGGGTAAGGGCATGACGCTGCAGGAGACCATCGCGGTCACCCGGCAGACCGCCGAAGGCGTCAAGTCCTGCGAGTCGGTGCTCGACCTGGCCCGCCGGCACGGCGTCGACATGCCGATCACCGAGACCGTGGTCGACATCGTGCACAACGGCAAGCAGCCGGTCGTCGCGGTCAAGGAGCTGATGTCGCGGTCCGCCAAGTCGGAACGCTGACGTCCTGAACGGTAAGGTCAACGCGACATGAGCATTCAGCCTTCTTCCCGCAAGCCGCGCGTCGCCGTCGTCTTCGGCGGACGCAGCTCCGAGCACGCCATCTCGGTCGTCACCGCAGGCGCCGTACTGAGCGCGATCGACCGCGACAAGTACGACGTGCTGCCGATCGGGATCACCACCGACGGCCGTTGGGCGCTCACCGCCGACGACCCGTCCCGGATGGCGATCGCCGACCGCGCGCTGCCGAGCGTCGAGCAGCTCGCCGAGTCCTCCGACGGCTCGGTGATGCTGCCGGTGGACCCGGCCAGCCGCGAGGTCGTCTACAGCGAGCCCGGCTCGGTGCCCAAGGCGCTGGGCGACGTCGACGTCGTCTTCCCCATGCTGCACGGCCCCTACGGCGAGGACGGCACCCTCCAGGGCCTGCTGGAGCTCTCCGGTGTGCCCTACGTCGGCTCCGGCGTGCTCGCCTCGGCCGTCGGCATGGACAAGGAGTACATGAAGCGGGTCTTCATCTCCTTCGGCCTGCCGGTCGGCCCGTACCTGGTGATCCGCCCCCGCGAGTGGGAGAACGACCCCGCCGCGGCCCGCAAGAAGGTCGTGGACTTCGCGGCCGACCACGGCTGGCCGGTCTTCGTCAAGCCCGCCCGCGCCGGCTCCTCGATGGGCATCAGCAAGGTCAACGACCTCGCCGGACTGGACGAGGCGATCGAGGAGGCCCGCCGGCACGACCCCAAGGTGCTGGTGGAGTCGCTGCTGCGCGGCCGCGAGATCGAATGCGGCGTCCTGGAGTTCGAGGACGGCCCGCGCGCCTCCGTCCCCGCGGAGATCCCGCCGGTCACGGCGCACGACTTCTACGACTTCGAGGCGAAGTACATCGACTCCGCCGAGGGCGTCGTCCCCGCGCCGCTGACCCCGGAGCAGACCGCGGAGGTGCAGCGGCTCGCCGTGGCCGCGTTCGACGCGGCCTCCTGCGAGGGCCTGGTCCGCGCGGACTTCTTCCTGCAGGACGACGGCGAGTTCGTGATCAACGAGATCAACACGATGCCCGGCTTCACGCCGATCTCCATGTACCCGCGCATGTGGCAGGAGAGCGGCGTCGGCTACGCGGAACTGGTGGACCGGCTGATCCAGGCCGCGCTGCAGCGCCCCACCGGGCTGCGCTGAGCCGCGACCGGCCGGGAGCCGTAACCCGGGTCCGTCAGAGCTCGGAGGGGATCGTCGTCTCCACGGCGTGCCCGAGGTCGGTCAGCGGATTGACCTCGGGCTGGTACCTGGCGGGTACCGTCACCTCGACGAAGGCCTTGCGGCCGGTCGTCGTGAAGCGGTAGCCGTCCTCGGTCGGCTCGATGAGCCAGCTCACGCCGTTGACCTCCACCGCGTCCGCGGTGGGGTTGTACGCCGGGCTGCCCGGGGTCAGCATCTCGGGTCGCGGCACGCCGCAGCGCAGCACCACCGTAGGATCCCCCCATCCGGCGGTGAGGTCGGAGACGGGGCTCAGCGAACGCTTCGACAGGCCGTCGACCTTCCCCGGGAGCACGTCGTGGAGTGCGCCGCACATCCGGGCGGCGGAGGCGGAGGGCGACGGCACCGCGACCCCGCCCCCCTCACCGTCCGAGGCGGAAATCCAGACCGCCGCCGCGGAGAAGCACGCGACGGCGGACACGGAGACTAGCGCTACCCGGCGGTACATCACCCGCCGAGCCTACAGGGGGCCTACAGATGGACGACCGGACAGGTCAGGGTGCGGGTGATGCCCTCCACCTGCTGCACCTTCGCCACCACGAGGCGCCCCAGGTCGTCGACCGTGTCGGCCTGGGCACGCACGATCACGTCGTACGGTCCGGTGACGTCCTCGGCCTGGATGACCCCGGAAATCTTGGAGATCACCTCCGCTACTGCCGAGGCCTTTCCCACCTCGGTCTGGATCAGAATGTACGCCTGTACCACGGAACCTCCAGGGCGGCTACGAGGATCATGTGGGAGGGAACGTCACGGTACCGCGTCGCCGCATGCCGCGGGGAGACCCGCGCGGTACCGGCCGTGCCGAAGCCGCCGCGCAAGCGCACACAGAAGGGGACCGGCCAGGTGAAGGGGACAGTCAGATGAAGGGCACCGTGGGCGAACTGGGGGAGTTCGGACTCATCAGGGAGTTGACCGCCCGGCTCACCTCCAGCCCCGCCGTCCGGCTCGGACCGGGTGACGACGCGGCCGTGGTCGCGGCCCCGGACCGGCGGGTGGTGGCCACCACCGACGCGCTCGTGGAGGGGCGGCACTTCCGCCGCGACTGGTCCACCGCCTACGACGTGGGCCGCAAGGCCGCCGCGCAGAACCTCGCCGACATCGCCGCCATGGGCGCCGTGCCGACCGCGGTGCTGCTTGCCCTGGTCGTCCCGGCCGACCTGCCGGTGACCTGGCCGGTCGAGCTGATGGACGGCATCCGGGACGAGTGCCAGGTGGCCGGCGCCGCGGTGGTCGGCGGCGACGTCGTCCGCGGTGACACGATCATGGTCTCCATCACCGCACTGGGTGACCTGCGCGACCGTGAACCCATCACCCGGTCCGGTGCCCGCCCCGGCGACGTCGTCGCGGTCACGGGCTGGCTGGGCTGGTCCGCTGCGGGACTCGCCGTCCTCTCCCGGGGGTTCCGCTCCCCGCGTGCCTTCGTCGAGGCCCACCGCCGCCCCGAACCGCCGTACCACGCGGGTCCCGCGGCCGCGGAACTCGGCGCGACGGCCATGACCGACGTCAGCGACGGGCTCGTCGCCGACCTCGGCCACATCGCCGCCGCCAGCGGCGTCGCCATAGACCTGTCCTCCGCCGACATCGACATCCCGGCACAGATGGCCGACATCGGCCAGGCCGTCGGGGTCGACCCGCTGCACTGGGTGCTGACCGGGGGAGAGGACCACGCGATAGTCGCCGCCTTCCCCCCGGACACCAAGCTGCCCGCCCGTTGGCGGGTCATCGGCCGGGTGGTGAAGGCCACCACGGCGCCCCAGGTCACCGTGGACGGCGCCCCTTGGGACAAGGCGGG
The DNA here is from genome assembly GCF_042742985.1 of Streptomyces sp. NPDC058864. Classification (NCBI taxonomy): domain Bacteria; kingdom Bacillati; phylum Actinomycetota; class Actinomycetes; order Kitasatosporales; family Streptomycetaceae; genus Streptomyces; species Streptomyces sp. NPDC058864. The sequence goes on along the minus strand of NZ_JBHYMQ010000018.1, from coordinate 109,040 downwards.
CGGCTGGGACCACTTCGGGGCCGAGTGACGGCGGCGACTAGATTCGCCGTATGACGATCCCACCGCGTGTGCTCACCGTCGCCGGCTCCGACTCCGGCGGCGGCGCGGGCATCCAGGCCGACCTGAAGACCATGCTCGCCCTCGGCGTCCACGGGATGAGCGTGGTGACCGCCGTCACGGCGCAGAACTCCCTGGGCGTCCAGGGCGCCTGGGAACTCCCGGTGGAGGCCGTACGGGCCCAGTTCCGCAGCGTCGTGGACGACATCGGCGTCCAGGCGGTCAAGACCGGGATGCTCTCCTCGGCCGGGCTCGTCACCGCCGTCGCCGAACTCCTCGCCCCGCTCGACGTCCCGGTGGTCGTCGACCCGGTGGGCGTCTCCAAGCACGGCGACCCGCTGCTCGCCGCCGACGCCGTCGAGGTCGTGAGGACGCGGCTGCTGCCGCTGGCCACCGTCGCCACCCCCAACCTGGACGAGGTGCGTCAGATCACAGGAGTCGTCGTGGACGGCGAACCGGCCATGCGCGAAGCGGCGGCGGCCGTCCTCAAGTGCGGCCCCCGCTGGGTCCTGATCAAGGGTGGCCACCTGAGCGGCGACGCCGTCGACCTGCTCACCGACGGGAGCAACGAGCACTGGCTGCGCGCCCCGCGGCATGACAACCGCCACACCCATGGCACGGGCTGCACCCTGGCGTCCGCCGTCGCCTCGTTCCTGGCGCGGGGGCTGGACGTCCCCGAGGCGGCCCACGCCGCCAAGGAGTACGTCACCGGCGCCATTGAGGCGGGCTTCCCCCTGGGCGGCGGCATCGGACCCGTGGACCATGCCTGGCGGCAGCGCTGACGGGCCCCCGGCAGGAGGGCACGGCAAAAAGCCGGTCCACCACGAGGGTGGACCGGCTCGGGTAGCCGCAAGGCTGCGCTACGACGTCCTATGCGTCAGCGCGCGACCTTGCCGGCCTTGATGCACGAGGTGCAGACGTTGAGGCGCTTCGGCGTCCGACCGACCACGGCACGCACCGTCTGGATGTTGGGGTTCCAACGACGGCGAGTACGGCGGTGCGAGTGCGAGATGTTGTTGCCGAAGCCCGGCCCCTTGCCGCAGACGTCGCAGTTGGCAGCCACGGGTCACTCCAAAGACTTCAGATGCGCTAACGGATAAATCCCGGCGGCGCCGATGTCCGTCCAAATGCATTGAAGGAAGACCGGTTGTGCCGAGGGACGGCCCGGGACAGCCCCGGGCAACCGGAGCAGCATACTACGTCCGCTCCTGTCCCTCGAAACTACCATGGTCAGCGGTACGGGGCGGGCGCCCGGAGGGCCCCGGTCCTCAGTACGCTGCCTGCGGACACCTCCCCACCCCAGGTCCCCGGCCGCCCCCGCAGGAGGAACACGTGCCGCCGACGCTCGACCCTCCCGCGGTGCGCGCATGGTGCCGGCTGTCCCTCCAGGCGCTGGGGCGGGCACGCGAGGAGATCGACGCGATCAACGTCTATCCCGTCGCCGACGGGGACACCGGCACGAACCTCTTCCTGACCGTGGAGTCCGCCGCCCAGTCCGTGGACGCCGTCTTCGAGGGCCACGCCGCCTCGGGCGGCACCCCGGACCTCACCTCGTGCCTGCGCTCCATGGCCCACGGCGCGCTCATAGGGGCGCGCGGCAACTCCGGGACGATCCTCGCCCAACTGCTGCGCGGCATGGCCGAGGTCCTCACCGAGGACGCCGGCGACCTGCGGCCGGCCCTGCGCCGGGCAGCGGAGTCCGCGTACCAGGCGGTCGCGCACCCGGTCGAGGGCACGATGCTGACCGTCGCCACGGCGGCCGCGGAGGCCGCCTCCGTGGTGAACGGCGATGTCCACGAGGTATCGCGGGCCGCGTACGAGGCCGCGCGCCTCGCGCTGGCGGCAACTCCGCGGCAGCTGGCCGTCCTCGGGGACGCCGGTGTCGTCGACGCCGGCGGACGCGGCCTCGTGGCCGTCCTGGGCGCCCTCGCGGACGCGGTCTCCGGCCAGGCCCCGATGGGCCCGCTCGACGACGCCCTGCGGGTGCCGCTGCCCAGGGGCGCGTCCCCGGTCGTGCCCTACGGCTGCGCGACCGCCGGGGACGGCGGCGACCCGCACGCGGTGCCCGGCGGGCCGGGATTCGAGGTCATCTACCTCCTGGAGGCACCCGACCGCGCCGTTCCCGCGCTGCGCATGCGACTGGACCGGCTCGGCGACTCCCTGGTGGTCGTCGGCGGGGACGGGCTCTGGAACGTCCACGTCCACGTCGACGACGTGGGCGCCGCCATCGAGGCGGGGATCGAGGCCGGACGGCCGTACCGCATCAAGGTGACGCACTTCGGGGACCAGGCCCGCGCGCTGGAACGCGGGCGCCGCGGGACGCCCGGCCGGCCGGCGGAGCGCGCGCTCCGGGCCGTCGTCGCCGTGGTGCGCGGCGAAGGCCTGGCCGAGCTCTGCGCGCAGGCCGGCGCCACCGTGGTCGCCGTACGACCCGGGGAGCAGCCCGCGAGCGGCGACATCGCGGAGGCCATCCGCCGCGCCCACGCCCGCGAGGTCGTGCTCCTGCCCAACGACGTCGAACTGCGGCACGCGGTGGGCGCCGCGGCCGAACAGGCCCGTGCGGAGGGCGTCCGCGTGGCCCTCATCCCCACCCGGTCCGCGGTCCAGGGCATCGCGGCCCTGGCCGTCCACGAGCCCACCCGGCGCTTCGACGAGGACGTCGTCGCCATGACCTCCGCGGCCGGCGCCACGCGCTCCGCCGAGCTCGCCGTCGCGGAGGCCCAGTCCTGGACCATGGCCGGGGTCTGCCAGGGCGGGGACGTCCTCGGCCTCATCGACGGGGACGTCGCGGTGATCGGCGGCAACCTCGTGGAGACCGGGATCATCGTCCTGGACCGCATGCTCGCGGCGGGCGGGGAGATGGTCACGCTCGTCATCGGGGCCGACGCGCCCGCGGATCTGGCGGACCGGCTCGAGGCGCACGTCCGCGACAGCCATCTCGCGGTCGACACGGTCGTCTACGACGGCGGCCAGGAAACGTGCCCCCTCCTCATCGGCGTCGAATAACCCCAGGCCCGGTTGTTGTGTGCGGGTCGTTTGTGGTTGCGGTTGGGGGGTTTTTCCCCGCCGCCCGCCCGATTGCCCCGGTGCGGTCAGTGCGGGTCTGCGCTCTGTTCGTCGGTGGGTCGGTGGCGCGCTGGCGCACGTCCTCAGCGCTCGCGGATTTGCCGGGTCATTCCGTCACCGGCATCACCGCTCGTCGCTTCCGGGCGCACCCCGCCACACCCCCTCCCGCTGCGTGGGCGCATGACGGCCGGAGGGGGTGCGGAGGCGAACTGGGGTGACCCCGGATTGCCTCTTCACCCGCACCGGCCGACCCGGTTTATGGACGGAGGAGGGCAGGCGGGCGGGAGACGGCCGCAGGGTGGGCGAGGAGGCGGTCCGGGGTTGCCGCAGGTGCCCTACTTACCCCCCTCCGGCCGTCAGTCGCCCCAACGACGGGAGGGGGTGTGGCGGGGTGCGTCCATGGGGGTCCCCCCGGCCGAAGGCTGGGGGAGACGAGCGGCGGATCCGGGACGGAATGTTCCGGCAAATCCGCGAGCGCTGTGGGGGTCCCCCCGGCCGAAGGCTGGGGGAGTGCGCCGGCGCGCCACCGACCCCCAACGCACACAGCGAGGCGGTCACTGACCGACCGGGGCAACAGGCGGGCGGGCGGGGAAAAGACCGCAACCGCAACCACAACGGCGCCGCAGACGAGGCACCGCCCGCACAATGTCCGTCGCGTGCGCAAAGATGGACGGGATGTCTGCTGCCCTTGACGAACCGCTCGCAAAATCCGTCGGCGGCCGCACCGCAAAGGTGTTCGCCGACCACCTCGACCTGCGCACGGTCGGCGACCTGCTGCACCACTACCCCCGCCGCTACGCGGAACGCGGCGAGCTGACCCGCCTGTCCGACCTCCCGCTCGACGAGCACGTCACCGTGGTCGCCCGCGTCGCCAAGGCGACGAAGAAGACGTACGGCCCGGGCAAGGCGCGCCTCGAGGTGGTCGTCACGGACGGCAGCGGCTCGCTGACGCTGGTCTTCTTCGGGCGGGGGGTGTTCAAGCCGGAGCACGACCTCCTCCCGGGCCGGCGCGGCATGTTCGCCGGCAAGGTCTCCGTGTTCAACCGGGCCCTGCAGCTGGCGCATCCCGAGTACCAGCTGCTGGACGCCGACGACAGCAAGGAGGCGGTGGACGCCTTCGCGAACCGGCTGATCCCGATCTACCCGGCGGTCAAGCAGGTCAACTCGTGGACGATCGCGAAGACCGTGGACACCGTGCTGACCTCCCTGGGCGCCACGCAGTGGGCCGGTACGGGCGAGCCGCTGCCGGCCGCGCTGCGGGAGTCGCGGGGGCTCGCGCCGCTGCCGGAGGCCCTGGAGAAGATCCACCGCCCGCGGTCCAAGGCCGACATCGCGATCGCCAAGGAGCGCCTCAAGTGGGACGAGGCCTTCGTGCTGCAGGTGGCCCTCGCGCGGCGCCGGGCGGCGGACGACGCGCTGCCCGCAGTGCCGCGCGTGCCGGCGGAGGACGGGCTGCTGAAGGCCTTCGACGCGCGGCTGCCGTTCACGCTCACCGAGGGCCAGCAGAAGGTGTCGGCGGAGATCTTCGCGGACCTGGCGACGGACCACCCGATGCACCGGCTGCTGCAGGGCGAGGTGGGTTCCGGCAAGACGATGGTGGCGCTGCGCGCCATGCTGGGTGTGGTCGACGCGGGCGGCCAGGCCGCGATGCTGGCGCCGACGGAGGTGCTGGCGCAGCAGCACCACCGGTCGATCACGGAGATGATGGGCGACCTCGCCGAGGGCGGCATGCTCGGCGGCTCGGACCTGGGCACGAAGGTCGTGCTGCTGACCGGTTCCATGGGGGCTGCCGCCCGCCGCCAGGCGCTGCTCGACCTGGTGACCGGTGAGGCCGGGATCGTCGTGGGCACGCACGCCCTGATCGAGGACAAGGTGCAGTTCCACGACCTGGGTCTGGTCGTGGTCGACGAACAGCACCGCTTCGGCGTCGAGCAGCGCGACGCGCTGCGGAGCAAGGCAAAGCAGCTGCCGCACCTGCTGGTGATGACGGCGACGCCGATCCCGCGCACCGTCGCGATGACGGTCTTCGGCGACCTGGAGACGTCCGTCCTGGACCAGTTGCCGGCCGGCCGTTCGCCGATCGCCACGCATGTGGTGCCGGCGAAGGACAAGCCGCACTTCCTGGCGCGCGCCTGGGAGCGGGTGCGCGAGGAGGTCGAGAACGGGCACCAGGCGTACGTGGTGTGCCCGCGGATCGGCGACTCGGACGATGAAGCGGACGCGAAGAAGAAGTCCGCGGAGGACGAGGCGGAGCGGCGGCCGCCGCTGGCCGTGCTCGAGACCGCCGAGCAGCTGGCCAAGGGGCCGCTGGCGGGGCTGCGCGTGGAGGTGCTGCACGGGCGGATGCAGCCGGAGGCGAAGGACGACGTGATGCGCCGCTTCGCCGCGGGCGACGTCGACGTGCTGGTGGCGACCACGGTGATCGAGGTCGGCGTCAACGTGCCCAACGCGACCGCCATGGTGATCATGGACGCGGACCGCTTCGGCGTCTCGCAGCTGCACCAGCTGCGCGGCCGGGTCGGCCGGGGTTCGGCGGCCGGCCTGTGCCTGCTGGTGTCCGAGATGCCGGAGGCGACCTCGGCCCGCGCCCGGCTGGACGCCGTGGCCGGGACGCTGGACGGCTTCGAGCTGTCCCGCATCGACCTGGAACAGCGGCGCGAGGGCGACGTGCTGGGGCAGGCCCAGTCCGGGACCCGTTCGTCGCTGCGCATGCTGACGGTGATCGACGACGAGGACGTGATCGCGGCCGCCCGCGAGGAGGCAACCTCACTGGTCGCCGCGGACCCCGAACTGGAGGGTCAGCCCGATCTGCGCAGCGCGCTGGAGAGCCTGGTCGACGCGGACCGCGAGCAGTACCTCGACAAGGGCTGACGGACCGTCATTGTCAGTGCCCCCTGGGAGAATGGACACAGTCCGCGCCGATCCGCTCGGGAATAGGCGTAGTTGGACCTTTGGGGGCTGATTTCATGTCGTTCCGTCATCTCAACGAACTGCCGCTCGGTGAGAAGGTCTTCCGGATCGAGCTCTCCAGCGACGACGACACCACCGTCACCCTGACCCTGGCCGGCTGGTCCGAGGACGACCCGGACACCCTCCTCGCCTCCGGCACGCTCACGCTGCCGCTGACCGACGTCCCGTCCCTGCGCATCGCCCTCAACCGCGCCCTGCGCGCCCTCGCGCTCGTGGCCGACGTCTCCGAGCCCATCCCCGACCGCGACGTGCTGCGCGAGCTCTTCCCGGGGCACGGCGCGCCCTGGGTGCCGCAGCACGAGGAGGAGCTGGTCCGCCGGTTCCACGACGGCGAGTCCATCGCCCGCATAGCCGCCCGCTTCGGCCGCACGCCCGACTCCGTCCGGACGAAGCTGCGTGAGCTCGGTCACGACCCGCGCCGCCCCGAGTACTGCCCGCCCGACGGCTGCCTGTCCTGGTCGCGCTACGCCTCGCCCGCGCTCGTCGGGACGGTGGTGGGTTCCCCCCTGCCGGAGGCCGGGGGCGAGCAGGGCCGGGACTGACCTACGTATCGTGGGGGAGCGGCGCCGCGCAGGCGCCGTTCCGCCCGCCCACGAGACGAGTGAGCCGCAGATGACCCGCGTGATCGCCGGAGCCGCCGGTGGCCGCCGCCTGGCCGTGCCGCCGGGCAACGGAACCCGACCCACCTCCGACCGGGCGAAGGAGGGGTTGTTCTCCACCTGGGAGTCGCTGCGCGGCGCCCTGCACGGGGCGCGGGTCGTCGACCTGTACGGGGGATCGGGCGCCGTCGGCCTGGAGGCGCTGTCGCGTGGCGCGGCGCACGTGCTGCTGGTCGAGTCCGATCCCCGCGCCGCCCGGGTCATCCGGGAGAACGTCCGCGTCCTCGGGCTGCCCGGGGCCGAGGTGCGGGCCGGCAAGGCCGAGAAGGTGATCGCGGGGGAGCCCCCGGCGGAGCCGTACGACCTGGTGTTCCTGGACCCGCCGTACGCCGTCACCGACGACGAGCTGCGCGAGATCCTGCTCACACTCCGTACCCGGGGCTGGCTCGACGCGGACGCCGTCGCCACCGTGGAAAGGAGCACCCGAGGCGGGGAATTCCGCTGGCCCGAGGGGTACGAAGGGATCAGGGCCCGCCGGTACGGCGAAGGGACGTTTTGGTACGGTCGCGCCGCCGACGTTACTGACGCGTCATGAACCACCCGCAGAACCCTCAGAGCGAGGAGTCACCGTTGCGCCGCGCCGTCTGTCCGGGGTCCTTCGATCCCGTCACCAATGGACACCTCGACATCATCGCCCGCGCCTCGCGCCTCTACGACGAGGTGTACGTGGCCGTGATGATCAACAAGTCGAAGCAGGGCCTCTTCTCGATCGAGGAGCGCATCGCCCTCATCGAGGAGGTCACCGCCGAGTACGGCAACGTGCGCGTGGAGGCCTTCCACGGCCTGCTGGTGGACTTCTGCAAGCAGCGCGACATCCCCGCCATCGTGAAGGGCCTGCGCGCGGTCAGCGACTTCGACTACGAGCTGCAGATGGCCCAGATGAACAACGGGCTGTCCGGCGTGGAGACCCTCTTCGTCCCCACCAACCCCACCTACAGCTTCCTGTCCTCCAGCCTCGTCAAGGAGGTGGCGCAATGGGGCGGCGACGTCGCTCACTTGCTGCCCCCCGTCGTGCTGGAGGCCCTCAAGAAGAAGCTCGCGCAGCAGTAGAGTCTGGGACGTGGACGTCCAGAAGAAGCTCGACGAGATCGTGGCCGCCGTGGAGGCCGCCCGGTCCATGCCGATGTCGGCCTCCTGCGTGGTCAACCGTGCCGAGCTGCTCGCCATGCTCGAAGACGTGCGGTCGGCATTGCCCGACTCGCTCTCCCAGGCCCAGCAGCTGCTGGGCGGGCGGGAGCAGATGGTCGAGGAGGCCCGGGCCGAGGCCGGCCGGATCATCGAGGCCGCGCACGCGGAACGCGGCTCGCTGATCTCCGACACCGAGATCGCCCGCCGCTCCCAGCAGGAGGCCGAGCGCATCGTCACCGAGGCGCAGCGCGAGGCCACCGAGATCCGGGCCGAGGCCGACGACTACGTCGACAGCAAGCTCGCCAACTTCGAGGTCGTGCTGACCAAGACCATCGGCTCGGTGGACCGCGGCCGCGAGAAGCTGCTGGGCCACGGCCCGGCCCTCGACGAGAACGGCTATCCGTACGAGGACGACGACGCGCCGGAGCGCAGCGGCGACCCCGAGACGCTGCGCCGCCGTGCCGACGAGTACGTGGACGCCAAGCTGGGCGCCTTCGAGGCGGTCCTCAGCAAGACCCTGGAGGCCGTCGGACGGGGCCGTCTGAAGCTCACCGGCCACCGCCCCATCGACGAGCTGGGCGCCCACATGGCCGCCCACGACGCGGACGGCGAGGGCCAGGTCCCCGGGCAGTCCGACGCCGAGTACCTCGCGGGCCTGGCCGCCCCCGTGGCCCCGGGCGACTACCGGTACGACCCGAACGCCGTGCAGCAGCCCGACTACGGCTACCAGCAGCCCGACCCGTACCAGCAGCAGGTGCAGCAGCCGGACCCGTACCAGCAGCAGGGCCAGGGGCAGTACGCCGACCCGTACGCCGCGCAGCCGCAGCAGGCGTACTACGACCCGAACTACGGCTGGCAGCAGCCGCAGCAGACCGGGTACGAGCAGCAACAGCAGTACATCCCGCAGCAGCACCAGCAGGGCCAGGGCGCGGCGCTGGACGAGACGAGCTTCTTCGACACCAGCATGATCGACCTGAACCGGCTGCGTGAGCTGGAGCAGGAGCGCGGTTTGGGCTGAGCCCGGGGGACCGGTATCCTGATCCCTCAGCCGTGTGATCCCCGGCGCTTTGGCGTGCCCGCCGTCGTGACGACGGGCACGCGCCGGACCGATGAAAGCAGGAACCCTGAACACCCGCCTCGACCACCGCAACCCGCTCGTGTTCGACACGCATGAGCTGGGTCGTCGTCCTGGGGCGATGAAGAAGGTCTCCCGCTCGGTGCCGGCCCCCAAGGACATGGGCATCGAGGTCATCGGTGTCCGCGAGGGCGCGGAGATCACGCTGGACCTCCGCCTGGAGTCGGTGATGGAGGGGGTGCTCGTCACGGGCACCGCCCGCGCACCGCTCTCGGGGGAGTGCGTAAGGTGTCTGGAGCCGGTCGAGCGCGAGCTCGAGACGGACTTCCAGGAGTTGTACTCCTACCCCGACGCCGACACCCGGACCGGTGGGCACCACAGTGCCGCCGACGCCGGTGACGACGCCGAGGAGGAGGACACTCTCTTCCTCGAGGGCGACCTGTTCGACCTCGAGCCCGTGCTGCGCGACGCGGTGGTTCTCGAACTGCCGCTGCAGCCGGTGTGCCAGGACGACTGTGCCGGTCTGTGCTCCGAGTGCGGGGCGCGGCTGGCGGACGACCCGGACCACCACCACGAGGTCACCGACATCCGTTGGGCGGCCCTGCAGGAAATCCAGCTGAGCGGTGCCGAGGACGGCGCCGACGAGAACCAGGAGAAGTAGCCGTGGCTGTTCCCAAGCGGAAGATGTCGCGCAGCAACACGCGCCACCGCCGTTCGCAGTGGAAGGCTGCGCCCGTGAGCCTGGTGGCGTGCGAGCGCTGCCACGAGCCGAAGCAGCAGCACATCGCGTGCCCGAGCTGCGGCACCTACAACCGTCGTCAGGTCCTCGAGGTCTGATCGGCGGGTGAGGGGCTCCATGTCGTCAGACGGCGCAACGTCGACGGACGCCGGTAAGGCAGCCTCGTCCCCCGCGGTTCTGGAAGGGCGGCTCGGGTACACACTCGAACCCGCCCTTCTGGTGCGTGCGCTGACCCACCGCTCGTACGCGTACGAGAACGGTGGTCTGCCCACCAACGAGCGCCTGGAGTTCCTCGGGGACTCCGTGCTCGGCCTGGTGGTCACGGACACGCTCTACCGCACCCACCCGGACCTCCCGGAGGGCACGCTCGCCAAGCTGCGGGCCGCGGTGGTGAACTCCCGAGCCCTGGCCGATGTCGGCCGCGGCCTCGACCTGGGCAGCTTCATCCGCCTGGGCCGGGGCGAGGAGGGCACGGGCGGCCGGGACAAGGCGTCCATCCTCGCGGACACCCTCGAGGCGGTGATCGGTGCGGTCTACCTGGACCAGGGTCTGGACGCCGCGTCGGAGCTGGTGCACCGGCTCTTCGATCCGCTGATCGAGAGGTCCTCCAACCTCGGTGCGGGACTGGACTGGAAGACCAGCCTCCAGGAACTCACCGCGGGCGAGGGACTCGGTGTCCCGGAGTACGTGGTCTCCGAGACCGGACCCGACCACGAGAAGACCTTCACGGCTGCCGCCCGCGTCGGTGGTGTCGAGTACGGCACCGGCACCGGCCGCAGCAAGAAGGAAGCAGAGCAGCAGGCCGCCGAGGCCGCCTGGCGCGGAATCCGTGCCAAGCGCGACGCGAACGGCACTGTCGCGAGCTGAACCCGTCAGGCCCGTCCGGCCGGCCCCGAAGGCCGCCCGGGCGGGCCTTCCGGTTCCCCGGGCGGGGAACCGCCGTCCGAGAGGAGCGCACCGCGTGCCGGAGCTGCCCGAGGTCGAAGTCGTACGCCGCGGTCTTGACCGCTGGGTGAGCGGCCGCACGGTCGCCCGGGCCGAGGTGCTGCACGCGCGTTCCGTGCGCCGCCACCTCGCCGGCGGCGCGGACTTCACCGCCCGGCTGGAGGCGCAGACCTTCGGTCCCGCCCTGCGCCGCGGCAAGTACCTGTGGCTGCCGCTCCAGGACTCCCCGCTGGCCCTCCTCGGCCACCTCGGCATGAGCGGGCAACTGCTCGTCCAGCCCGAGGACGCGCCCGCCGAGACCCACCTGCGGATCCGGATCGGATTCGAGGACGACCTCGGTACGGAGCTGCGCTTCGTCGACCAGCGCACCTTCGGCGGCCTGTCGCTGCACGAGTGCGTGCCCGGCGACCCGGAGCGCCTGCCGGTCCCCCTGTCGCACATCGCGCGCGACCCGCTCGACCCCCGCTTCGACGACGCGGCCTTCCACACCGCGCTGCGCCGTCGCCGCACCACGATCAAGCGGGCGCTGCTGGACCAGTCGCTGATCAGCGGGGTCGGCAACATCTACGCCGACGAGGCGCTGTGGCGGACCAGGCTGCACTACGAGCGGCCGACGGCGACCCTGACCCGTCCGGTCACCACCGAACTGCTCACCCACATCCGCGAGGTCATGACGGACGCCCTCGCCGCCGGCGGCACGAGCTTCGACAGTCTGTACGTGAACGTCAACGGGGAGTCCGGCTACTTCGACCGCTCCCTGGACGCCTACGGCCGTGAGGACGAGCCCTGCCGCCGCTGCGGCACCCCCATCCGCCGCCGCCCCTGGATGAACCGGTCGAGCTACTTCTGCCCGCGCTGTCAGCGGCCGCCGCGCGGCACGGCGGGCCCGGCAGCCCTCGGCGTCCGCTCGTCGTAGCGGCGTGCGGCCGCAGCCGCACGGCGGAGAACGTTCCGCCCACGCCCTCGGCGCGGCGCCGCAGCGCGTCGAACCGCGGTGCCCGCCGGAAACCCCCGGCGCGGGCGGGGCCGTACGGCGCACAATGGGCGGATGCTTCCCGACGGCCCGCCCTCGCCGCCCTCCACGCCCGCCCCCGCCGCCACGTACGCCGAGTCCGCGGAGCCGCAACCGGAGATCCCCCTGCTCGGCGGGGACGTGACCGAGGGCGTCGTCCGCGTCGGCGACACGGTCCGTCGTCCCACCGGCGCGCACAGCCCCCTGGTGCACGCCCTCCTCCGGCACCTGGAGGACGTCGGATTCCCCGGCGCCCCGCGCCTCCTCGGTATCGATGCGGTCGGCCGCGAGGTGCTGAGCTATGTCACGGGTGAGGTCGCCGGACGTCCGCGGCCCGCCTGGATCGCCGACGAGGACCGCCTCGTCTCGGTCGGCCGCCTGGTCCGTGCCTACGACGACGCGGCCACCGGTTTCACCCCGCCCGACGGCGTACGGGTCCCCGCCGGCCCCGCCCCGCATCCGGACATGCCCCCCGCGCCGGCCCACCCCGCCGAGGTGGTCGGGCACATGGACTTCACGCCCGACAACATCGTCTTCCGGGACGGCCGGGCCGCCGCGCTCATCGACTTCGACCTGGCCAGGCCGGTCCCGAGGGTCGAGGAGATCCACAACGCGATGCTCTACTGGGCCCCCATCGGCGACCCCGCCGACGCCGACCCGAGCCTGCGCGACGTCGACGTCCCCCGCCGCTGCCGCCTCCTCGCCGACGCGTACGGCATGTCCGGCACCGACCGCGGCCGTCTGCTGGAGGTCGCCGTGGTGCGGACCCGCCGCGCGTGGTTCTCGATGAAGCGCATGGCCGAGGCCGAGGGCGGCGGATGGGCCCGCATGTGGCACGAAGGCGTCGGCGACCAGATCAAACGCCGCGAGGCATGGCTGGAGCGCCACGGCTCGTCGATCGAGGCGGCGCTCACCGCTCCGTAGCGCCGGGGGAGCGCCGCTCACGGCCGGGCAGGACTCCGTACAGGTCGAGCGCCAATCCGGCCGACCACCCGAGGAGGCGCCCCGTGCCCCTCACCACTGGTTCCTCCACCGCGCCCCACCCCACTCAGCCGGAATCCGCCCCCGGACAGCGGACGGTCATGCCCACCTCTACGTACGCGGAGCCGGCCCCGTTCAACGCAACGCCGACGGCCGGCGACCGACTACCTCAGTAGCCGAAGTCCTGCGTCCACCAGGGGCCGCCCTCGCCGAAGACGGCGCCGACGCCGATCTTCTTGAAGTCGCAGTTGAGGATGTTGGCGCGGTGGCCCTCGCTGTTCATCCAGGCGTCCATGACCTCCTGGGCCGTGGCCTGGCCGCGGGCGATGTTCTCGCCGCCGAGGTTCTTGACGCCGGCCTGTGCGGCGCGGTCCCAGGGGTCGTCGCCGTCGGGGTCGGTGTGGTCGAAGAAGCCCCGGGCGGCCATGTCGGCGCTGAAGTCCGAGGCGAGCTCGGAGAGCTTCTTGTCGGTGTGCAGCGGCTGGCAGCCGGCGGTCGCCCGGACGGTGTTGACCAGGGCCAGGACGGAGACCTCGGCGACGCTCTGGTCGCCGTCCGGCACCTCGTCGTCGCCGGGCGCGGTGGTGGCCGCGGGCAGGGACGGGATGGCGGCCGGCGCGGTGGACGCGGAGGGCTGCGGCGCGGCGGGCGTGGTGGCGGTCTCGTCCGGGGCGGTGGTGGGAGCGGAGGCGGACGGGGCCGGCGGCGTCGCGGTGGTCGCGGGTGCCGACGGAGGGGCCACGGAGGGCGCGGTCGTACGGGCGTCCCCGCGGCTGGCGGGGGCCGAGGTGTCGCGGTCGGCGGGCACGGCGCCGACGTCCTGCGGGCTCGCGGTGTTCGGCAGCCCGGCGGCCTGGACCTGGCCGGGAGCGTCGTCGTGGTACGCGAACCCGCCGGAACCGTCCGGCGAGGGCAGCAGTCCGCTGGAGACGCCGATCGCGCCGACGGCCAGCGCGGCGGACGAGGCCAGCAGCCCGGTGCGCACCGGGTTCTGCTTGCGCCGCTTGGCCCTGCTGGTCTGCCCGCGGTGGCGCGGCGCCTCCGAGAACGGCGCCGGCTCAGAGGCTTTACGACTGTGGCGGCCCATCCGGTGCAGTCCTTTATGTCGACGGTGTTCACCCGAACGGGTGAGTCCTGTTGCGGCGCGACTGTACCGAAAGACAGGCGGGGCCGGTGTGAACCCTGTGCAACTTGCGCGTTAGCGTGCTTCCATGAACGACGCTGTCCGACTCACGGCCTGGGTGCGAGGCCGAGTGCACCAAGTGGGTTTCCGCTGGTGGACCCGGGTGAACGCACTGGACATCGGTGGGCTCGACGGCTATGTGAGCAATCTCTCTGACGGACGTGTGCAGATCGTGGCCGAAGGCGACCGGTCGCAATGCGACGGTCTGCTCGACCGGCTGCGGACCGGCGACACGCCCGGACGCGTCGACGGCGTCACCGAAATCTGGGGCGAGCCGCGCGGCGGCTATGAGGGCTTCGCGATCCGCTGAGGCGGAGTCCGGCGCACCGCCCCGTCCTCGCAGGTGAGGGGTGAGGTGACAGATCACCGGCAATCTCACGTGGCAAGAGCGACAAGGAGGTTGCCATTTCGCGCACCGCGTGCGAGGCTGCCGACATCGAGGACGCGGTGATCTTCGGGGAGCGATTGACGGCCCCGTCCTCCACGCCACGCGGGACGCCCGCGGCGCCCTTCTCGCGCCGTGTTTTCCAAGGCGCACCCGACGACCGGGCTGTGATCGTGTTGACCGTCCAACCAATTGGTGAGACGCTGGAAGCCCCGCGCACCGCAGCTGTAGGCATGGCAAAGGGCAGCTTCGGCGCACACGGCGCGGGTGCCTCTAACCCCTCACAAACGACCCACACCGCTCCCCGGTCGGTCACTCAGCGTGGAGGACCATCCATCATGGCAAAGGCGCTTCTCGGTTACGTCGGCGGTCCCGACCCGCGACTCCTCGCCGAGATGCGAAGGCTGCAGCAGCGTGTCCAGGACCTGGAAACCGAGCTCGTTCGGATCCAGGCCGAGAACGACGCGCTTGCCGCTGCTTCGCGCGAGCTCGTCGACGTACCTCACGCGGAGCCGGTTCTCGCCTGATCCGGCCTTTCGGCCGGTCAAGTGGAAACGACTCCGTTTGGGAATGTGCAAGGGACGCCCCGGCGTCCCTTCGTCGTTTTCCGCCCCGTTGCCCTCCCATGATCTCCGCCCTTGCATTGCATGTGCCCCCCGCATTCCTCGGTGAAACCGGGAGCGGGAGGTAGAGTCCAGCGGCGTGCACCTCAAGAGCCTGACCCTGCGCGGGTTCAAGTCATTCGCCTCGGCGACGACGCTGCGGTTCGAACCCGGAATCACGTGTGTCGTCGGCCCGAACGGTTCCGGCAAGTCCAATGTCGTGGACGCGCTTTCCTGGGTCATGGGCGAACAGGGCGCCAAGTCGCTGCGCGGCGGCAAGATGGAGGACGTGATCTTCGCCGGCACGACGGGGCGGCCGCCGCTCGGCCGTGCCGAGGTGTCGCTCACGATCGACAACAGCGACGGTGCCCTTCCGATCGAATACGCCGAGGTCACCATCACGCGGATCATGTTCCGCAACGGCGGCAGCGAATACCAGATCAACGGGGACACCTGCAGGTTGCTGGACATCCAGGAACTGCTCTCCGACTCCGGTATCGGCCGCGAAATGCACGTGATCGTCGGTCAGGGACAGCTGGATTCGGTTCTGCACGCCGATCCCATGGGCCGTCGCGCCTTCATCGAGGAAGCGGCCGGCGTCCTCAAGCACCGCAAGCGCAAGGAAAAGGCGCTGCGCAAGCTGGACGCCATGCAGGCGAACCTGGCCCGCGTCCAGGACCTCACCGGTGAGCTGCGCCGTCAGCTCAAGCCGCTGGGACGGCAGGCACAGGTGGCCCGCCGGGCGGTGGTCATCCAGGCCGACCTGCGCGACTCCCGGCTGCGGCTGCTCGCCGACGACCTGGTCACCCTGCGGGAGGCGCTGAACGCCGAGGTCGCCGACGAGGCCGCCCTCAAGGAGCGCCGCGACGCCGTCGAGACGGACCTGGCGGCCGCCGTGCAGCAAGAGGCGCGGCTGGAGGAGCAGGTCAGGGCGCTCGCCCCGCGGCTCGCCGACGCCCGGGCCACCTGGTACGGACTGTCGCAGCTGGCCGAGCGGGTCCGCGGCACGATCGGCCTGGCCGAGCAGCGGGTACGCCATGCCACCGCGCAGCCCGCCGAGGAGCGGCGCGGCCGCGACCCGGAGGACATGGAGCGCGAGGCGGCCCGTATCCGCGAGCAGGAGGCGGAGCTCACCGACGCCCTGGAGGCCGCGCAGCGCGCGCTGGACGACACGGTCGACCACCGCGCGGAGCTGGAACGCCGCCTCGCAGAGGAGGAAAAGGCCCTCAAGGCCGCCGCCCGGGCCATCGCCGACCGCCGCGAGGGCCTGGCCCGGCTGCAGGGTCAGGTCAACGCCGCCCGCTCCAAGGCCGGATCGGCCGAGGCCGAGATCGGCCGGCTGACCGCCGCCCGCGACGAGGCGCGCGAGCGCGCCGAGTCCGCCCAGGAGGAGTACGAGGAACTCCGCGCCCGGGTCGAGGACCTGGACGCCGACGACTCCGAGCTCGACGAACGCCTGGAGGCGGCCAAGGACGAGCAGGCCCGCGCCGACGAGGCCCACTCCGCCGCCCGCGAGGCCGCCACCGCCGCCGAACGCCGAAGGGCTGCCCTCGCCGCGCGCCACGACGCCCTCGCGCTCGGCCTGCGCCGCAAGGACGGCACCGGTGCCCTGCTCGCCGCGGGCGACCGCCTGGCCGGGTTGCTCGGCCCCGCCGCCGAACTCCTCACCGTCGCCCCGGGCCACGAGGTGCCGGTCGCCGCCGCGCTGGGCGCCGCCGCAGACGCCGTGGCCGTCTCCGGCCCGTCCGCCGCCGCCGAGGCGCTGCGGCTGCTGCGCAAGGACGACGCGGGCCGCGCCGCGCTGCTCGTCGCCGGTGGCACCGCCCTGCCGGAGGCCGCCGAGGTGCCCCCGGGCGCGCGGGCGGCGGCCGCACTCGTCGCGGGCCCCGACGAACTGCTCCCGGCCGTGCGCCGTCTGCTGCGGGACCACGTCGTCGTGGACACCCTCGCCGACGCCGAGTCACTGGTCGCCGCCCACCCGCGGCTGACCGCGGTGACCGCGGAAGGCGACGTCCTCGGCGCCCACTTCGCCCACGGCGGCTCGGCCGGCGCCCCCAGCCTGCTGGAGGTCCAGGCCGCGGTCGACGAGGCCGCCGCGGAGCTGGAGGCCCTGGCCGGGCGCTGCGAGGCGCTCGCGGAGGAGCAGGCCGCGGCCAAGGAACGCCGGTCGGCCGCCGCACGGGTGGTCGACGAGCTGACGCAGCGTCGCCGGGCCGCGGAGAAGGAGAAGTCGGCCGTGGCCCAGCAGCTGGGCCGGCTGGGTGGCCAGGCACGTGCCGCGGCCGGGGAGGCGGAACGTTCTGCCGCCGCCGTGGGCCGCGCCGAGGAGTCGCTGGCGGCCGCCGTAGAGGAGTTCGAGGAGCTCTCCTTCCGGCTGAGCGAGGCGGAGGCCGCCCCCGCCGAAGAGGAGCCGGACACCTCCGTACGGGACCGGCTGGCCGCCGACGGCGCCAATGCCCGCCAGACCGAGATGGAGGCACGGCTCCAGGTCCGTACCCACGAGGAGCGGGTCAAGGGCCTGGCCGGCCGCGCCGAAGGGCTGGACCGGGCCGCCCGTGCCGAGCGCGAGGCCAGGGCCCGGGCCGCCCGCCGCAAGGCGCGCCTGGAGTACGAGGCGCAGGTCGCCTCCGCGGTCCTGAGGGGTGCGCAGGGCCTGCTGGCCTACGTCCAGGTCTCGCTGGGGCGCGCGGACGAGGAGCGGGGCGCGGCCGAGCGGGCCAAGGCCGAGCGCGAGGCGGAGCTGGACACCGCGCGGCGCCGAGGCCGGGAGATGAAGTCCGAACTGGACCGGCTGACCGACTCCGTCCACAAGGGCGAGGTGCTGGGCGCCGAGAAGCGTCTGCGGATCGAGCAGTTGGAGGGCAAGGCGCTGGAGGAGTACGGCGTGGAGCCCGGGGGACTGGTCGCGGAGTACGGACCGGACGTGCTCGTGCCGCCGTCCGCGCCCGCCGAGGGCGAGGTGCTGCCGGAGGACCCGGAGCACCCGCGGAACAAGCCGCGCCCGTACCACCGGGGCGAGCAGGAGAAGCGGCTCAAGGCGGCGGAGAAGGCGTACCAGCAGCTGGGCAAGGTCAACCCGCTGGCGCTGGAGGAGTTCGCGGCGCTGGAGGAGCGGCACAAGTTCCTCTCGGAGCAACTGGAGGACCTGAGGAAGACCCGGGCCGACCTGCTCCAGGTGGTCAAGGAGGTCGACGAGCGGGTCGAGCAGGTCTTCACCTCCGCGTACCACGACACGGCCCGGGAGTTCGAGGGCGTCTTCTCCCGGCTCTTCCCCGGCGGCGAGGGCCGGCTGATCCTCACCGACCCCGAGAACATGCTCACCACCGGTGTGGAGGTCGAGGCCCGTCCGCCGGGCAAGAAGGTGAAGCGGCTGTCGCTGCTGTCCGGCGGCGAGCGCTCGCTGACCGCCGTGGCGCTGCTGGTGTCGATCTTCAAGGCCCGGCCGAGCCCGTTCTACGTGATGGACGAGGTCGAGGCGGCGCTGGACGACACGAACCTGCAGCGGCTCATCCGGATCATGCGGGAGCTGCAGGAGAGCTCCCAGCTGATCGTCATCACCCACCAGAAGCGGACCATGGAGGTCGCCGACGCGCTGTACGGCGTCTCCATGCAGGGCGACGGTGTGTCGAAGGTCATCAGCCAGCGCCTCAAGGACTGATCGACTTCAAGTTGTGAACGAATGAAGGGGATCTCGGGAGGATCCTCTGCTTCTTTGTGTCGAGATGGGCGGGTTTTACTTTGAGGATTGTAGGAATAAGGTCTGCGATGTTGTTTTAGTGTTCGAGTGATGGCGACTTGGGGAGTCCCGGCACTCGTTGCTCCTGCCCCCACCTGAGGGCTCAACGCAGAGTCCGGGAGATTCACCAGTGACCACCACCGCACGGAAGTCCCGAACGGCGGCCCGCTCCGGCGGCCCCGCCGACCACCTCGGGCACGTCGTCTTCATCACCGCGGCCGCCGCCATGGGCGGTTTCCTCTTCGGCTACGACAGCTCCGTCATCAACGGCGCCGTCGAGGGCATCCGCGGAAGGTACGACATCGGCCCCGCCGCGCTCGCCCAGGTCGTCGCCATCGCACTGATCGGCTGCGCGATCGGCGCCGCCACCGCGGGCCGCGTCGCCGACCGCATCGGGCGCATCCGCGTCATGCGGATCGCCGCCGCGCTCTTCACGGTCAGCGCCGTCGGCTCCGCCCTTCCCTTCGGGCTCTGGGACCTGGCGCTGTGGCGCGTCATCGGCGGCTTCGCCATCGGCATGGCGTCGGTGATCGGCCCCGCCTACATCGCCGAGGTCGCTCCCGCCGCGTACCGCGGCCGGCTCGGCTCCTTCCAGCAGGCCGCGATCGTGATCGGCATCGCCGTCTCCCAGCTCGTCAACTGGGGCCTGCTCCAGGCCGCCGACGGCGACCAGCGCGGTGAGCTGCTGGGCCTGGAGGCGTGGCAGGTCATGCTCGGCGTGATGGTCGTGCCCGCCGCCCTGTACGGGCTGCTGTCCTTCGCCATCCCCGAATCGCCCCGCTTCCTGATCTCCGCAGGGCGGATCGCCGATGCCGAGAAGGTGCTGCGCGACGTCGAGGGCGAGGACGCCGACACGGGCGCGCGGGTCGCCGAGATCCGCGAGCACATGCGCAGTGAGCACCGCTCCGGCTTCAAGGACCTGCTCGGCGGGCGCCTCGGCTTCGCCCCGGTCGTGTGGATCGGCATCGGGCTGTCGGTGTTCCAGCAGCTCGTCGGCATCAACGTGATCTTCTACTACTCGGCCACCCTCTGGCAGTCCGTGGGCGTCGACCCGAGCAGCTCGTTCTTCTACTCCTTCACCACGTCGATCATCAACATCGTCGGCACCGTGATCGCGATGTTGTTCGTCGACCGCATCGGCCGCAAGCCGCTCGCCCTCATCGGCTCCGTCGGCATGGCGGTCTCCCTGGGCCTGGTCGCCTGGGCCTTCTCCCACAAGACCGGCACCGGCGACCACATCAGCCTCCCCGGCACCGAAGGCGCCGTGGCGCTCGTCGGCGCGCACGCCTTTGTGCTCTTCTTCGCCCTGTCGTGGGGCGTGGTGGTCTGGGTCCTCCTCGGCGAGATGTTCCCGAACCGGATCCGCGCCGCGGCGCTCGGCGTCGCCGCCTCCGCGCAGTGGATCGCCAACTGGGTGATCACGGCCAGCTTCCCCAGCCTGTCGGACTGGAACCTGTCGCTGACCTATGTCATCTACACGGCCTTCGCGGTGCTCTCCATCCCCTTCGTCGTGAAGTTCGTCCCGGAGACGAAGGGCAAGACCCTGGAGGAGATGGGCTGAGGGCCCGCCGGCTTCGGCCGCGCCGCCCCCGTGGTGCCCGCACGGGCCCCGGGGCGGCGCGGCCGGCCCGGCCGCTCGCGACCGCCCGGTCAGTCCTTGAGCCGGGGCAGCACCTGCTCCGCGAACAGCCGCAGGCTCCGCCAGCCCTCCTCGACCGGCATCCCCCCGCACAGCGGGTGCAGCACGAGCGCGGCGGCCGGGTCGGTGCTCGCCTCCGCGAAGGCGACGCACTCGTCGGGCGTGATCACGCGGTACACGCCCTCGCGGCGCAGTTCCTCCGGGGAAGCCGCCGTGGAACGCACCGCCGAGCGGATGCCGGCGGACTGCCAGGAGGCGTAGGTGGCGGCCTCGTGGAACAGGTGCCGCCCGTACTCGGCCCAGGTGCGGTCGGGATCCTCGGACAGGTGGAGCAGCGGCACCTGCGGCGGGGGCATCAGGCACCAGCCCTCCGTGCCGTGCTCGGCGAGCTGCTCCCGGTAGTACGCCTCCAGCTCCGGCAGGTGGGCGCTGGGGAAGAAGGGCAGGCCGAACCGCGCCGCCCGGCGCGCCGCGGCGCGCGAGCTGCCGCCGACGATCAGCAGCGGGTGCGGGGAGCTGTGCGGGCGGGGCGTGACCCGCACGGTCCGGCCGCGGAAGGCGAAGGGCTCACCGGTCCACGCCTTCAGGAGCGTGTCCAGCAGTTCGTCCTGGAGGGCGCCGCGCCGGTGCCAGTCGACCCCGAGGGCCGCGTACTCCTCGGGGCGGTAGCCGATGCCGGCGACGGTGACCAGCCGTCCGCCGCCGACGTGGTCCAGCACCGCGAGGTCCTCCGCCAGCCGCAGCGGGTCGTACAGCGGCCCGATCAGCGCGGAGACGGTGACCGCGATCCGGCGGGTCGCGCCGAGGGCGGCCCCCGCGAAGGTGAGGGGCGAGGGCAGCCAGCCGTCGGGGGAGCCGTGGTGTTCCTCGGTCTGGAGGGTGGCGACGCCGTGCTCGTCGGCGTACCCGGCCATCTCCAGGGCGGCCCGGTAGCGGTGGCTCAGCACCCCGGGCGAGGCCGCGGGGTCGACGAGGTTGAAACGTACGACAGTGGCGGGCATGCGCCGACGTTAGCTGACGAACCGTCAGATGAACAGAGTCGCGGACGCCCGCCGGGTGGCTCCCGGTAGGGCGGGCCGCGTGACCGATACTGGACGGGTTATGGAAACCGTCATTCTTGCCGTAGTCATCGCCCTGGTCGTGATCCTGGCGGCCGGCGGGCTGGTGGTGGGCAGCCGCCGCAGGAAGCAGCTGCCCCCCGCGCCGCCCACCGAGCAGCCGACGATCACCGCGCCTCCCGCCGAACCGCACATCGGCGACGAGGCCGAGGCCCCGCGGGACGAGCCCCGCCGGACCATCGAAGAGGTCGAGCTCCCCGAGTCCGAGGACGCCTCCGCAGGCGGCGTCCTCGTCGAGGAGCGTCCGGCCGCCCCCGAGATCGAGCGGCCCGAGCCCACCGCCGGCCGCCTGGTGCGGCTGCGCTCCCGGCTCTCCCGTTCGCAGAACGCGCTCGGCAAGGGGCTGCTCACGCTGCTCTCGCGCGAGCACCTCGACGAGGACACCTGGGAGGAGATCGAGGACACCCTGCTCACCGCGGACGTCGGTGTCGCGCCCACCCAGGAGCTGGTGGAGCGGCTGCGCACGCGGGTGAAGGTGCTCGGCACCCGCACCCCCGCCGACCTGCGGCAGCTGCTGCACGAGGAGCTGCTGACCCTCATCGGCACGGACCTGGACCGCACGCTCCACACGGACGGCCTGCCGAACGCGGACGGGGCCGACCAGCCGGCCGTGCTGATGGTCGTCGGCGTCAACGGCACCGGCAAGACCACCACCACCGGCAAGCTCGCCCGTGTCCTGGTGGCCGACGGCCGCAGCGTCGTGCTGGGCGCCGCCGACACCTTCCGTGCGGCGGCCGCGGACCAGCTGCAGACCTGGGGCGAGCGGGTCGGCGCCCGCACCGTGCGCGGGCCCGAGGCCGGCGACCCGGCGTCGGTCGCCTTCGACGCGGTCAAGGAGGGCATCGCCGAGGGCGCGGACGTCGTCCTCATCGACACCGCGGGCCGGCTGCACACCAAGACCGGCCTGATGGACGAGCTCGGCAAGGTCAAGCGCGTCGTGGAGAAGCACGGCCCGGTGAACGAGGTCCTGCTGGTCCTGGACGCCACGACCGGCCAGAACGGCCTGGTGCAGGCCCGGGTCTTCGCCGAGGTCGTCGACATCACCGGCATCGTGCTCACCAAGCTCGACGGCACCGCCAAGGGCGGCATCGTCGTCGCGGTCCAGCGCGAGCTGGGCGTCCCGGTCAAGCTGATCGGCCTGGGCGAGGGAGCGGACGACCTCGCGCCGTTCGAGCCCGAGGCCTTCGTGGACGCGCTGATCGGCTCGTAGCCGGCGGCAGCGGTCAGCCTGCGGACAAAGGGGCGCACTCCCGGGAGTGCGCCCCTTTCTCATGGCTCACGCGCAGGCGCGGTCCCGGTGGCAGACGTACGCCAGCGTGCCGAGCAGCAGCCGGGCCTCCGGGGGCTGGCGGGCGGCGTCCAGCGCCGGCGGTCGCAGCCAGCGGACCGGGCCGAGGCCGCCGAGGTCGGAGGGCGGGGCGGTCACGTGGTCGCCCGGCCCGAGGCAGCGCAGGTCGAGGTCGGCGTCGTCCCAGCCCATGCGGTACAGCAGGTGCGGGAGCTCGGCGGCGGCCCCCGGCGCGACGAAGAACTGCGCCCGGCCGTCCGGGGTGGCGACGACCGGGCCGAGCCGCAGTCCCATCCGCTCCAGGCGCACCAGAGCGCGCACGCCGGATCGTTCCGCCACGTCGATCACGTCGAAGGTGCGCCCCACGGGAAGCATGAGCGCCGCGCCCGGCACGCGCTCCCAGGCGGCCACGGCCTCCTCGAGGGTCGCCCCGGCCGGCACCTCGCCGGCGAACTCCAGTACGTGGGCGCCCGGTGCCTCGCACCCCGGGTCACCGCAGGAGCACTGGCCGCCCCCGCGCGTGGCGCGCGCACCCGGCGCCACCGCCCATCCGCACAACCCGGTGTACTCCGCCACGGTGGTGCACGCCGAGGCGTGCGTCCGGCGGCGCGCGCCGGAGCGGATGTGTCGCATCTCCCGCATGCTGCCGATCGTGAAGCCCATGACACCCCCAACGGGTCGTAGTTGCCGATGGTTACGCCCGTGCCTGATCGGCATGTGTCAAGTGAATCGCTCCACGCGCACATGTAGTTCATTCGAAGGGGTGGCGAATGGTGGCGTTTTCGCTGGAGGCATCGCCGGATGGGTGATCGTAGGATTACTTTCGGTTTGCAAGCCCCGGAAGTGTGCGGGCCGGCGGGTATGCCGGAGGCAAGACTCGTAGGACACTGAGGCACTGGGGGCCAGGCAGGCAACGGCCCTCATCCCCGGAGGTGTTGGGCGACGGAATGGGGGCGTCACGGTGGGCGGCACACAGGACAAGCAGCCCAACGCGCAGTTGACCTCTTGGTTTGTGCGCAGCGGCTGGTCCAAGGGCGAACTCGCCCGTCAGGTGAACCGCAGAGCACGCCAGATGGGTGCACTGCACGTCAGCACGGACACCTCACGGGTGCGCCGCTGGCTGGACGGCGAGCAGCCGCGCGAACCCATCCCGCGCATCCTGTCCGAGCTGTTCTCCGAACGCTTCGGCACCGTCGTCCCGGTGGAGGACCTGGGGCTGCGCCCCGCCCACCAGCCGCCGGCCTCCACGGGAGTGGACCTGCCGTGGGCCGGGCCGCAGACGGTCCAGCTGATCAACGAGTTCTCCCGCAGCGACCTGATGCTCGGCCGCCGCGGCTTCCTCGGGACCTCCCTGGCGCTGGCCGCCGGCCCCGCACTCGTCGAGCCGATGCAGCGCTGGCTGGTGCCCACCCCCGCGTCCGGTGCCGACGTCCCCCCGCCGCGCGACTCCGGCGCCAGGGTCCGGCTCTCCGAGCCCGAGCTGGAGCTGCTGGAGGCCACCACGGTGATGTTCCGGCAGTGGGACAACCAATGCGGCGGCGGCCTGCGCCGCAAGGCCGTGGTCGGCCAGCTGCACGAGGTCACCGACCTGCTCCAGGAGCCGCATCCGCAGTCCGTCGCCAAGCGGCTCTACCGCGTCACCGCCGAGCTCGCGGCGCTCGCCGGCTGGATGTCGTACGACGTCGGCCTGCACCCCACGGCGCAGAAGTACCTGGTCCTGGCCCTGCACGCGGCCAAGGAGGCCGACGACCGCCCGCTGGGCGCCTTCGTCCTGTCCAGCATGAGCCGTCAGATGATCCACCTGGACCGGCCCGACGACGCACTGGAACTCATCCACCTGGCGCAGTACGGCAGCAGGGACAGCGCGAGCGCCACCACCCAGGCGATGCTGTACGCGATGGAGGCCCGCGCCTACGCCAACATGGGCCAGGTCAGCAAGTGCCACCGTGCCGTGCGGATGGCCGAGGACTCCTACACCGACTCCCGGCCCGCCGAGGACCCGGACTGGATCAGCTTCTTCAACGAGGCCGAGCTCAACGCCGAGAACGCCCACTCCTACCGTGACCTGGCGTACGTGGCCGGCCGCAGCCCCACGTACGCCTCGCTGGCCCACCCGGTGATGCAGCGGGCCGTCGACCTGTTCGCCAAGGACAGCGTCCACCAGCGCGCATACGCCCTCAACCTGATCGGCATGGCCACCGTGCACCTGCTGCAGCGCAGCCCGGAGGAGGCCGCCGACCTCACCGTCCAGGCCATCGACGTCGCCAAGCACGTACGTTCCGAGCGGGTGAACACCCGCATCCGCAAGACCGCCGACAGCGCCCTGCGCGACTTCGGCAAGGTCGCCGAGGTCGCCCAGCTCAGCGAGCGCCTGGCCGCCGACCTCCCCGAGGTCGCCGAGACCGCCTGACCGGCGGTCCGCCCCGCACCCCGGCCGCGGCCGGCCATCCCGACAGCCCGACTCGGCTCCCCCATGCCAGGTCAACCGGGTGGCTCGCCGCGGCCGGTCCTCGTCCACCGACGCGTCGTCCGCCGAGGAGGCGTCCCGGCGCGCCCCTTCGACGGCGTGGCGAGGTTTGTACACCCCGGCCCGCGCGGCACGTATACAGCTCGTCGGCCCGCCCGAGGGGTCACGGAGTCGTGACGGCGTCGTCATGGCGGCGCCCGCAGGGGCGGCGGTTCATCGCGTCGTAACACGGACGACTTCTTCGTCACGGTGACGAAACACCCGATGGCGTCGACGGAAACCCGGCTGGGACAACCTCATGGCGAAAACCGGCCCACCGAGCCCGCTTCCCGCACGGGCCGTTCGGATGACGAGGAGACGCCGATGGCAGCAGGCTTTTTGACGCTTGCCGCAGATACGCCCACGTTCGACAGCGGTAGCACGGCGTTCATGCTGCTGAGCGCAGCGCTGGTGCTCGTGATGACCCCCGGCCTCGCCTTCTTCTACGGCGGCATGGTGCGGGTCAAGAGCGTGCTGAACATGCTGATGATGAGCTTCATCGCCATCGCCATCGTCACCGTGCTGTGGACGCTCTACGGCTTCAGCGTCGCATTCGACTCCGGGAACGCCTTCTTCGGCGGCTTCGAGTGGGCCGGCATGCGCAACATCGGGATCTCCCAGCTGTGGGACGGCTACACCATCCCGGTCTACGTCTTCGCCGTGTTCCAGCTGATGTTCGCGATCATCACGCCGGCCCTGATCAGCGGCGCCCTGGCGGACCGGGTGAAGTTCACCGCCTGGTCGCTCTTCGTGGCCCTGTGGGCGACGGTCGTGTACTTCCCGGTCGCCCACATGGTCTGGGCTTCCGACGGCTTCCTCTTCACCCGCGGCGTGATCGACTTCGCCGGTGGTACGGCGGTGCACATCAACGCCGGTGCCGCGGCGCTCGGGGTGATCCTCGTCATCCGCAAGCGGGTGGGCTTCAAGAAGGACCCGTTCCGGCCGCACAACCTGCCGCTGGTCATGCTCGGCGCCGGTCTGCTGTGGTTCGGCTGGTTCGGCTTCAACGCCGGATCCTGGCTCGCCTCCGACGGCGTCGCGGCCGTGGCCTTCACCAACACCCAGGTCGCCACCGCCGCCGCGATGCTCGGCTGGCTCGCCTACGAGAAGATCAAGCACGGCTCCTTCACCACCCTCGGCGCCGCCTCCGGCGCGGTCGCCGGCCTCGTCGCCATCACCCCGGCCTGCGGCTCGGTCAGCCCGCTCGGCGCCATCGCGGTCGGTGTCATCGCCGGTGTGGCCTGCGCCGCCGCGGTCGGCCTGAAGTTCAAGTTCGGCTACGACGACTCCCTCGACGTGGTCGGCGTCCACATGGTCGGCGGCATCGTCGGCTCCCTGCTCATCGGCTTCTTCGCCACCGGCGGGGTCGGCCAGACCGCCAAGGGCGTCTTCTACGGCGGCGGCTTCGACCAGCTGTGGAAGCAGTTCCTCGGCGTCGGCGTGGTCCTCGCGTACTCGCTGGTCGCCTCGGCGATCCTTGCCAAGCTCATCGACCTGGTGATCGGATTCACCGTCAGCGAGGACACCGAGGTCGCGGGCATCGACCAGGCCGAGCACGCGGAGACCGGCTACGACTTCGCGGGTGTGGCCGGCGCGGTCCGCTCCGCCCTCTCCTCCCTGGACAGCAGCAGTGGCACCGGCACCCAGGTGACCGACGCCCCGTCGAAGAAGGTGGACGCGTGAAGCTCATCACCGCGGTCGTGAAACCGCACCGGCTGGACGAGATCAAGGAGGCCCTGCAGGCCTTCGGCGTCCAGGGCCTGACGGTCACCGAGGCCAGCGGCTACGGCCGCCAGCGGGGCCACACCGAGGTCTACCGCGGTGCCGAGTACACCGTGGACCTGGTGCCCAAGATCCGCATCGAGGTGCTCGTCGAGGACGGCGACGCCGACCAGCTGGTCGACGTCATCGTCAAGGCGGCCCGCACCGGCAAGATCGGTGACGGCAAGGTCTGGAGCATCCCGGTCGAGACCGCCGTACGGGTCCGGACCGGGGAGCGCGGTCCGGACGCACTCTGAGGACGCGGGGGCGCGGCCGGGAACCCGGCCGCGCCCCTTCGCACCACCGGATCCGAGCAGTTCCACCGCACGGCCTGCGACGGGAGACACAGTGACGGAGAACGTCGACGCGAAAGCCCACGACGGACACGCCCCTGCAGGCTACGCGGCGGCCCGGCTGGCCCTCCTGACCGGCGAGGGCCCGTCCGGGCCGCCGCGGCGCAAGGCGCTGGCCGCCCTCACCGACGGCTGGCTCGCCGACCTCGCCCGCGGCGCCGCCGACCGGACCGGGGCCCGTGGCTGGTCGCTGGTCGCCGTCGGCGGCTACGGCAGGGGCGAGCTCTCCCCGCGCAGCGACCTCGACCTGCTGCTCCTCCACGACGGCTCCGCCGGACCCGGGGACCTCGCCGGCCTCGCCGACGGGATCTGGTACCCGGTCTGGGACCTGGGGGTCGCCCTCGACCACTCCGTCCGCACCCCCGCCGAGGCCCGCAGGACCGCCGCCGAGGACCTCAAGGTCCAGCTCGGCCTCCTCGACGCCCGCCACGTCGCGGGCGACACCGCCCTCACCGCCTCCCTGCGCACCGCCGTCCTCGCCGACTGGCGCAACCAGGCCCCCAAGCGGCTCCCCGCACTCCACGAGCTGTGCATGGAGCGGGCCGAGCGCCACGGCGAGCTCTCGTACCTGCTGGAGCCCGACCTCAAGGAGGCCCGCGGCGGCCTGCGCGACGCCACCGCCCTGCGTGCCGTCGCCGCCTCCTGGCTGGCCGACGCGCCCCGCGAGGGACTGGAGGACGCCCGCACCCGGCTGCTCGACGCCCGGGACGCCCTCCACCTGGTGACCGGCCGCGCCACCGACCGGCTGGCCCTGCAGGAGCAGGACCAGGTGGCCGGCGCGCTCGGCCTGCTGGACGCCGACGCGCTGCTGCGCCAGGTGTACGAGGCCGCCCGGACCGTCGGCTACGCCTTCGACGTCACCTGGCGCGAGGTCGGCCGGGTCCTGCGCTCCCGCCAGATGCGGCCCCGCAGGCGCGGGCTGCTCGGCCGCTCCCGTCCCGAGCAGGCGAACGCACCCGAGCGCACCCCGCTCGCCGAGGGCGTCGTGGAGCACGAGGGCGAGGCCGTCCTCGCGCTCACCGCCAGGCCCGAGCGCGACCCCGTGCTGCCGCTGCGCGCCGCGGCGGCCGCCGCCGAGCACGGCGTACCGCTGTCGCTGCACGCGGTCCGCCGGCTGAGCGTGGCCCAGGCGACCAGGCCGCTGCCCGTGCCGTGGCCCGCCGAGGCCCGTGAACAGCTCGTCACGCTGCTGGGCGCGGGGGAGTCCACCGTGCAGGTGTGGGAGGCCCTGGAAGCGGAGGGCATGATCACCCGGCTGCTCCCCGACTGGGAGCGGGTCCGCTGCCGCCCGCAGCGCAACGCCGTGCACATCTGGACAGTCGACCGGCACCTCATCGAGTGCGCGGTGCGCGCCTCGCGCCTGACCCGCCGGGTCGGCCGTCCCGACCTGCTGCTCATCGCCGCCCTGCTGCACGACATCGGCAAGGGCTGGCCCGGCGACCACTCCGAGGCCGGCGAGGTCATCGCCCGCGACGTCGCGGCCCGCTTCGGCTTCGGCCGCGCCGACGTGGAGACGCTGGCCCTGCTCGTCCGCCACCACCTGCTGCTGATCGACACCGCGACCCGGCGTGACCTGGACGACCCCGCCACCGTGCAGGGGGTCGCCGACGCCGTCCGCGACTCCGAGACCCTGGAGCTGCTGCACGCGCTGACCGAGGCGGACGCCCTCGCCACCGGCCCGGCGGCCTGGAGCGCCTGGCGTTCCTCGCTCGTCGGCGACCTGGTCAAACGGGTCTCCGCCGTCCTGGCGAGCGGGGCGGTGCCCGAGCCCGCCGACCGCGAGCCCTCCGCGGAGGAGGAGCGCCTGGCCGTCGAGGCGGCCCGCACCGGCGGCCCGGTCATCGCGCTGCACGCCCACGCCGAGCCCGACCCCGAGGGGACCGCCCCGCGGACCGCGGAAGGCGAACCCGAGCCCGTCGGCGTGGAACTGCTGCTCGCCGTCCCCGACCGCCCCGGGCTGCTCGCCGCGGCGGCCGGGGTGCTCGCCCTGCACCGGCTCACCGTCCGCGCCGCCGACCTGCGCGCGGTCGACCCCATCGGCGACGGCCCGGTGACCCTCCTGCGCTGGCGGGTGGCCGCCGAGTACGGCTCGCTGCCCGAGGCGGCGCGGCTGCGCAACGACTTCGCCCGGGCCTTCGCGGGCTCCCTCGACATCGAGGCGCGGCTGGCGGAGCGCGAGTCCGCGCATCCGCGCCGTCGCGGGGTCACGCCCCCGCCGCCCCGGGTCACCGTCGCCCCCGGCAGTTCGAGCGCGGCCACCGTCATCGAGGTCCGCGCCCACGACGCCCCGGGGCTGCTGCACCGCATCGGCCGGGCCCTGGAGTCCACCGGCGTGAACGTCCGGTCGGCCCGGATCAGTACGCTCGGCGCCAACGCGGTGGACGCGTTCTACGTCACCGGCACGGCCGGCGATCCGCTCCCCGACGTACGCGCGGCCGAGGTCGCCGACGAGGTGGAGCGGGCCCTGCGCTGACGCGGTGGAGACCATTCGCGGGCCGGGCGGATACCCTTGAGGACGACCTGTTCACCCGCCCCCGACCTGAGGATCCGCGACCGACGTGTTCGACACCCTTTCCGACCGCCTCGCAGCGACGTTCAAGAACCTCCGGGGCAAGGGCCGCCTCTCCGAGGCGGACATCGACGCCACGGCGCGCGAGATCCGCATCGCGCTGCTGGAGGCGGACGTCGCGCTGCCGGTGGTCCGTGCCTTCATCAAGCAGGTCAAGGACCGGGCGACCGGGGCCGAGGTGTCCCAGGCGCTCAACCCCGCGCAGCAGGTCATCAAGATCGTCAACGACGAGCTCGTCGGCATCCTCGGCGGTGAGACCCGCCGCCTGCGCTTCGCCAAGCAGCCGCCGACCGTCATCATGCTCGCCGGTCTGCAGGGTGCCGGCAAGACGACCCTGGCCGGCAAGCTCGGCCTCTGGCTGAAGGGCCAGGGCCACGCCCCGCTGCTGGTCGCGGCCGACCTCCAGCGTCCCAACGCCGTCAACCAGCTCCAGGTCGTCGCCGAGCGGGCGGGCGTCGCGGCCTTCGCGCCGGAGCCCGGCAACGGCGTGGGCGACCCGGTCCAGGTCGCCAAGGACTCCCTCGAGCACGCCCGCACCAAGCAGTACGACGTCGTCATCGTCGACACCGCCGGCCGCCTCGGCATCGACGCCGAGATGATGCAGCAGGCCGCGGACATCCGCGACGCCGTGCAGCCCGACGAGATCCTCTTCGTCGTCGACGCCATGATCGGCCAGGACGCGGTCAACACCGCCGAGGCCTTCCGCGACGGCGTCGGCTTCGACGGCGTGGTGCTCTCCAAGCTCGACGGCGACGCCCGCGGTGGCGCGGCGCTGTCCATCGCGCACGTCACCGGCCGCCAGATCATGTTCGCCTCCAACGGCGAGAAGCTGGACGACTTCGACGCCTTCCACCCCGACCGGATGGCCTCGCGCATCCTGGGCATGGGTGACGTCCTCAGCCTGATCGAGAAGGCCGAGCAGACTTTCAGCCAGGCCGAGGCCCAGAAGATGGCCGAGAAGCTGGCCAAGGGTCCCAAGGAGTTCACCCTCGACGACTTCCTCCAGCAGATGGAGCAGGTCCGCAAGATGGGCTCGATCTCCAAGCTGCTCGGCATGCTCCCGGGCATGGGCCAGATCAAGGACCAGATCAACAACCTCGACGAGCGCGACGTGGACCGCACGGCCGCGATCATCAAGTCGATGACCCCGGGCGAGCGCCAGGACCCCATGATCATCAACGGCTCGCGCCGCGCCCGCATCGCCCGCGGTTCCGGTGTGGACGTCAGCGCCGTGAAGGGCCTGGTGGAGCGGTTCTTCGAGGCCCGCAAGATGATGTCGCGGATGGCCCAGGGCGGCATCCCCGGGATGCCCGGCATGCCGGGCATGGGTGGCGGCGCCCGTCAGAAGAAGCAGCAGAAGAAGGCCAAGGGCAAGCGGCAGAGCGGCAACCCGCTCAAGCGGGCCGAGCAGGCGAAGGCCGACGCCGAGCGTCGCGAGCAGCAGGCCGGCGGCGCCTTCGGCCTGCCGGCCGGCCAGGACGGCCAGAACTTCGAACTGCCCGACGAGTTCAAGAAGTTCATGGGCTGATCCGGCCCGGTTCCCGTACGGCGGCGGCACTCCCAGGAGAGGGAGCGCCGCCGCCGCGCGTGCATCATGGACCCATGCGCGTACACATCCGCCCCCCGGAGCCGGCCGACGCCCCCGCCTACCGGCAGGCGGTACTGCGGTCCGCCGAGCACGTCGGACGGTGGAACCCGGTGGAACCGGACGGGCTGCCCGAACTGCTGCGGCGGCAGGGCCCCGTGCTGCGGACGTTCCTGATCCTCGACGAGGAGAGCGGCGGCATCGTCGGCAAGTGCAACGTGGCCAACATCGTCATGGGGCGCTTCCGCAACGCCAGCCTGGGCTACGACAGCTACGTGCCCTTCGTCGGCACCGGGCGGATGAGCGAGGGCCTGCGGCTGGTCGTCGACCGCTGCTTCGCCCCCGAACCGCAGGGCCTGGGCCTGCACCGGCTGGAGATCAACGTGCAGCCGGAGAACGAACGGTCGGTCGCCATGGCCAAGCGCCTCGGCTTCCGTCACGAGGGCTTCACTCCGCGCATGCTCTACCTGAACGACGCCTGGCGCGACCACGAGCGCTTCGCGATCACAGCGGAGGAGTGGCCCGGGGCCTGAGGGGCGCCGGAGCGGTGCTGTCCTTATGGTCGGGATATGGGCAATCCCGTACCGCCCCGGCAGAATCCGGACGACCCATGGCGGACGGAGGGCGCGCCACCCTCGCCGCCCACCCGGCGAAGGCGCCGCATGGGCGGCTGGGGCGGCAT
Organism: Streptomyces sp. NPDC058864; assembly: GCF_042742985.1. NCBI lineage: Bacteria > Bacillati > Actinomycetota > Actinomycetes > Kitasatosporales > Streptomycetaceae > Streptomyces > Streptomyces sp. NPDC058864. The sequence continues at coordinate 77,001 of NZ_JBHYMQ010000018.1, read as the reverse complement.
GATCCTGGCGGCGCTCGTCGTCTTCCTCATCACCGACCTGGTGCTCTCGTTCTTCACCGGGCCCCGGCCGACCACGATCTCGTACACGGAGTTCGACCGGCAGCTCACCGCGGACAACATCTCGAAGATCTACTCCAAGGGCGACTCCATCGAGGGGCAGCTCAAGAAGAAGCAGGACGTGCCAGGGGCGGCCGAGGGCACGTACATGCAGTTCAAGACCCAGCGGCCGGTCTTCGCCGACGACGACCTGTGGGCGACCCTGACGAAGAACGAGGTCACCGTCACCGCGGAACCGGTGGTCCAGCAGCGCGGACTGCTCTACAACCTGCTGCTGTCGCTGGCCCCGGTGCTGCTGCTGGTGCTGCTCTGGCTCTACGTCTCCCGCCGGATGAGCAAGCTCGCGGGCGGGCTCGGCGGACTGGGCGGCATCGGCCGCAGGGCCCCGCCGCGGCCGGTCGTCCCCGAGCTGGGCGGCCGTACGACCTTCGCCGACGTGGCGGGCATCGACGAGGTGGAGGCCGAGCTCAACGAGGTCGTCGACTTCCTCAAGCGCCCGCAGGCCTACCGGGCGCTCGGGGCGCGGATGCCGCGCGGCGTGCTGCTCGCCGGGCCGCCCGGCACCGGCAAGACCCTGCTCGCCCGGGCCGTGGCCGGCGAGGCCGATGTGCCGTTCTTCTCCGCCTCCGCCTCCGAGTTCATCGAGATGATCGTGGGCGTCGGCGCCGGCCGGGTGCGCGAGCTGTTCGCCGAGGCCCGCAAGGTCGCCCCGGCGATCATCTTCATCGACGAGATCGACACCATCGGCCGCGCCCGGGGCGCCGCGGGCGGCATCGGCGGCCACGACGAGCGGGAGCAGACCCTCAACCAGATCCTCACCGAGATGGACGGCTTCTCAGGCTCCGAGGGCGTCGTCGTCACGGCCGCCACCAACCGGCCGGACGTCCTGGACCCCGCCCTGACCCGGCCCGGCCGCTTCGACCGCGTCGTCCACGTCAGCCCGCCCGACCGTACGGGCCGTGAGGCCATCCTCCGCATCCACCTGCGCCAGGTCCCCCTGGAGGGCGGCATCGACCTGACCGCCGTGGCCCGTGCGACGCCCGGGATGACGGGCGCGGAGCTCGCCAACCTCGCCAACGAGGCCGCGCTGCTCGCAGTCAAGCGCGGCAAGGGCGCCGTCGGGCAGAGCGAGCTCTCCGACGCCCTGGAGAAGGTGCAGCTGGGCGCGGCGCGCCCGCTCGTCATACCCGCCGAGGAGCGCCGCCGCACCGCCTACCACGAGTCCGGGCACGCCCTGCTCGGCATGCTGCACCCGGGCGCCGACCCCGTACGCAAGATCACCATCGTGCCGCGCGGCCGCGCCCTCGGCGTCACCCTCTCCACCCCCGACTCCGACCGCTACGCCTACACCGAGGAGTACCTGCGCGGCCGGATCATCGGCGCGCTCGGCGGCATGGCCGCCGAACACGTCGTCTTCGGGGTGATCACCACCGGCGCCGAGAACGACCTGGAGCAGGTCACCAACGTCGTCCGGGGCATGGTCGGCCGCTGGGGCATGAGCGAGAAGGTCGGCCCGCTCTCCGCGATCCCGGCCGACTCCCAGCAGCCCTACGGACTGTCCGCCGCCCCCGCCACCCTCGACGTGATCGACGCCGAGATGCGCCGGATCGTCGACGAGTGCTACGGGACCGCCTGCCGGCTGCTGAGCCGGCACCGCGAGCAACTGGACGCGCTCGCGGAACGCCTTCTGGAGGCGGAGACGCTGGAGGAGGACGAGGCCTACGAGGCGGCCGGCATACCGCGGCTCGCGAAGGCCGCCGAGTAGTCGCCGAGTAGTCGCCGGGCAACCGTCGCGTGGCCTCGGCCGCGGTCGCGGCCAGGTGCGCGCGGGAACGTCCCGGCTACACCCGGGCCACCAGGTACCGGAACACGTTCTCCATCCGGACCGTGCCGTTGGCGCGCCGGTAGACGTGCAGCACCTCACGCAGCTCCTTGCGCACCTGGTCCTCGTCGGTGGCCGCCACGGCGGCGTCGAAGAGCCCGGTCGACACCAGGCCGCGCACCGCGCTGTCCATGTCGGGGTAGCCGAACGGGCAGGACACCCGCCCCGAGCCGTCCGGGCGCAGCCCCGCGCCCCGCGCCAGGTCCTCCAGGTCGTCCCGGCCGCTGAGCCGCACCGCGGCCGCGGCGGTGGCGTCGCGCGGTTCGGCCAGCCGTGCCGCGACCCGCAGCACCCGCCCGGTGGCGCAGCGCTCGGGCGGCCCCCAGCCGGCCAGCACGACCGGGCTGCCCCGCTCGGCCAGGCCCGCCGCCGCCCTGAGCTCCGGGACCAGCGCCGCCGGCGCCGTCCCCGGGTCGAGGGCGGTGACCATCGTGAACGGCGCTCCGTCCGGCAGGGGGACCTCCTCCGGGCCGCCCGGCACGAGCCTGGTGCGCCCGCGCGACCGTACCGGCGGGGTGCCCCACTGCGGCTCGGGCAGCAGCCGCTGCCGGGCCAACGCGAGACGCCGTTCGTCCGGATCGCATCCCGTGACGACCGCGCCCCGGGCCGAGGCCATCAGCAGCGCGAGTCCCGAGCCGCACCCGATGCCGAGCAGCCGGGTGCGGGGGCCGACCTCCAATCGCTCGTGCACCGCCTCGTAGAGCGGTACGAGCATCCGCTCCTGGATCTCCGCCCAGTCACGCGCCCTGCCGTCGGTCCGGTGTGTCCGTGGGTGCCGTGCGAGCGTAGGTGTCATCGAGCGCCCCAATCAGCCGCGTCGCCGTCTCGCCGAAAGCCTTCCTCGTACGCCCCCCGGTTACGCCGCGCATGTTCTCTGTCACGCCGCGCATGCCCCCGGAGCCAGCCAACTCCCCTTCCGGGTCGTAGTCCAGAGGTTTGAACGTGAGGATTGCGCCGATTCCCGACCCGGCCGATTCACGTCCGGTGCCGCTGTCCCCGTACCATCTGCGGCATGGCAAAGGCTCCCGTACTCACGCCCCAGGCGGACGACTTCCCGCGCTGGTACCAGGACCTGATCAACAAGGCCGAGCTGGCCGACAACGGCCCGGTGCGCGGCACCATGGTCATCCGGCCGTACGGGTACTCGCTGTGGGAGCGGATGCAGCAGGAGATGGACGCGCGGATCAAGGAGGCGGGCGCCCAGAACGCGTACTTCCCGCTCTTCATCCCGCAGTCCTACCTGACCCGGGAGGCCGAGCACGTCGAGGGCTTCGCGCCGGAGCTGGCCGTGGTCACCCACGGCGGCGGCAAGGAGCTGGAGGAGCCGGTCGTCGTCCGGCCCACCTCCGAGACGATCATCAACGAGTACTTCTCCAAGTGGGTGCAGAGCTACCGCGACCTGCCCCTGCTCATCAACCAGTGGGCCAACGTGGTCCGTTGGGAGATGCGCTCGCGGCTCTTCCTCCGTACGAGTGAGTTCCTGTGGCAGGAGGGCCACACGGCGCACGCCACCTACGAGGACGCCCGCGACTACGCCGCGATGATCCACCGCGACGTGTACGGCGACTTCATGACCGAAGTCCTCGGCATCGACGTGGTCCTGGGCCGCAAGACCGCCCGCGAGCGCTTCGCCGGCGCCGTCAACACCCTCACCCTCGAGGGCATGATGGGCGACGGCAAGGCGCTGCAGCTGGGCACCAGCCACGAGCTGGGCACCAACTTCGCCAAGGCCTTCAACACCTCGTACCTGTCGAAGGAGGGGCAGCAGGAGCTGGTCTGGCAGACCTCCTGGGGCGTGTCGACCCGCATGGTCGGCGGCCTGATCATGTCCCACGGCGACGACAACGGACTGCGCGTGCCGCCGCGCCTGGCGCCGGTGCAGGCCGTCGTCCTGGCGATCAAGGGTGACGACGCGGTCGTCGCCAAGGTCCGCGAGATCGGCGACCGGCTCAAGGCCGCGGGCGTCCGCGTCCAGGTCGACGTGCGCACCGACACCCCGTTCGGCCGGCGCGCCGTGGACTGGGAGCTCAAGGGCGTCCCCGTCCGCGTCGAGGTCGGGCCGCGCGACCTGGAGAACGGCACGGCGATGCTCGCCCGCCGCGTCCCCGGGGGCAAGGAGCCGGTGGCGATCGACGAGCTGGCCGCGCTGCTGCCCAAGGTGCTGGAGGAGGACCAGGCCACGCTGCTGCGCCAGTCCCGCGAGCGCCGCGAGTCCCGCACCGTGGACGTGGGGACGATCGCCGAGGCCGCCGAGGCCGCGGCCACCGGCTGGGGCCGCATCCCGTGGGCGGACCTCGGCCCGGAGGGCGAGGCCAGGCTGGCGGAGCAGGGCGTGTCCGTCCGCTGCCTCCTCACCGAGGACGGCCGGGTTCCGGAAGCGGACGACGCGCCGGGTACCGTCGCGATCGTCGCGCGGGCATACTGACCGTCAACTGACTGAAAAGCGACGTACGTAATCGGCGGTACGTCCATGCTTGAGGCGGGTGCGTGACTTCTCCACTGTCCTCCGCACCCGCCCTCAGCCGTACGCATCATCCGGAACTGACTAGTACGTGCAAAATATTTGGGATGGCCCGGTATCGGAACACAGGGCGCCCCCGGCTCGTTGTCACGACGTGAGCACGACACCACCAGTCCTCGCCGCCGAGCTGGCAGTCGCATGGGCCGACATTCAACGGCACCATCCCGAACTGCCCGACCTGGCCGCCCCCGAGTCCCTGATCGGAGAGTCCTCGTCCGCGTGCGGCACGGAGCTCTCCTTCGAGCGCCTGCTGCACGAGGCCGTCCACGGAGTCGCCGCCGCACGCGGCGTCCGGGACACCTCGCGGGCAGGTCGCTACCACAACCGTCGATTCCTCGCCATCGCCGACGAGCTCGGCCTCGACCACTCCGAGGAGCCGCACCCCAGCAGCGGCTTCTCCCTGGTCCAGCTGCGCCCGGACACCAAGAAGCGCTACCGGGCGACGATCGACCGCCTGCAGCGCGCGCTCAGAGCGCACACCGCGGCGACCGCCGCCGACACCGCCCGCAGTTTCCGCGGGCCCGCCGCCCGGCACGGGTCCTCGGGCGGAGGCGTACGGGTGAAGGCGGTCTGCGACTGCGGACGCAACGTCCGGGTCGTGCCGTCCGTGCTCGCGCAGGCGCCGATCGTCTGCGGGGCGTGCGGTACACCGTTCCGGATTCCGGAGGCCGCGGCGGTCGCGTGAGCGCACGCCGCGGCACGGGGGCGGAACGGCACGGGGGACACCGCCGGCGGGGTCGCCGGCGTACGGCGGCATGCCCGCCGTATGGCAGAATGGTCAGCTGAGCACTCGGCAGCCGTGCAGGACCCCTCTCTCCTTCGGCTGACGCGTCCGTCGGGCGACCGGCTCCACAACCCCACGTGGCGGTCCGGCCTGCCCAACCACGTCAACACCAGGAGAACCCACTCCCGTGGCAGTCAAGATCAAGCTGAAGCGTCTGGGCAAGATCCGTTCGCCTCACTACCGCATCGTCGTCGCCGACTCCCGTACCCGCCGTGACGGCCGGGCCATCGAGGAGATCGGTCTGTACCACCCGGTCCAGAACCCGTCGCGCATCGAGGTCAACGCCGATCGCGTCGCGTACTGGCTGGGTGTCGGCGCGCAGCCGACCGAGCCCGTGCTCGCCATCCTGAAGAAGACCGGCGACTGGCAGAAGTTCAAGGGCGAGCCGGCTCCGGCCCCGCTCCTGGTCGCCGAGCCCAAGGCCGACAAGCGCGCCCTCTTCGAGGCCGCCGCCAAGGACGCCGGTGACGAGCCCAAGGGTGAGGCCATCACCCAGAAGGCCAAGAAGTCCGACAAGAAGGACGAGGCCGCCGAGGCGGCCGAGTCGACCGAGGCCTGATCGTGCTCGAGGAGGCCCTCGAGCACCTGGTCAAGGGCATCGTCGACAATCCCGACGAGGTGCAGGTCGCCGCGCGCACCCTGCGCCGCGGGAAGGTCCTCGAGGTCCGGGTGCACCCCGACGACCTCGGCAAGGTGATCGGCCGCAACGGCCGCACCGCCCGCGCCCTGCGCACCGTCGTGGGCGCGATCGGCGGACGGGGTGTACGCGTCGACCTCGTCGACGTGGACAACGTCCGCTGAGGTACGCAGCACCGGCACGGGCCGGGGGTGGCAATCGGGCCGCCCCCGGCCCGTGGTCTTATCCGACACGTGAGCACAGGAGCGCGAACAAGTGCAGCTGGTAGTGGGACGCATCGGCCGCGCCCATGGCATCAAGGGCGAGGTCTCGGTGGAGGTGCGCACCGACGAGCCGGAACTGCGGCTCGCCCCGGGCGCCGTGCTCGTCACGGACCCGGCCTCGGCCGGCCCGCTCACCGTCGAGACCGGCCGGGTGCACAGCGGCCGGCTGATGCTGCGCTTCGCGGGTGTCAAGGACCGCACCGGTGCCGAGGCACTGCGCAACGTCCTGCTCATCGCCGACGTCGACCCGGACGAGACGCCGGAGGACCCCGAGGAGTTCTACGACCACCAGCTGGTCGACCTCGACGTGGTCACCACCGACGGGACCGAGGTCGGCCGGATCAAGGAGATCTCCCACCTGCCGTTCCACGACCTGCTGGTTGTCGAACGGCCGGACGGCAGCGAGGTGATGGTGCCCTTCGTCGCCGAGATCGTCCCCGAGATCGACCTCGAGCAGCAGCGGGCGGTCATCGACCCCCCGCCCGGCCTGCTGGACGAGGCCGAGGCGGAGCAGTAGGACCATGCGCATCGACGTCGTCACGATCTTCCCCGAGTACCTGGAGCCGCTGAACGTCTCCCTGGTCGGCAAGGCCCGGGCGCGCGGCCAGTTGGACGTACGCCTCCACGACCTGCGCGAGTGGACCCACGACCGGCACAACACGGTCGACGACACCCCCTACGGCGGCGGGCCCGGCATGGTCATGAAGCCCGAGCCGTGGGGCGAGGCCCTGGACGCGGTCCTGGATTCGGGCGAGGGTGAGCCCGTGCTGGTGGTCCCCACCCCGAGCGGCCGCCCCTTCACCCAGGAGCTCGCGGTCGAGCTGTCCGGGAAGCCCTGGCTGGTCTTCACCCCCGCCCGCTACGAGGGCATCGACCGGCGGGTCATCGAGGAGTACGGCGACCGGCTCGACGTCCGCGAGGTCTCCATCGGCGACTACGTACTGGCCGGCGGCGAGGCCCCGGTCCTGGTCATGGTCGAGGCGGTCGCCCGCCTGCTGCCCGGCGTACTCGGCAACGCCGAGTCCCACCGCGACGACTCCTTCGCCCCCGGCGCGATGGCCGACCTGCTGGAGGGCCCGGTCTTCACCAAGCCCCCGGTCTGGCGCGACCGCGGCGTGCCGGAGGTGCTGCTCAGCGGCCACCACGGCAAGGTCGCCCGCTGGCGCCGCGACGAGGCCTTCCGCCGTACCTCGGAGAACCGCCCCGACCTGATCGAGCGCTGCGACCCGGCGACCCTGGACAAGAAGGACCGCTCGATGCTCGCCGCACTCGGCTGGGTGCTCGGCGAGGACGGGCGATTTGGGCGAGCCGCGGAGTCCGTGGAAGAATAGGCGGCTGCCGTAGTGCGTCCGGCGTGCGCCCCTGCCACAGGGGGACATGACGACCGTCCGACGGGCCGGCATTCGTATCACCACCACAATCCGCCGATGACCTGTGGCATGGGCGAAGAAAGCAGACGAACATGTCCCACGTGCTCGACACCGTCGACGCCGCGTCGCTGCGCAGCGACGTCCCGGCCTTCCGCCCGGGTGACACCGTCAACGTCCACGTCCGCGTGATCGAGGGCAACCGCTCCCGTATCCAGCAGTTCAAGGGCGTTGTCATCCGTCGCCAGGGTTCCGGCGTCCGTGAGACCTTCACGGTGCGCAAGGTCTCCTTCAGCGTCGGCGTCGAGCGTACCTTCCCGGTGCACAGCCCGATCTTCGAGAAGATCGAGCTCGTGACCCGCGGTGACGTGCGTCGCGCCAAGCTGTACTACCTCCGTGAGCTGCGCGGCAAGGCCGCGAAGATCAAGGAGAAGCGCGAGCGCTGAGCCCGCCGGGCGCATGCGGAGCCCTATAGGCTCTGCGCTCGATGGACACAGAGGTACACCCCCCGGAGCGCGACCGCGCCGATGCCGCCGAACGGCGGGATGAGCGGTCGCGCTTCGGCGTACGTACACAGCGGTACGCGCTGCTCGTCGTGGCGGCCGCGGCCGTGGTCGCGCTGGTCAACGTCTTCGTGGCGCAGCCCTTCGAGATCCCCAGCGGGTCGATGGAGAACACCCTGCGGGCCGGGGACCGGGTGCTTGTCAACAAACTGGCGTACCGTTTCGGCAGTACGCCGGCCAGGGGCGACATCGTGGTGTTCGACGGCAAGGGTTCGTTCGTGCAGGACTCCGGCGGGACCGACTTCGTCAAGCGCGTCGTCGGTGTCGGTGGGGACCGGGTGACCTGCTGTGACGAGGGGGGCAGGATCACCGTCAACGGGCGCCCGCTGGAGGAGACCTATCTTTATCCCGGGGACACGCCGTCCCGGGTAGCGTTCGACATCGAGGTTCCGAAGGGGAGGCTGTGGGTGATGGGTGACCACCGTGCCGACAGCCGGGATTCCCGTGACCATCTCGGTGACCCCGGCGGGGGCACGGTTCCGGTGGACAAGGTGATCGGCCGGGCGGAGGCGACCATTTGGCCGCTGGGCCGCCGCCGATCCCTCGACGGCGCCCATGGGTAGCCGCGGTCGGGCGCGTCCCGGCCAGCCGAGCCGAGCCGAGTACCTGGGCGAGGAGCCGGCGGGCCCGCGCAGGGGCGGCGGCCGGGCCGACCGGCGCAAGCTGGCGCGGAAGGTCAAGCGCAGGCGCCGTCGTTCCGCCGCCAAGGAGATACCCCTGCTCATCGGGGTCGCGCTGCTGATCGCGCTGGTGCTCAAGACCTTCCTGCTGCAGGCCTTCGTCATCCCCTCGGGCTCGATGGAGCAGACGATCAGGATCGGCGACCGCGTCGTCGTCGACAAGCTCACGCCGTGGTTCGGCTCCCGTCCGCAGCGCGGCGACGTGGTGGTGTTCAAGGACCCGGGCAACTGGCTGGACGGCGAACAGGCCCAGTCCGGCGAGGACCCGGTGGTCGTCAAGCAGGTCAAGGAGTTCTTCACCTTCATCGGACTGCTGCCGTCCGCGGACGAGCAGGACCTGATCAAGCGGGTGGTCGCGGTGGGCGGCGACACGGTGAAGTGCTGCGACGCCCAGGGGAAGGTCACCGTCAACGGGACCCCGCTGGACGAGCCCTACATCCATCCCGGGAATCCGCCGTCGGAGATCAAGTTCACGGTCAAGGTCCCGCCCAACCGGCTCTTCGTGATGGGCGACCACCGCTCCAACTCCGCGGACTCCCGCTTCCACCTCAAGGACGCGGGCAACGGCACCGTGCCCGAAAGCCTGGTGGTGGGCAGGGCGTTCGCCGTGGCCTGGCCGATGGGCCACTGGGCGGGGCTGAAGGAACCGGCGACGTATGCCGGCGTCGCCGCGGCCGGGGGTTCGGGCGCGTCTGCCGCGAGGGCGGGTCCGGGAGTGGCAACATCCAACAATCGGCAAGGAATGACCCCGCTCCCGACTCCTGCGGAACTTCCGCTCGTTATGGGGGCAGTGGGCTTGCGCCGCACATGGCGCGGGCGGCAGCGCGCAGCAAGCGGAGTAGGGAGTGGATGTGGGGGACCTGGTGGTCGGCGCAAGGTCCGGACGCGGAGAGCCGGAGGATCGGGACCCCATGTCGGGCGGCTCGGCGGGCAACGGCGAGGCGCCGGTAGGAAAGAAGGGCCCGGACGCGGGCGCGGAGACCTCCGAAGAGGCGAGGGACACGGACGACCGTGACGGCGGCGGGGAGAAGAAGCAGCAGCAGCGCTCCTTCTGGAAGGAGCTGCCGCTGCTGATCGTCATCGCCCTCGCGCTGGCCTGGCTGATCAAGACGTTCCTGCTGCAGGCGTTCTCCATCCCCTCGGCGTCGATGGAGAACACGCTCAGGATCGGCGACCGTGTCCTGGTCGACAAGCTCACGCCCTGGTTCGGCTCCGAGCCGGAGCGCGGCGAGGTCGTGGTCTTCCACGACCCGGGCGGCTGGCTCGGCGAGACCGTCCCGGTGGACACCAACCCGGTGACGAACGCGATCCAGAAGGGTCTGAGCTTCGTCGGTCTCATGCCGTCCGCGGAGGAGAAGGACCTGATCAAGCGGGTCATCGCGGTCGGTGGCGACACGGTGGAGTGCAAGGGCACCGGCCCGGTCAAGGTGAACGGCAAGGCGCTGGACGAGCCGTACATCTACCCGGGGAACACCCCCTGCGGCGACCGTCCCTTCGGCCCGATCAAGGTCCCGCAGGGCCGCATCTGGGTCATGGGCGACCACCGGCAGGACTCCCTGGACTCGCGTTACCACCAGAACCTGCCGGGCAACGGCACGGTCTCCGTGGACGAGGTCGTCGGCCGCGCGGTCGTCGTGGCCTGGCCGATCGGCAACTGGTCGACCCTTCCCGTGCCCAGCACCTTCGACCAGCCCGGCATCAACGCGACGGCCGCGGGTCTGCCGGTCGCGGGCGGACTGGCCGGTGCGGTCCCGCTGGTGATGTGGCGGCGGCGCCTGATCAACCGGACCGGCTGAGAGGGCTGCCGCCGGTCCGTACCCCCGGGTAGGGTGCGGACGCATGAGCACGAGCACACGCACGGGCACGCGGACGGCGACGGGGCGAGCGGGCGAACAGGGCGGCGGACGGACCGGACGGATGGTCTCCGGTCTGGCCGTCGCCCTCGGCTGTGTCCTCTTCCTGGGCGGTTTCGTCTGGGGGGCGCTGGTCTACCGGCCGTACACCGTCCCCACCGGATCGATGACCCCGACCGTGGACGCGGGCGACAAGATCCTCGCCCAGCGGATCGACGGCTCCGAGGTGCGGCGCGGGGACGTCGTGGTCTTCACCGACCCGCTCTGGGGCGACGTGCCCATGGTGAAGCGGGTCGTGGCGGTCGGCGGTGACAAGGTGGCCTGCTGCGACAAGCAGGGGCGGCTCACCGTCGACGGCAAGCCGGTCGACGAGCCGTACCGCCTGGACACCGGGAGCCCGGCCTCACCGACCTCCTTCTCGGCCACCGTGCCCCGGGGCAACCTGTTCATGATGGGTGACAACCGGGCGACGTCGGAGGACTCCCGCTTCCGCCTCGGCGACGCCGCCAACGGCTCCGTGCCGCGCAGCACGGTGTCGGCGCGGGTCGACGGCGTGGTCTGGCCGTTCGGCCGGGCGGGCATGGTCGACCGGACCGGGGCCTTTGCCGCGGCTGCCCTGCCGGGCGACGGCCCCTCCGATCCCGGTCCGCTGCGCACGGTGGGCGTGGCGATCGCGGCCGGCGTGGTCCTGATCTTCGCGGGTGCGGCCTACGGCCCGGTCGCGGACCGGGCCCGGCGACGTCGGGCGGCGCGGTAACCATGCGCAGGCGCGCGGCCCGGGTCGTCCTGCTCGACCCCTCCGACCGGATCCTGCTGCTGCACGGGTACGAACCGGACGACCCGTCCGTCACCTGGTGGTTCACCCCGGGCGGCGGGGTGGAGGAGGGCGAGAGCCTGGAGGCCGCGGCGCGCCGCGAGCTGGCGGAGGAGACCGGGATCACCACGGCCCTGCTCGGGCCGGTGCTGTGGGAGCGCTCGTGCGCCTTCGACTTCGACGGCCGGCGCTGGGAGCAGGACGAGTGGTACTACCTGGCCCGCACCGACGACCTCCGGGTGCACACCGGCGGTCTCACCGAGCTGGAACAGCGCAGCGTGGACGGCCTGCGATGGTGGACCTGCGGGGAACTGCTCGCCTCGCATGAGACGGTGTACCCGACCAGGCTCGCCGGGCTGCTGCGCACGCTGCTCGACGAAGGTCCCCCATTGTCCCCGATTCACCTGGGGACGGAGCGTGACTGACGCACAATGGGGGGACGTACGGCTGAAGGGGAACATGCCATGAGCGCCGAGGACCTCGAGAAGTACGAGACCGAGATGGAGCTGAAGCTCTACAGGGAGTACCGGGATGTCGTCGGCCTGTTCAAGTACGTGATCGAGACGGAGCGTCGTTTCTACCTCACCAACGACTACGAGATGCAGGTGCACTCGGTCCAGGGTGAGGTGTTCTTCGAGGTCTCCATGGCCGACGCGTGGGTGTGGGACATGTACCGGCCGGCGCGCTTCGTGAAGCAGGTGCGCGTGCTGACATTCAAGGACGTGAACATCGAGGAGCTGAACAAGGCCGACCTCGACCTGCCCTCGGACGACTCCGGCTTCAACGGCTGAGGCCGCCGGGGCCCGCGGGGCCCGCGGGTTGTCCACAGGCTTCCATCAAGATCGTCTCTTGGGCGCCACCTCCCTCACAGTGAGTGACGGAGGTGGTACGGATGAACGCCCGAGGAGCTTTCGGACGCTACGGCGAGGAACTGGCGGCACGGTCGCTGACCGAGGCCGGGATGACCGTGCTGGAGCGGAACTGGCGGTGCCGGCACCGCGAACGGCACGGCGAGATCGACATCGTGGCGGCGGACGGGGACGCGCTCGTCGTGTGCGAGGTGAAGTCACGCGCCGAGAGCTGCGGTGAGCACCCGATGGCCGCCGTCACCCCGCGCAAGGCCGAGCGGCTGCGGCGGCTGGCCGAGTGCTGGCTCGCCGACCACGGCGGACCGCCGCCGGGCGGCGTGCGGATCGACGTGGTGGGTGTGGTGCTGCCGGCCCGGGGCGCCGCCCGCGTCGAGCACGTGCGGGGGGTGGAGTGATGGGCTTCGCCCGTACGTGTTCGGTGGCGCTGCTGGGCGTGGAGGGCGTGGTCGTCGAGGTCCAGGCGGACCTGGAGGCGGGGGTCGCGGCGTTCACGCTGGTGGGGCTGCCCGACAAGAGCCTCAGCGAGAGCCGTGACCGGGTCCGGGCCGCCATCGTGAACAGCGGTGAGACCTGGCCGCAGAAGAAGCTCACGGTCGGTCTCAGCCCGGCCTCCGTGCCCAAGGGCGGCAGCGGTTTCGACCTTGCGGTGGCGTGCGCCGTCCTCGCCGCGAACGACCGCGTCGCCCCGCGCGACATCGCCGACCTGATGATGATCGGCGAGCTCGGCCTCGACGGACGGGTCCGCCCGGTCCGCGGCGTGCTGCCCGCGGTCCTCGCCGCGGCCGACGCCGGGTACCGCCATGTCGTGGTGCCAGAGCGCACGGTCGCGGAGGCCTCGCTCGTGCCGGGGGTCTCCGTGCTCGGGGTCCGCAGCCTGCGGCAGCTGATCGCACTCCTCAACGACGAACTCGCCCCCGAGGAGGACGAGGAGCCCGCCGACGGACGGCCCGACCCGATGCTGGCCGGCCTCACGCTGCCCGGCGCAGGCCACGGCACGGGGCTCGCCGACACCGGCACCCCCGATCTGGCCGAGGTCGCCGGCCAGGGCGCCGCGAGGACCGCCCTGGAGGTCGCGGCCGCGGGCGGCCACCACATCTACCTCAAGGGGCCACCCGGCGCGGGCAAGACGATGCTCGCCGAGCGGCTGCCCGGGCTGCTGCCGCCGCTCACCCGCCAGGAGTCGGTGGAGGTCACCGCCGTGCACTCGGTCGCCGGGATCCTGCCGGCCGGCCGGCACATGGTGGACCAGCCCCCGTACTGCGCGCCGCACCACTCGGCGACCATGCAGTCCCTCGTCGGCGGCGGGAACGGGCTGCCGCGGCCGGGTGCCGTCTCGCTCTCCCACAAAGGAGTGCTCTTTCTGGACGAGGCCCCCGAATTCAACGGTCAGACCCTCGACGCGCTTCGTCAGCCCCTGGAGTCCGGGTACGTGGTGATCGCCAGGGCCGCCGGGGTCGTCCGCCTTCCCGCGCGGTTCCTGCTCGTCCTCGCCGCCAATCCGTGCCCCTGCGGGCGGTACGGCGCTCCCGGGGGCCTGTGCGACTGCACGCCGAGCATGATCCGCCGCTACCAGGGACGGCTGTCCGGGCCGCTCCTGGACCGGGTCGACCTGCGGGTGGAGGTGGAGGCCGTCAGACGCTCCGAGCTGATCGGCGGCGCCGGCTCCGCCGAGTCCACCGCGGTGGTCGCGGGGCGGGTGCGGGAGGCCCGCGAGCGTGCCGCCGTCCGGTACGCGGACACGCCGTGGCGGCTCAACAGCCAGGTCCCCGGTCATGAACTGCGTACCCGCTGGGCCGTGGCGCCGGGGGCCCTTCGCTCCGTCGAACGGGACATGGAGCGCGGACTGCTCACCGCCCGGGGGCTCGACCGGGTCCTGCGGGTGGCCTGGACGGTCGCCGACCTCGCGGGCCGTGACCGGCCGGCCGGCGTCGACATGGAACGCGCCCTGGAGCTGCGCACAGGTGTGCGCCGCGGCATGGTGACGGCGGCGGGGGACGTGCGATGACGCGGATGCCGCCCGCATGGGACGGGGACGCCGGGCCGGACCCCGAGGAGGAGCCGCCTCCGTCCCCCGGGGAGCGCCTGGCCCGGGCCGCCGTGACGCGGATCGCCGAACCCGGCGACGGGCTCGTCGGCACCTGGCTGCGCGAGTTCGGCCCCGTCGAGACCGTACGAGCCCTCACCGCCGGTGAGGAGCTGCCCGGCGCGGGGGAGCAGCGGGCGGCCGGGTACGCCCTGCGGGCCCGCCGCACCCGGCCCGAGCAGGACCTGGTGGCGGCCCGGGCCACGGGCACCCGCTTCGTGTGCCCCGGTGACCCGGACTGGCCGCAGCAGCTCGACGACCTGGGCGACGAGCGCCCCTACGGGCTCTGGGTGAGCGGCGGCGCCTCGCTGAGGATGTGGGCGCTGCGATCGGTCGCCGTCGTCGGTGCCCGCGCCTGCACCGACTACGGCTCCCACATGGCGGCGTCCCTCGGCGCGGACCTGGCGGAGGCGGGCTGGGTCACCGTCTCCGGGGCCGCCTACGGCATCGACGGCGCCGCGCACCGCGGCGCGCTCTCCGTGACGGGGGCGACCGTCGGGGTCGTCGCCTCCGGAGTGGACGTGCCCTATCCGCCGGGTCATGCCGAGTTGATCGGACGCATCGCCGAACAGGGCCTGCTCATCGGTGAATTGCCGCCCGGTTCGCACCCCACCCGCAGTCGCTTCGTGCTCCGCAACCGCGTGATCGCCGCCCTCACCCGGGGCACCGTCGTCATCGAGGCCCAGTACCGCAGCGGTTCCCTGATCACCGCCCGCCGGGCCCGCAAGCTGGGCCGTTTCGTCATGGGGGTCCCGGGTCCCTGCACCTCGGCGCTGTCCCACGGGGTCCACGAGCTGCTGCGCGCCGACGGGGTCCTGGTCACCGGCGCCGCCGACGTCATCGAGCTCGTCGGCCGCATCGGCGAGGACCTCGCGCCCGAGCGCCGCGGTCCGGTCCTTCCGCGGGATCTGCTGCCGCCCGCGGCCGCCCGGGTACTGGAGGCCCTGCCCGCCAGGGGTGGGGTCGGCTGCGCGGAGCTCGCGCTCGCCGCGGGCAGCACCCCCGACGCCACGCTCACCAGGCTCCATGAGCTGCACGCACTCGGTTTCGTCGAAAGGGACGGCCCACACTGGAAATTGGCGCACGGGTGCGAGAACGCTCACACGGCGGAGGGAGGGCGCCAGCCGACACGCTCTCCCGGTGAACACACCATCAGGTGACAGGACGGTTCTTGACCTGGGACCCCCTGGATGGCGAGGTTATGGGGACGCCCGAACGTCGCCCTGAGCGACGCTGCCATCACGCTACGCTCAAGGAGGTTCGAGTCCCGCCCGTCCCTCAGGTCAACGCAGAACGGCTCAGATCGACGCATGCACCGGCACACTCCCGGGCACGAAGGCAGCACGGCGGCGACCGCCGTCACCGGAAACCCCCGCCCGCCCGCCCCCACCTCGCTCGACGCGCTGTGGCGGACCTACAAGGCCACGGGGGACGCGCGTCTGCGCGAGCAGCTGATCCTGCACTACTCGCCCCTGGTGAAGTACGTGGCGGGGCGCGTGAGCGTCGGCCTGCCCGCCAACGTGGAGCAGGCGGACTTCGTCTCCTCCGGGGTCTTCGGACTCATCGACGCCATCGAGAAGTTCGACCCGGAGCGCGCGATCAAGTTCGAGACGTACGCGATCACCCGGATCCGGGGCGCCATGATCGACGAGCTGCGCGCCCTGGACTGGATCCCGCGCTCGGTGCGCCAGAAGGCCCGTGCCGTCGAGCGCGCCTACGCCACCCTCGAGGCCTCCCTGCGCCGCACCCCGAGCGAGGCGGAGGTCGCCGCCGAGATGGGCATCGCCCTGGAGGAGCTGCACGGAGTCTTCAGCCAGCTCTCCCTGGCCAATGTCGTCGCCTTGGAGGAACTGCTCCACGGGGGCACCGAGGGCGGCGACCGGCTCACCCTGGTCGACACCCTGGAGGACACCGGCGCCGACAATCCCGTCGAGGTCGCTGAGGACCGCGAGCTGCGCCGGCTGCTGGCCCGCGCCGTCAACACCCTGCCCGAGCGCGAGAAGACCGTGGTCACCCTCTACTACTACGAGGGGCTCACGCTCGCCGAGATCGGCCAGGTGCTCGGGGTCACCGAGAGCAGGGTCAGCCAGATCCACACCAAATCCGTTCTGCAATTGCGCGCGAAACTGGCCGACGTCGGCCGTTGACGCCGCTTTGGCGACGGGTGTGCCCGGCGGGCGCACCACTTCCGTACAGTGGTGAGGTGCCCAAGATTCGAGCGGCCTCGGTGGCCGAGCACCGGTCGATGCAGCGCGACGCCCTGCTGGACGCCGCGCGCAGTCTGCTCTCCGAGGGCGGGACGGAGGCCCTGACCTTCCCCGCCCTGGCGGAGCGCACCGGGCTGGCCCGGTCCTCGGTGTACGAGTACTTCCGCTCCCGTGCCGCCGTCGTCGAGGAGCTGTGCGCCGTCGACTTCCCCGTCTGGGCGGCCGAGGTCGAGGCGGCCATGGCGGCCGGCCCCACCGCCGAGGCCAAGATCGAGGCCTACGTCCGCAGCCAGCTCGCGCTCGTCGGCGACCGCCGGCACCGGGCCGTGGTCGCGATCTCCGCGGGCGAACTCGACGCGGGCGCCCGAGAGAAGATCCGCGCCGCCCACGGCGGTCTGGTCGCCATGGTCGTCGAGGCGCTTGCCGTGCTCGGCCACCAGGAGCCGAGGCTCACCGCGATGCTGCTCCAGGGCGTTGTCGACGCCGCCGTCCGCCGGATCGAGCTCGGCGCCGCCGAGGAGCCGGACACCATCGCCGACGCCGCCGTCACCATGGCCCTGCGCGGCGTCCTGGGCTGACCTGCGAGGTCGCCTGCGGGCCGGACGGCGAGGCCATCGCGCCGCCCGCGGCCGTCCGGCAAGGGCACCCCGAAGACCGGCAGCAGCCGTGACGGTCCGCCGCGCAGCATCGCGTCCGGCAGCAGTGACAGCGGGTCGAGGTAGACCTCCCCGCGCAGCAGCCCCCAGTGCAGACAGCCGCCGGCGCAGTGCCACGGGCCCTCCGTGAGAGCCCCCACGACCTGGCCCGCGCCGACCTCGTCGCCCACCGCGACCGAGGCGAGCACCGGCTGGTACGTGATCCGCAGGCCACCGGCGAGCTCGATCGCCACCACCCCGCGACCCGCCACCTGCCCGGCGTACGACACCCTCCCGGGCGCCGCCGCGCGCACCGGTGCGCCGGGTCCCGCGCGCAGGTCCACCCCGCGGTGCCCGGCCGCCCACGGCACCGCCGGCGGATCGAACCCCCGCTCCACGACCGGCCGCCGTCCCCCGTCGCCCGGCGCCACGGGCCAGGCCCGGTCCGCGCCCCCGCCGACCGGGACGACCGGCGTGCGGACCGCGGCCCCCGCCGGGTGCGCGAGCCCCCCGAGCCACGCCAGTACCGCCAACACCACCACCGCATATGTCCTCATGCCCCAACGGTGACGCATCCGGCCGCCGCCGGACGATCATGGGACCGGCCTGTGGACAACCCCGGACGGCCCCCGTCCTCAGGCACGATGTCGCCCGCCGCTCCGGCGGTCCCGTACACTTTCCATGGCGATCCGGGTCACCGGGTCGACTTCGCACGCCCCGCCACCGCCCTACAGCGAGCGGTGGACGCGCTCCTCGGTCCCTCGTGGCACGGCGCGTTCGGGGCGTCAGGCGTGGCCGCCGTCCGGCGACCGCGAAAACCGAGTACCCCTAGGAGTACGGCCATGGCCGTCGTCACGATGCGGGAGCTGCTGGAAAGCGGCGTCCACTTCGGGCACCAGACCCGCCGCTGGAACCCGAAGATGAAGCGCTTCATCTTCACCGAGCGCAACGGCATCTACATCATCGACCTGCTCCAGTCGCTGTCGTACATCGACCGCGCCTACGAGTTCGTCAAGGAGACCGTCGCGCACGGCGGCACCATCCTCTTCGTCGGTACGAAGAAGCAGGCCCAGGAGGCCATCGCCGAGCAGGCGACCCGTGTCGGCATGCCCTACGTCAACCAGCGCTGGCTGGGCGGCATGCTCACCAACTTCTCGACCGTCTACAAGCGCCTGCAGCGCCTGAAGGAGCTCGAGGAGATCGACTTCGAGGACGTGGCCGCCTCCGGCCTCACCAAGAAGGAGCTCCTGGTCCTCTCCCGTGAGAAGGAGAAGCTGGAGAAGACCCTGGGCGGCATCCGCGAGATGCAGAAGGTGCCGAGCGCCGTCTGGATCGTGGACACCAAGAAGGAGCACATCGCCGTCGGTGAGGCGCGCAAGCTGCGCATCCCGGTCGTCGCGATCCTCGACACCAACTGCGACCCCGACGAGGTCGACTACAAGATCCCGGGCAACGACGACGCGATCCGCTCCGTCACCCTGCTGACCCGTGTGATCGCCGACGCCGTCGCCGAGGGCCTCATCGCCCGCTCCGGTGCCGCCACCGCCGGTGACAAGGCCGAGGGTGAGCCGCTGGCCGCCTGGGAGCGCGAGCTGCTCGAGGGCGACAAGGCGAAGGCCGAGGAGACCGCCGCCGAGGCCGCTCCGGCCGAGACGGCTGCCGAGGCCGCTTCGGCCGCCGAGGCTGCTCCGGCCGAGGCCGCTGCCGAGACCGCCGAGGCGCCCGCCGCCGACGCCGAGCAGGCCTGAGCCTCAGCCCGCCTTCCGATGCGTGTGAGGACGGCGGGGGCTCCGGCCCCCGCCGTTCGTCCGTAGAACCACCGCTCACCGGATCCACCGACTTCCGAGAAGAGACTGACAGACCATGGCGAACTTCACCGCCGCCGACGTCAAGAAGCTCCGCGAGCTGACCGCCGCGGGCATGATGGACTGCAAGAAGGCGCTCGAGGAGGCCGAGGGCGACCTGGACAAGGCCGTCGAGATCCTCCGCGTCAAGGGCCAGAAGGGCGTCACGAAGCGCGAGGGCCGCTCTGCCTCCAACGGCGCCGTGGTGTCCCTGATCGCCGGTGACAACAGCGAGGGTGTCCTCGTCGAGCTCAAGTGCGAGACCGACTTCGTCGCCAAGGGCGACAAGTTCATCGCCACCGCCGACGCGATCGCCGCCCACGTCACCGCCACCAAGCCGGCCGACCTGGAGACGCTGCTCGCCTCCGAGATCAAGGACGGCCAGACCGTCCAGGCCTACGTCGACGAGGCCAACGCCACCCTCGGCGAGAAGATCGTCCTGGACCGCTTCGCGCAGTTCACCGACGGCTACGTCGCCTCCTACCTGCACCGCACCAGCCCGGACCTGCCCCCGCAGGTCGGCGTCCTGGTCGAGCTGGACAAGGAGAACGCCCAGGTCGCCAAGGACGTCGCGCAGCACATCGCCGCGTTCGCCCCCACCTTCCTGTCCCGCGAGGAGGTGCCGGCCGAGACCGTCGAGAACGAGCGTCGCGTCGCCGAGGCCACCGCCCGCGAGGAGGGCAAGCCCGAGGCCGCCCTGACGAAGATCGTCGAGGGTCGCGTCAACGGCTACTTCAAGGAGAACGTCGTTC
Organism: Streptomyces sp. NPDC058864; assembly: GCF_042742985.1. NCBI lineage: Bacteria > Bacillati > Actinomycetota > Actinomycetes > Kitasatosporales > Streptomycetaceae > Streptomyces > Streptomyces sp. NPDC058864. The sequence continues at coordinate 57,190 of NZ_JBHYMQ010000018.1, read as the reverse complement.
TCGAGCAGGCCTTCGCCAAGGACAACAAGAAGACCGTCCAGAAGGTGCTCGAGGAGGCCGGCGTCTCGCTGAAGCGCTTCGCCCGCTTCCGCGTCGGCGTCTGAGCGACCAGCCGCGCAAGCGTTTGACCGACGGCCCCGCTAGGGTCGTACGCAGCCGGCCGCTCACCGGCAGGCCGCAGTTGTGACGAGGAGGCCATTGCCCACAGGGAACCATCACGGACCCTCGGCAATGGCCTTCTTCGTACGTGCACGAGGAGATCTCCATGGAACAGGACGCCGACAAGGCACCCACCGCCACCGGCAGCACGCACAAGGGCCGGTACCTGCTCAAGCTCTCCGGCGAGGCCTTCGCCGGCGGAGGGGGGCTCGGAGTCGACCCCGACGTCGTGCACACGATGGCCCGCGAGATCGCCGCGGTCGTCCGCGACGGCTACGAGATCGCCGTCGTCATCGGCGGCGGCAACTTCTTCCGCGGCGCCCAGCTCCAGCAGCGGGGCATGGACCGGGCCCGCTCCGACTACATGGGCATGCTCGGCACCGTCATGAACTGCCTCGCGCTCCAGGACTTCCTGGAGAAGGAGGGCATCCAGTCGCGGGTGCAGACGGCGATCACCATGGGCCAGGTCGCTGAGCCCTACATCCCGCTGCGCGCCGTGCGCCACCTGGAGAAGGGCCGTGTGGTGATCTTCGGCGCCGGCATGGGCATGCCGTATTTCTCCACCGACACCACCGCCGCGCAGCGCGCCCTGGAGATCCACGCCGAGGCGCTGCTGATGGGCAAGAACGGGGTCGACGGGGTCTACGACTCCGACCCCCGCTCCAACCCCGACGCGGTGATGTTCGACGCCCTGGAGTACGCCGACGTCATCTCCCGCGACCTGCGCGTCGCGGACCTGACGGCGATCACGCTGTGCCAGGACAACAAGCTCCCGATCCTCGTCTTCGAGCTGCTCGCGGAGGGCAACATCGCGCGGGCCGTGAAGGGTGAGAAGATCGGCACGCTCGTCAACGACACGGGCGCCCGCTGACGGAGGGCGCCGGCCGCAACCCGGCCGGCGATCCGCCCGGAACGGGGATGGACAAGACGCTGCCGGTCGGACACCGTGCAGGAAAGACGCGCGCAAGGGCCGAGGCTCTGCCTTCTGAATACCAGGAGCACATGGTGATTGAAGAGACCCTCCTCGAAGCCGAGGAGAAGATGGAGAAGGCCGTCGTGGTCGCCAAGGAGGACTTCGCCGCGATCCGCACCGGCCGTGCCCACCCGGCGATGTTCAACAAGATCGTGGCCGACTACTACGGTGCCCCGACCCCGATCAACCAGCTCGCCTCCTTCGCGGTGCCCGAGGCGCGGATGGCGGTGATCACCCCGTTCGACAACTCGGCGCTGCGCAACATCGAGCAGGCGATCCGGGATTCGGACCTGGGTGTCAACCCGACCAACGACGGCCGTATCATCCGGGTGGTCTTCCCGCAGCTCACCGAGGAGCGGCGCCGGGACTACATCAAGGTCGCCCGCGGCAAGGCGGAGGACGCGCGGATCTCGATCCGCAGCGTGCGCCGCAAGGCCAAGGAGACCCTCGACAAGCTCGTCAAGGACGGCGAGACGGGCGAGGACGAGGTGCGCCGCGCGGAGAAGGAGCTCGACGACACGACCCACAAGTACGTGGCGCAGGTCGACGAGCTGCTCAAGCACAAGGAATCCGAGCTGCTGGAGGTCTGATCCGGCGCTCCGCCGGAACCGCTCCACCGCAGCCCGGTCCGTCCGCGGCTGAGCCACCCATCCACCCGACCACCCATCCGACCGACCCGGACCGGACGAAAACGCGAGGCGAAACTCCGTGAACGACTCTTCTTGGGGGCCCTCGCCACATGCCGGTTCCTGGGGAGGCGAGGACGAGGCGGGCACCCGGATGGGCGGCCCCCTGTTCCGCGACGACGCCCCCGAACCCGAGCGGCAATCCGCCCGGCCCGACCGTTCCGTGCCGCCGCCCCCGGCGGCGGGCGGGAACGGCGGCCGGGCGAAGAAGAGCGCGGGGCGCAATCTGCGCGCCGCGATAGGGGTCGGTGTCGGCCTCGGCGTCGTCATCATCGCCTCGCTCTTCATCGTCAAGGCCGTCTTCGTGGGCGTCGTCGCCGCGGCGGTCGTGGTGGGCCTGTGGGAGCTCACCTCGCGCCTGGCCGAGCGCAAGGAGATCCGGATCCCGCTGGTGCCGCTGGCCGTCGGCGGCGCCGCCATGGTGGTCGCGGGCTACGTGCGCGGCGCCGAGGGCGCCTGGGTGGCGATGGCGCTCACCGCGCTCGCCGTCCTGGTCTGGCGGATGACGGAGCCCCCGGAGAACTACCTCCGTGACGTCACGGCGGGTGTCTTCGCCGCGTTCTACGTGCCGTTCCTGGCCACGTTCGTGGTGATGATGCTCGCTGCGGGCGACGGCCCGTGGCGGGTCTTCGTCTTCCTGCTCCTCACGGTGATCAGCGACACCGGTGCCTACGCCGTCGGGTGGCGCTTCGGCACGCACAAGCTCGCTCCCCGCATCAGCCCCGGCAAGACCCGTGAGGGCCTGGTCGGCGCGATCACCTTCGCGATGGCCGCGGGCGCCCTGTCCATGCAGTTCCTGATCGACGACGGCCAGTGGTGGCAGGGGCTGCTGCTGGGCCTCGCGGTGGCCGCCAGCGCCACCCTCGGCGACCTGGGCGAGTCCATGATCAAGCGGGACCTCGGCATCAAGGACATGGGCAAGCTGCTGCCCGGCCACGGCGGCATCATGGACCGCCTCGACTCGCTGCTGCCGACCGCGCCCGTGGTCTGGCTGCTGCTCGTCGTCTTCGTCGGCTCGGGCTGATCCTCACCGCCCCCACAGGGCCGGGCCGCCGGGCGCTCAGCCCGGCTGCGGACCCGTCGCCACGGGCCGGGCGGGGTCGGAGCTCCACTCGCTCCACGAGCCGACGTACAGCGCGGCGTCGATCCCCGCGACGGCCAGGGCCAGCACCTGCTGCGCCGCCGAGACCCCCGAGCCGCAGTACACGCCGATCCCGCCGCCGTCCGCGGTGACGCCCAGGGCGGCGAAGCGGCCGGCCAGTTCGGCGGCCGGACGAAAGGTGCCGTCGGCGGTGACGTTCCCGGCGGTGGGAGCCGACACGGCTCCCGGGATGTGGCCGCCCACCGGATCCAGCGGCTCGACCTCCCCGCGGTAGCGCTCGGCGGCACGTGCGTCCAGCAGCACCCCCGTACGGGCCAGGGCCGCGGCGTCGTCCGCGCTGAGCACCGGCAGTGTGCCCGGCACGGCCTGGAAGTCGCCGGGCTCCGGTACCGCGCCCCGTGTGGTCAGTCGGCCTCCGGCGGCCGTCCAGGCGGGCAGCCCGCCGTCCAGCACGCGTACGTTCCCGTGGCCGGCCCAGCGCAGCGTCCACCAGGCACGTGCCGCGGCCCAGCCCTGGCCGCCGTCGTGGACGACGACCCGGCTGTCCCCGCGTACCCCGGCCCGCCGCATCGCGGCGGCGAACACCCCTGCGTCCGGCAGCGGATGCCGGCCGGCCGGGCCGGCCGGTCCCGCGAGGTCGGCCTCCAGGTCGACGTACACCGCGCCCGCGATGTGTCCCGCCTCGTGGGCCGCCCGGCCGGACGGCCCGCCGCGCTCGTACCGGACGTCGAGGATGACGGGCGCTGCGCCCTCGCGCAGGGCGGCGGCGAGCTCCGCGGCGCTGATGATCGTGTCCACCGGCCCATCCTGGCGCAGCGCGGCCGCGCCGGGAAGCCGGCCGTGCGCGCCACGGCGGCCCGGAGGGGCCCGCGGTCGGCCACGTCCCCGACCTGCACCGTCGCCGCTTGGCGTGACGGCGGTCGCAGGGCGCGGGGAGCCGCGACGCTGGTCGGCGGTCCGTCCGCCGCATACACTCGAACGTGTGTACGAGCTTCCTCCGGATCCGCAGCGCCTGCGGGTGATACGCCTCTATCTGCAGATGCAGATCGCCGCAGTCGACGCCAAGATCCAGGAGGCGGAAGCCGGTTCCGCGGCCGCGGCGGAGGCGGCCGCGGAGGCCGAAGGAGGCGCTCCGCGGCGGGGTGAGGGGAGGGGTGGAGTCCACACCCCGGTCCGCGCCTGGCGGCTGCAGAGTGTGCCCGATCCGCGGGGCGGCGCGGGCCGGGGCGTCCTCCATCGTGACGACTGCCGCGTCCCCGGGGGCGGCCGGCTGAACCGGCAGGAGTTCGAGGTGGCGCTCGGCATGCCGGATGTCACGCCGTGCGGGATCTGCAACCCGCAGCCGGAGCGCACCCCCTGAGGTCCGGCACACCCAGGACCATGCCCGCCCCGACGTACCACGCCATGGGACCGTCCCCCTTCCCCCGCTGGAGAGGCCGGCCTTCCGGCCGGCCGAGACGGCACTCTAGTACCCGGAACCGCTCGGGGCGCCGGCCGGTTCCTGCAGGGCCCGGCGCTCCGATTCGAGCGCGGCCGCGCCGGCGCACACGACCGCGGTCAGGGCCAGGCCCAGTACGGCCGGGTTGACGTAGCCGGGGACGGTCGCGGAGGTGTGGGAGCTGCCGTCCGACGCCGTGCAGACGAACCGCAGGGGCACGTAGTCCACGGCGTAGTCGACGACGCCGACCGTCTGTCCCCACCGGTCCGGTGCACTGCAGGGCCGCAGCGGTGCCGAACCGGCGCCCCCGTCCTCCGCCTGTATGACCGCCCCGGCGACGTGGAGCAGCCCCCACGTGTACAGGGCCACGGAACCGGCCCCCAGCAGGGCCGCCAGGGTGCGGAGCCGCACGTCACGTCCGCTGCAGCGGACGTCCGGCCGGCGGAGCGCACCGAGGGCGTGACCGGTGAGCGCGATGGCGGTGACCAGCCCGGTCAGGAGCAGCACGAGGGGGAGCAGGAACAGCATTCGCCGAGTCCACCAGGGCAAGATCGCCCGGGCTGTGGCGGAACCCACAGTTCCGGCAACAGGACTGTCACACCCTCCGCGCGGACCGGGTACGTGCCCGAACCCCCGGAGAAGCACGTGGGGAGCTTCCGGCGGGACTGATCGGGGCCCCGCCGGCCGGCTGCCGGGCGCCCTCCCGGGGTGCGCGGTGGGAGGTCGCCCGGCGGTGAGGGTGGGTCAACTCGCCGCTTCCTGCGGGCACGTTCGCGGGAGGGGCGGTGAGGAGTGGGGCCGCGCCGGGTGGAGCGGCCGGAAGTAGTGCGCGAGGGTCCAGCGGGCGACGCGGGCTCCCGCGAGACAGCCTTCCGTGTCCGCCGTGCGGGTGTGGATGCCGGCCCAGACGCGGGCGTCGATCATGTCCTGGTTGAACCGCACGGCGTCGTCGTAGTGCCGTGTGGTGCCCGTGAGATCGGAGGGGAAGGTGAGGTCGAGACGGGTCGTGCCGAAGAGCCCCGCCAGGGTCTGGGCCACCGCGCCGGCGACCGCCGCGTGCCCGCTGATGTGGTCGGGGTGCGGAGGCGTGACGAGCAGCGGCTGCCACTGCGGATCCGGCTCGGTCGCCGGGTTGCCGTCGGTGCCGGCGAGGTGGACGGCCGTGATCGGCCGCCAGGCCCCGTAGTGCAGCTTGGCGTCCCACGCGGTGATGACGGCGTCGGTCGCCGCCGTGTTCGCCGCGGCGAACAGGCGTGCCGTGTCGGCGATGTCCAGGCGGTGGCGGGCGCTGTGGTCGCGGAACGCGGACTGGAGCTGTACGGCCAGGTTGCCCCCGAAGAACAGGGCCGTCTCGGTCTGCTGCGCGGTGCGCGGCGAGCCCGTCCGTGCGCCCATGATCCGCACCTCGTCCACGTCCCGGGCGTAGCGGGCCGAGGTCAGGGCGGGCGGCGGACCGGGCCGGAACTGGGAGGGCGAGGTGAGCGCCAGCGGGCGCAGCCGGGCGAGCCAGGTGTCGATGAAGGGCAGGTTCCCCGGCGGGGTGGGCCGCCATACGCCGGGTGCGGGCGGGGTGGTGAACTCCACGGTCGCGAACCGGCCGTCTCCCGCACGCAGTCGGATGACGTGGTCGGCGGCGCGCGCCCCGAACGCCACGCCCTGACGCTTGGCGGTGCCGTCGGGGATCCGGGCGAGGGAATCGGCGTACGCGGCGTCGAGCAGCTCCCGAGAGGCGGGGAAGTCGGAGAGCAGGACGTCGTGCGCGGCGGTCACGGCCGCCGCTTCCGATGATGCGCCGGCGGGCCCGCGCGCGTGCCACTTGTACGGCGCGTAGCGGCCCTCGATGCCGACCACGGCGTTGTGGACGGCGACCGAGACGAACCCGTGCCAGACGACCGCCTGCCCGGAGGGCCGGGTCGTGCCGAGGTTGGTGCCGATGACGTCCGTGGCGATGGCGTTCCACTCGCGGACGGCGGCCGGATCCGCCGCGGGCTGCCGCTCCCTGCCCGAGGCGTGCGCCGGGGCGAAGGCGGCGGCCGATACCGCGCCGGCCACGAGGGCCACGGGCACGACCGTGCCGGCGAGCCGCCGGTACCACCGCGAGAGCCGTCCGGGGGGCGGAGCGGTCCTGTCTGAAGGGCTCATGGGGAGACTCCTCGTCGACGTCGGGCCCGAGCCGGACCGGAGGGAATTCCCGCCCGGTTCGGGCCACATCGACGTCGTTCCTACCCATGGCCGGCCGGGACCGCCGCCCGGTTCGTCAGGTGCGCGGCCGGTTCCCGCTCTCCGCCTCACACGCGGGACCCGTCCGAGGACCACGGTCCCTCGTACGGCCGGCCACACCGGTGCCCGCCGTCCGGCGGGCGACCACTGCGACGGGCCGTCGACGCGGACCGGTCAGGGGATGGAGATCGGCGGCGGCGGAGGCTGCAGGGGCCCCTGCAGCGGGTTCCAGGAACCGCAGACCGGGAGGGTCCCGGCGGTGGTGCAGCGGTTCTCCGCCACGTCGCCACGGAAGGTGACGACCTTGACCGACACTTCCGTCGTCGAGGAGGCGCTCACGCTCGCGCCGCACACCCCGGTGACGGGGTATCCGGGGAGCCCGCTGAGGTCCTGCCAGGTGTAGGTGCCGCCGCCCACCGGGGTGGTGTCGCGCTGCCCGACGAACGTCCGCCCGCGGAGGACGGCGACGGAGAAGTCGCGGCTGGTCGCGTTGGCCTCACCGGCCGAGTCGATGTCGCACCCCGAGAGCCTGCCGGGGCCGGGGAAGGGGGCCACGAAGGGTCCGCGGCCGGGGCCGAGGAGAGGAGCGGCGGGGTCGAGGACGGGACCGGCACCGGAGTCGACGATCGGACTGGTGCCGGGGCCCAGGAGGGGCCCGCGACCGGGGTCGAGGAGGGGGCCGGAACCCAGGAGGGGGCCGGAACCGAGGAGAGGCCCGAGACCCAGCCCGGGGCCGGTACCGGGGTCTCCGCCGGGGTACCCGTACGGGTAGTCGTCATACGGGTAGTCGTCGTACGGGTAGTCGTTGTACGGGTCGGGCCACGGGAAGCTCGACGCCGATGCCGCAGGGGCGCTCCCGCCGTCCGTGTCGGCGGCCTGAGCCGTCGTCAGGGACGCCGCGGATATCGCGGTGGCGATCAGGGTCGCCGGCACCACCGTGCCCGCGAGCCGTCCGAACCGTCGAAGGGACCGCCCTGAGGGCGGCGGGGTCCTGTCTGCAGGACGCATGGAGACTCTCCTCGTCGATCTCTGGCCGGCACCGAACCGGAGGGCCTTCCGGCACGGCTCGGGCCCCTGTCGACGGGATCCGTACCCGCGCCCACCGGCGTCCGGCGCCAAGGTCATCCCAGTGGCGCAGCCCGTTCCCTCCCGCCGGGCCGCGCTCACCCGATCGACACCCCGTGTCTCGACAGACCTGACCCTCCGTGAGCCGTACAGCGCTGGCCAACGTTCGCGGAGTGCCGACAGCCGAGAGGGCCTCAAAGTGCAGTATGGGCAACATTTATGACATACATGTGGAAAACGGATGGGATCGCGGTACGGGTCCGGAGCGGGGACGAGGTGACCGAGGTGGCGGAAGCCCCGGCGGACGAGTCGGCCGGCGAGAGGTCCGTCGAGGAAGGGGGCTACCAGCAAGAACTGAAACGGACGCTCGGCTCCTTCCAGGTGTTCGCGATCTCGTTCGCGTTCATCTCCGTGGCCGTCGGCATCTTCTCGACCTACGACGACGTGCTGCAGAACGCGGGCCCCGTGGGCATCTGGCTCTGGATCCTCGTCGCGGTCGGGCAGTCCCTGGTGGCCCTGGTGGTCGCGCAGCTCGCGGGGCGCATCGCCCTCAGCGGCTCCTCGTACCAGTGGGCCTCACGGCTGGCCGACCCGAAGGTGGGCTGGGGGTTCGGCTGGCTGACGTTCTGCTATCTCGCGATCGCCGTGGTCGCGATCGACAACGCCCTCGCGAGCCAGGCCTTCATGCCGCTCGCGGGCATGAGGCCGGACGAGGACACGGCGCGGGTCATCACGCTCGTGGTGCTGCTCGTCCAGGCCGTGCTCGCCGTGGCCTCGACCCGCCTCGTCAGCCTGATCAACACCGCGGCCGTCGACCTGGAACTCGCGCTCGTCGTGGTGATGGCGGTCGCGCTCGTCATCGCCGCGGCGGTCACGGGGAACGGCGCCGCCGGCAACCTCACCTCACGCGGCATCACCGAGGACGCCCCGCACTACTTCGCCCTCGGCGGCGGGCTCATGATCGCGATGATCATGGGTCTGGCCACGCTCGTCGGCTTCGACTCCGCCGCGAACCTCGCGGAGGAGGCCAAGGACCCCTACCGCAGCGTCCCCCGCGCGATCGTCGGCTCGGTCGTGGCCGCGGGACTGCTGGGCATGCTCTTCCTGATCACGCTCACCGTCGCCATCGAGGACGTCCCCCGGATCAGCCGCGACGGCTCCCCGGTCGCCACGATCATGCGGGACCAGCTCGGTCCGGTCATGGAACGGACGCTGCTGGTCGCGATCACCTTCGCCTTCTTCGGCGCGGGGATGGTGGTGATGGTCGCGTGCTCGCGGATCATCTTCGCGATGTCGCGCGACGGGCGCTTTCCCGCGCACCGGCTGATGCGCCGGGTCAACCCGCACACCCGGACCCCGGTCCCGGCCACCGTGCTGATCTTCGCCATGGGCGTCGTCCTGATGGTGGCGCTCCCGGGTGCCGCGCTGCTGGAGCTCATCACGGCGTCGACGATCCTCCCGGCACTCATCTACGGCTCGACGATCGTCCTCTACCTCGCGGTCCGCAAACGCCTGGGCCGCCGCAAGGGCGCCTTCGACCTCGGACGCCTGGAACTGCCCGTCGCCCTCGCCGCCCTGGTGTGGACGGTCGTCGCGCTCGTCGCCCTGGTGACACCGGAGGAGGCGGTGGTGCCCCTGGTGATCGTGGTGGGGCTGCTCGTCGTGGGCGGGCTGTTCTTCCTCGGCATGCTCATCTTCGACCGCCGGTCCCTGGAGGCGGAGCCCGGCGGGGTGGACGTCTTCAAGCACTGAGCCGCCGCGAACGCGTCCGCGGTGACATGCGGTTCCGCACGACGCGGCTCGTCACCACGGTCAGCCGACCCATCGGGTCGGCAGGTCCTCGCGGATCCGCTCGAGATCCGCGGCCGTGCGTCCGCGGGCGTGGAGCCAGCAATGGTCGAGCACGCCGTCGCGGCGCAGCAGACGGCCGGGGGCCGCGTACCAGCGCAGCGGTGAGTCCTCCGCGCCGACCCACATCGGGTGGTCGGGCAGGTCGACTCGCGAGTAGCGCGCCTCGAGGTCCGGCACGAGCGAGTCAGGCAACTCGCAGGCGTCGTACAGGCTTTCCGCCCCGAGCAGTGACTCGCTCAGCACCGGTTCCACCCAGGCCACGGACATGTGGTCGAGGAAGGGGATCCATCCCTCGTGCGACTCCACCACGACGGGGGGATCGTCCTGCTCGACCCCGTCCAGTGGGATGCCCCACGCGGCGCAGTCCTGGTTCTCGACGCGGAAGACCAGGACGCCCCCGAAGCCGTCGTCCACATGGAGCCCCATCGGCGGCACCAGTGGGTCCTGCTGCATGGTCAGGTCGTCGCGCCGGCCGAGCAGCGCGTAGCCCTCGCGCAGGGCGACGGGGAGCTCGAAGCCCAACTCGGCCTCGACGGCGTCCAGTTCGGCGGCGGTGCAGCCGTCCTCGGGCCGCAGGGGGCGGCCCGTCCACTCGTCGGCGAACCGGCGCAAGAAGTCCCAGGCCTGGGAGCGGCTGGTCACGCCGCCCCGCAGGGCCGCTGCCACGTCGAGGGCGTCGGACATGACGCAGACGCTACCGCCCGCGTTCCCGGCGCCGGCGAGGGTGGGCGCGGCCGGCCCGGCAGGGAAAAATGCCGGGCCTGCGTCGCCGCCGCGTTCCTATACTCGGCCCGTGATCCGTGTTGCCGTTCCCGGGGACGCACATGCCATCGGCTCCCTGAAGGTCCACGCGTGGCGGGCTGCGTACGCCGGGTTCATGAGCCCGGAATTCCTCGACGGGCTCGACCCCGTGAGCGACGCAGAGAACTGGGCCGAATATCTGGCCGAACTCCCGGGCGAGCACCGTCTGTGGGTCGTGCAGGAGGGCGACTCCGTGGCCGGATTCTGCCGCACCGGCCCGGCCGATCGGGCCCAGGACCCGGATCTCGGCCCCCGCGCCGCGGAGGTCTTCGGCCTGTACGTGGAACCCGGTCGCATCGGCACGGGCCTGGGCCGCCGGCTCTTCGCCCACGCGGTGGCCGACCTCGAAGGGCGCGGCCACGCCCCGCTGTGCGTCTACGCGTACGTTCCCAACGCTCAGGCGCTGCGGTTCTACGAACGGGCCGGTTTCGTGCGCGACGGCACGACCCGCACGGCCGACGAGGGCGGCACCGGCCTCGTCGAAGCGCGGCTGGTGAAGCCGGACAGCGCCGGAAATTCCCGGGCGGCCGTGGCCTCGATGCGCCGTGAGTGACGTTCCGTACGCTTGACGTCGCCGAGGAGGCGCGCCGGAACCGGCAACCTCCGGGGCTCGTTCACTTCGGGGTGCGGGCCTGTCGGTCACGTGAGCACGATCGTAGGGTCCTGCCATGCGATCCAGGAGCACGGCCAGAGGTCCCGCCCGGGCCGGTGCGTACTGGGACACGTCCGCGTTCCCGAACAGCGGCCCCGACGACGGCGATTGGTTCTGGCGCAACCCGGCCGCCGTGCTGGTGGTCGGCTTGCTGATCGCGACTGTCGGAGCGTGGCTCACGGCCACTGCGGCACCGATCGCGGTCGAACTGCGACACGGCGTCCACACCACCGGGACCGCACAGGACCGGGGAACGGGCGGCGACGCCGAGTGGTGGGTGACCTTCACAGCCGCCGGGAGGACCGAGACCCACCGTCTCCTGCCGGAGAACGCCGGCCGCAGACCGCTCGGCGACGGTGATCGGACCGAGATCGTCTACAACCCGGCCGACCCCTCGCATGTCGCGACAGAAGAGGTAACCGGGTTCCGTTACCTCTTGGTGCCCTTCGGAATCCTGGTCGTCGGGCTGATCTTCCTGGTGATCTCCGGTGTCACCTGGTTTCGCCACCGCGATGGCCGCCATGTGCGCGCACCGCGGTCCGGGCCGGCTTCGTGAGCATCATGGTGGATCGCGACGACCCGGTCCACGTGGAGTCTCCCGACCGCGTCGCCGGTGTGCGGCCGGTACGGCGGCGATCGGAGAAACGGAAGGCGTCGGCGGGTCGGGTCCCTCAGGTCTGACGCCTTGTCAGAATGGAGTCGTGGACGACGAAGTGGACCTCGAGCGGTACAAGGACGACGTGGCGCGTGCGGCCCTGGAGGCCCGCGACTGGTTCTTCCACCAGTACCTCCCCGCCTGGACCGCCGCGGCGGCGGACCCGTCCGTCGGTCCCCGGTCCGTTCTGAGCTACTGGGTCCCTCCGCTCAGCGTCTCATCGGACGACCCCGACCCGGCTCGCGGCATGCACGGCTGGTGCCCCGACCCGGACGCGGTACTGGGCTACCTCGCCGCGCAGCAGGAGCCGTTGAAGGCCGCCGGATACACCCACACCGATGTGCCCGACAGCCGAGTGACCGCCTACAGCTCGCACTCCGCCGGGATCGACGTGATCTGGTCGCGTCGCACCGCCGACGACACCGAGATCGAGCGCCGCGGAGTCCACTTCGAGGTCCGCCGTGACGACTCCGGTACCTGGCGCATCATCGCCATCGCCGCCCACCCGACCGACGCCGACCGCATCGCGGACACCTTTGTCACCGTGACCCCCTGATCCGCGGTGCGCGGTGCGCCTGACATAGACGGCAGGCCCGCAATCGCCGCGGGCCCTTCATCTCGTACCGCCCCTGACCGGCGACTTCGCCCATGGTGGCGGTCAGGGCCGTGGACCCGTCGCGCCGAGGGCACCGGCGGTCGATCACTACGTCATCGCCAGGTCTCCGAACAGACCCGCGATGAGGAAGCCCGCACCGAAGATCGCAAAACTGACCAGGGTCATCATGGCGAGTCGGCCCCGGCTGATCCCCGGTTCCATCTGGTGCGTGCTGCCGGTGGACGGCGCTGTGGCATCGTGCTCAGGGGCTGGTTCTGCGGAGCCGTTCGCATCGTGGCCAGGCGTCGGAGTGCGGTGGACGAGCGCGGGCGAGTGCTGCTCGCGGCCGCTGAGCGTGGCGCCGGCAAGGGCGAGTGCCGCGACCTGGGGGACCGGGCGGGTGTCGTCGCGGACCGTCATCATGCCGTGTTTGAGACCGTGGCCAACCAGCCACCAGTTCATCGGCAGCGCGACGAGGAACCCCGCGCACAGCGCGATGGACATGACGAACCAGAGCCGTGGGCTCGTCGGGTCCGTGGCTGCCATGTCGTGTGACAGCCACGGGACCATGACTGCCGTCATCCCGCCCATTACGGCGTTCATGGACAACAGCTCTGCGATGAAGGTCTTGGACAGGGACCTGCGGTACGAGCCGAACATGCTCTTCATGAACAGTGCCTGGAACACGGTCCAGCCGAACAGGAATCCGAGTGCGTACTCGCACAGGACCTCGGCCCACATCGCCAGGCCGGCCCCCGACGTGAGGGCCTTCGCGGCGAGGATGCCGATCCCGTCGCCGGCCACGCAATGCATCGTGGAACCCACCACCTGCCGCCACTTCGCAGAGACGTACTGCTCATGGGTGCCCGGCAGCGGTTCCCGGCAGCTCAACACGTACAGCAACGCCCCGAACAGCCCGCTGAATGCGGTGACGATCACAAAGCCCCACTTCATGACCGTGGACTCCGGTGTCGTGCGGATGTCGATGGCCACGAACAGCACACCGATCGCGACCTGGATGAACCACAGGAGCATGACGCCCTCGATGAGCATCGTCGCCTCCTCCCGAGCTGTCCTCGGCGCTTCATCTCGCGGAACGGCCGAGCACTGCCCGGGCCGATTCCGGCCTTCGTCAGCAGCTCCGGGTCACCGGACAGCTCATGCCGTTCCGAGTCCTCTTTGCACGCTTGCACGCGTACACAGCTCGCGCCACGCGGCATCCGACCCGGGACCCCCGGCCTCTTCATTTGCCGTCGTGCAGAACGCGGAGATCACGACGCCGATGTTCGTGGAAGCCTGCCCACGTGAAAGGCGACGGTGGCGGCAGCCTGCCGCCGTCAGGTCCGGGAAAGCGCACGAGGCCGGGCCGTACCCGGGCCGTGGACGGGTGCCGGCGTCGCCAGGGGACGTCTGAGGGTGACGGGAGCCTCACGCATCCGACCTGGGGCCGCCCAATCGATCTGCGACACTGGACGCACCATGCCTGCACCCGGAGAACTCACATTCGTCGCGCCGCGCGGAGCCAAGAGGCCGCCGCGGCACCTTGCCGATCTCTCGCCCGAGGAGCGCCGGGAGGCGGTCGCGGAGCTGGGGGAGAAGCCGTTCCGCGCCAAGCAGCTGTCGCAGCACTATTTCGCGCGGTACGCGGACGACCCCGCCGCCTGGACGGACATCCCGGCGGCGGCGCGGGGGAAGCTGGCGGAGGGGCTGCTGCCGGACCTGATGTCGGTGGTGAGGCACAGCAGCACCGACAACGACACGACGCGCAAGACGCTGTGGCGGCTGTTCGACGGGACCCTGGTCGAGTCGGTGCTGATGCGCTACCCGGACCGGGTGACGATGTGCATCAGCTCCCAGGCGGGCTGCGGCATGAACTGCCCGTTCTGCGCCACCGGCCAGGCCGGGCTGGACCGGAACCTGTCGACCGGGGAGATCGTGCACCAGATCGTGGCGGGCATGCGCTCGCTGCGGGACGGGGAGATCCCGGGCGGCCCGGCGCGGCTGTCGAACATCGTGTTCATGGGCATGGGCGAGCCGCTCGCGAACTACAAGCGTGTCGTCGGCGCCATCCGCCGGCTGACCGACCCGGAGCCGGACGGGCTGGGGCTGTCCCAGCGGGGCATCACCGTGTCGACGGTCGGGCTGGTCCCGGCGATGCTGCGCTTCGCCGACGAGGGCTTCAAGTGCCGGCTCGCGGTGTCGCTGCACGCGCCCGACGACGAGCTGCGCGACACCCTGGTGCCGGTGAACACCCGCTGGAAGGTGCGCGAGGTGCTGGACGCCGCCTGGCACTACGCGGACGTGTCCGGGCGCCGGGTCTCCATCGAGTACGCGCTGATCAGGGATATCAACGACCAGGCGTGGCGGGCCGACCTGCTGGGCCGGCTGCTCAAGGGTCGCCGGGTGCACGTCAACCTGATCCCGCTCAACCCGACCCCCGGCTCGAAGTGGACGGCCTCGCGGCCCGAGGACGAGCGGGCGTTCGTGGCGGCGCTGGAGGCGCACGGCGTGCCGGTGACCGTCCGGGACACCCGGGGGCAGGAGATCGACGGCGCCTGCGGTCAGCTGGCGGCTTCCGAGCGCTGACCTGCGCTTGCTATGGTGACGGTCGTTTGCGGCCGTTTGCCGCGACATCACGCACATCACACAAAAGAACATCCGACAGGGGAGCGCACAGAGCGCTGAGAGTGCGGCACGGCCGCAGACCCTCGGACCTGATCCGGGTCATACCGGCGTAGGGAGTCACCACATGAGCACCACCCGTCGGCGTGTGGCCGGCACCGCACTGGCCGTCGCGCTCGGAGCGAGCGCGCTCGCCGCCTGCGGCAGCGACAGCGGGGACACCGCCAAGGACAAGGGCGGTGCCACCTCCAAGACCGTCACCCTGGTCAGCCACGACTCCTTCGCCGCGTCGAAGGACGTGCTGAAGGCGTTCACCGAGCAGACCGGCTACACCGTCAAGGTGCTGCGCGGCGGCGACGCCGGCGCCGCGGTCAACCAGGCCGTGCTGTCCAAGGGCAACCCGCAGGGCGACGTCTTCTTCGGCGTCGACAACACCCTGCTGTCCCGGGCCCTCGACAACGACCTGTTCGAGCCCTACGAGGCCAAGGACCTCGACAAAGTGCCCACCGCGCTCCAGCTGGACGCCGCGAAGCACCGCGTCACCCCGATCGACTTCGGCGACGTCTGCGTCAACTACGACCGGAAGTACTTCACCGAGCACAAGCTCCCCGTGCCGGAGAGCCTCGACGACCTCGTCAAGCCCGCGTACAAGGACCTGCTGGTCACCGAGAACGCCGCCACCTCCTCCCCGGGGCTCGCCTTCCTCCTCGCCACCACCGCGAAGTACGGCGACGGGGGCTGGGAGGACTACTGGAAGAAGCTCAAGGCGAACGGCGTCCAGGTCGTCGACGGCTGGGAGCAGGCGTACTACGACACCTTCTCCGGCGCCGGCGGCGGCAAGGGCGACAGGCCGCTGGTCGTCTCGTACGCCTCCAGCCCGCCCGCCGAGGTGCTCGGGCTGAAGACGCAGCCCGAGCAGGGGCCGACCGGTGTCGCGACCGGCACCTGCTTCCGGCAGGTGGAGTTCGCCGGGCTGCTGAACGGCGCGAAGAACACCGAGGGCGGAAAGGCGCTCGTCGACTTCCTGCTGAGCCGCGCCTTCCAGGAGGACATGCCGCTCAACATGTTCGTCAACCCCGCCCGCGGCGACGCCAAGCTGCCCGAGGTCTTCACCAAGTACGCGCCGGTCGTCGCGGAACCGGCCACCGTCGCCCCGGAGAAGATCGCCGGGAACCGGGAGCAGTGGGTCAAGTCGTGGTCCTCGCTCGTGCTGAAGTAACGAAGACCGCCGGGGGCAGGCGCGCCCGGGCCGCGGCCGTCCGGCCGCTCGCCGTACGGCTCGGCCTGATGGCCGTGCCGGTCGCGTTCTTCGGGCTGTTCTTCGGGTACCCGGTCGCCGCCATCGTCGCCCGCGGGCTTCGCGAGGGCGGGCGGTGGCGGTTCGGCCGGTTCGCTGAGGTCCTGGGCGACCCCGACGTCCTGCACGTGCTGTGGTTCACCTGCTGGCAGGCGGCCGCCTCCACCGCGCTCACCTTGGTGATCGCACTGCCCGGCGCGTACGTCTTCGCCCGCTTCGACTTCCCCGGCAAGCAGCTGCTGCGCGCGGTGGTGACGGTGCCCTTCGTGCTGCCGACGGTGGTCGTCGGCTCGGCCTTCCTCGCCCTGCTGGGGCGCGGAGGGCTGCTCGACGAACTGTGGGGGGTGCGCCTGGACACCACGGTCTGGGCGATCCTCCTCGCGCACGTCTTCTTCAACTACGCCGTGGTCGTACGGACGGTGGGCGGCCTGTGGGCGCAACTCGACCCCCGGCAGGAGGAGGCCGCGCGGGTGCTGGGCGCCGGACGCCTCGCGGCCTGGCGGAAGGTGACGCTGCCCGCCCTCGCCCCGGCGGTCGCCGCGGCCGCGCTGATGGTCTTCCTCTTCACCTTCACCTCCTTCGGCGTCGTCCAGATCCTCGGCGGCCCCGCCTTCTCCACCCTGGAGGTGGAGATCTACCGCGAGACGGCGCAGTTGCTGGACCTGCCCACGGCGGCCGTGCTGACCATCGTCCAGTTCGCCGCCGTCGCGGCGATCCTCGCCGTGCACGCCGGGACCGTGCGGCGCAGGGAGAGCGCGCTGCGACTGGTGGACCCGGCCCGCACCGCGCGGCGGCCGCGCGGCGCCGGCGAGTGGGGTCTGCTGGCGGGCGTGCTCGGCGTGGCCGCGCTGCTGATCCTGCTGCCGCTGGGTGTGCTGGCCGAGCGCTCGCTGCGCGGACCCGACGGCTACGGCCTCGGCCACTACCGGGCGCTGGGCTCGGTGGCCGGCAGCGGCGGGACCTTCCTGGTGGCGCCGGTCGCCGCGATCTGGAACTCGCTCGAGTACGCGGCCGCCGCCACCGCGATCGCCCTGGTCGTCGGCGGTCTTGCCGCCGCCGCCCTCACCCGGCGGGCAGGGCGTCTCGTGCGGGGCTTCGACGCCCTGCTCATGCTGCCGCTCGGCACCTCGGCGGTGACCATCGGCTTCGGCTTCCTCATCACCCTCGACGAGCCGCCGCTCGACCTGCGCTCCTCGTGGATCCTGGTTCCGCTCGCCCAGGCGCTGGTCGGCGTGCCCTTCGTGGTGCGCACCATGCTGCCGGTGCTGCGCGCCGTGGACGACCGGCTGCGCGAGGCGGCGGCGGTGCTCGGTGCCTCCCCGCTGCGGGTGTGGCGAGAGGTGGATCTGCCGATGGTGCGGCGGGCGCTGCTGGTGGCGGCGGGCTTCGCCTTCGCCGTGTCCCTCGGCGAGTTCGGCGCCACCGTCTTCATCGCCCGCCCCGACAACCCCACCCTGCCGGTCGCGGTCGCCCGCTTCCTCGGCCGGGCCGGGGAGCTCAACTACGGCCAGGCGATGGCGCTCAGCACCGTGCTGATGCTGGTGTGCGCGGGTGCGCTGCTGGCGCTGGAACGTATCCGCATCGACAGGTCGGGGGAGTTCTGATGACCCTGCTGCGCCTGGACGGCGCCACCGTGCGCTTCGGCGGGCACACCGCCCTGGACGCCGTGGGCCTGGAGGTCGCCGAGCACGAGACGGTCTGCGTGCTCGGGCCCAGCGGCAGCGGCAAGTCCACGCTGCTGCGGGTCGTCGCCGGGCTGCAGCCGCTGCACGCCGGGCGCGTCCTGTTGGGCGACCGCGACCAGACGGGGGTGCCGGCGCACCGGCGCGGCGTGGGCCTGATGTTCCAGGACCACCAGCTCTTCCCGCAGCGCGACGTGGCCGGGAACGTCGACTTCGGTCTGCGCATGCGCGGCGCCGGTCGAGCCGAACGGGAACGCACGGTCGAGGAGTTGCTGGAGCTCGTCGGGCTGCCCGGCGCGCAGCGGCGCGCCGTCGCGTCCCTGTCCGGCGGTGAGCAGCAGCGCGTCGCCCTGGCCCGGGCGCTGGCACCGGGACCGCGGCTGCTCATGCTCGACGAGCCGCTCGGCCAGCTCGACCGGGGCCTGCGCGAGCGCCTGGTGGTCGAGTTGCGCGGGCTCTTCCGGCGGCTGGGCACCACGGTGCTGGCCGTCACGCACGACCAGAGCGAGGCCTTCGCGCTGGCCGACCGTGTCGTCGTCATGCGCGACGGCCGTGTCGAGCAGGCCGGCACGCCGCTGGAGGTGTGGCAGCGGCCCGCCTCCGAGTTCGTGGCGCGTTTCCTCGGCTTCGACAACGTGGTGCAAGCCACCGTCACCGGCGACACCGCAGACACCGCCTGGGGCAAGGTCCCCGTCCCCCTGGGCTCCCCGCAGGGCGCCGGGCGGCTGCTCGTCCGGCCCGCCGGCGTACGGCTCGTCCCGGCCTCCGACGGGCTGCGCTGCGACGTCGTCGCCCGCACCTTCCGCGGCGACCAGGTCACCCTGCTCCTGCGCCCCGACGAGGGCCCGCGGCTGGAGGCGGGTTGCGCCCTGCGCGACGCCCCCGCCGAGGGAGACACGGTCGGCGTCTCCTTCACGGCGGACGAAGTAGTGGTGCTGGGCGGGTAGACCCCGTTGAGCGGCGGGGGCCGGCGGGGCGGGGCGCGGTGGTACGGGTGGGCTGACGGGTGCGGGCGGGTGGTTCGGCTGTTCCGCCGTCTCGCGCCCTTGGGCGCAAAGCGGCGGGCTGCGGACGGGGAGGGTTGGGGCCGCTCTCGTCGGCGCGGTGCGGTTCGGTTCGTGGCCGGGGTTCAAGCGCCGGAGCGGTTCGCCTGCTCGGTGGCGGGGTCTCGTTGCAGTCCGCGGGTGCAGATGGCCGGTGGCCACGCCCACTCATGGTGGGTGGCGCGCCTGCCGTAACCTGCGTCTGCGGGTGCTTCCCCGACATCGGGCTCTGTTCCGCTGACATGTTCGGCGAAAGCAGGCCCGATCTGCCCCCGTTCGAAGACCGGGCTCTGTTCCGCCGACTATGTCGGCGAAAGCGAGCCCGATCTCTCGCAGACCGCCCAACAGCACCCCGAATCAGCCGCAGACGCCGGTAACGGCGGGCGCGCCCACCACTCACCGAAGGCGTGGAAGCGGCCATCTGCACCCGCGGACGGCGACGAGACCCGCGCCATCCCCGAGGCAACCCGCTCCGGCGCCTGAACACCGCCGACAACCGGCCCGCACACCGCCGAGGAGAGGCGCCCCCGCCCTCCCCGTCCGCAGCCGGCATCCTTGCGCCCGAAGGGCGCGAGACGGCACGACAGCAGACCGCGGTGGGAGCCCCGCCCCGGTGCCGTGCGGACCCCCGAGTACGCCCTAACCCCGCGTCAGACGTTCCAGGGCCTCCGGGGCCTCCTCGACGGAGTCGACGAGCGCGATGCGCGACTCCATGGAGCGGCCTTCGGCGAGCGCCTGGAGGAGGGGCCACGCCGGCAGGCGCCGGGTCCAGTGGTCGCGGTCGACCAGCACCATGGGGCGCGGGGTGCCGTTGGACTCGTAGTAGTTCGGCGTGGTGTTGTCGAAGATCTCCTGGACGGTGCCCGCGGCGCCCGGCAGGAAGACGACCCCGGCGTTGCAGCGGGCCAGCAGCCCGTCCTCGCGGGTGGCGTTGGCGAAGTACTTGGCGATGTGCGCGGCGAAGGCGTTCGGCGGCTCATGGCCGTAGAACCACGTCGGCACACCGATGGAGGCGCCGCCGTTTCGCCAGCGGTCGCGCACGTCGAAGGCGGCGCGCGCCCAGTCCGTGACGGAAGGGCGGAAGGAGGGGACCTTGGCCACCGTCTCCAGGGCCTCGGCGAGCATCGCGTCGTCGAAAGGCGCGGCGTAGGCGCCGAGGTTGGCCGCCTCCATCGCGCCGGGCCCGCCGCCCGTGGCCACGGCCAGGCCCTTGCGGGCCAGCGCCCGGCCGAGGCGGGCGGCGCCCGCGTACGCGTCGGTGCCGCGCTCCATGGCGTGACCGCCCATGACGCCCACGACGCGGGCGCCCATGACGAGTTCGTCGAAGGCGTCGGAGACCGCGTCGTCGTGAATGCTGCGGAGCATCGACGCGTAGATGTCGCGGCTGCCCCGGGTGCGCAGGAACCACTGGTAGGCACGGGCGTCCGGCGTCGCCTCGTAGCCGTCGTCGAGGAGGCCCTCGAACAGCGCGTCGGGGCTGTAGAGCGAGCCCCGGTACGGGTCGAAGGGCAGGTCCGGCACCGGGGGGAAGACCGTGGCGCCGGCGGCGCGGACGTGGGCGGCGGCCTCGGGTTCCATCGGGCAGCCCAGGAAGACGGTCTCGGCCGTGTCGGCGGACGTCAGGTCGGGCGTACGGGTCGTCAGGTCGACGGACTGGACGCGGTATCCGCGCAGCGAGCCCGACGCGGCGACGCGGTCGAACTCCTCGAGGGTCTCTATCTCGTGATCGTTCGGATCGTTCGGCGACAGCACGCCCGTCACCCTAGCGCCCGCGGCGGGGGCCGCCGCCGCGGGGTTCCGCAGGGAGCTACGGCAGGGGCAGGGTGCCCAGGTGGGCGACGAGCAGGGTCAGCGGCAGTACGACGCCGAGGATCGCGAGGGACCGAACGGCGGCCGCGTTGCGCAGAAGGGCGGCGGGTGCGCCGAGCCGGGTGAGGGCGGCGGTGGCCGGACGGCGGGCGCGCTTGGCGTCCACGGTCGCGGTCAGGGCGGTCGCGACCGCCGACAGGACGACCAGGACGGCGCCCAGCGCGGTGAGCGGTCCGACGGGGTGGGCCACGGCCCCGAGCCGGTCGCTGCCGGCGAGGGCGGTGGCGGCCACCGCGCACAGCGCGCCCAGCGGACGGCCCACGAGCGTCGCCTCCTCCTGGAGCGCGCGGCCCGCCAGCAGCCGCAGGGCACCGGGCCGGTACGCCGCCAGCAGCCGTCCGCACAGGTGGACCAGGCCCGGCATGGCCAGCACCATGCCGGTGGCCGTCAGCAGCCAGCCGCCGACGACGGGCGCGGCGGCGTGGCCGAGGCCGCCCGGCAGCGGGAGCGTGCCGCCGGCAACGGGGGCGCCGGAGTCCCCGGCCGAGGAGATCTGCACGGCCAGGCCGATCGACACGAGCGCGACCCCCCACGGCAGGCCGACCGGCGTACGGCCTTCACGGGCGGCGGACTCCTTCTGACGGGATCGCCGCGGCCGCAGCACGACCGCGGCCGAGACCGCCGCGGCCAGCGGCAGCGTGGCCAGCAGCGTCAGCGCGCCCGCGAGCGGCAGCTCCCGGTCCGCGCCCAGCGCCTCGGCGGCACCGGTGACGTGCGGGCCGGGCAGGTCACCGCGGAGGAAGAGGAAGCCCGCGAGCGCGATCAGCACGCCCAGGCCGCAGTTGAGGGCGGAGCTCGCCGCGGCCAGCAGGGGCAGCCCGTGCCGGCCGAGCCCGGCGGCGGCCAGGCCCGCGTGCAGCCGTCCGCTCGGCTCCGTACGGGCCACGAGCACCGACAGGTGCACGGTGGCGGCGAACGGCACAGCGCACCACAGCAGCCGCAGCAGGCCGTCCGGGGCGTCCTCGGGGTGCGCGAGGGCGTGCCCGAGCACGGCGAGCAGCAGGAACCCGCTGCCCGCGGCCGCGGCCACGACCAGCAGCCGGCGCAGCAGCACCTCCGGCCGGGAGCCGAGGGCTACACGGAGGCTGAGCACGAGTCGGCGTCCTCCCGCTCCTGTTGGGGCATGCCGGCGACGAAGCGGCCGTCGACGAGGCTGACGACCCGGTCGGCGAGGGAGACGACCTCGGGTTCGTTGGAGGCCAGTACGACGGTGATGCCGTGCGAGCGGGCGGCGCTCGTCAGCATGCGCAGCACCTGGGCGCGGTCGGCGCGGTGCAGCGGCGCGGTCGGCTCGTCGGCGAAGACCACCGACGGCCGGTTGACCAGGGCGCGGGCGATCGCCACCCGCTGCCGCTCGGCCTGCAGCAGCCGGCCGGGCCGCTTGCGGGCGGCCCCGCCGATGTCCAGCCGGTCCAGCCACTCCTGCGCTTCTGCCCGGGCCGTGCGGTACGGGACGCCGCACAGCAGGAGCGGCAGCGCGGCGTTCTCCCGGACGGTCAGTTCGGGCAGCAGCTGCGGGCTGCTGTCGATCCAGCCGAAGCGCTCACGGCGCAGCCGCTCGCGGGCCGTCACGCCCAGGGTGTGCACGGGGGAACTGTTGAACCACACCTCGCCCTGCTCGGGGAGCAGTTCGCCGGACAGGCAGCGCAGCAGGGTGGTCTTCCCGGCGCCGTGCGGGCCGAGGACGCCGAGGATCTCGCCCTCCCGCACGCCCAGGGACACACCGAGCAGGGCGGGTGAGCGGTCGTGCGTGTGGCGCAGGCCGCGGGCCCACAGCACGTCGTTGTCGGGTGGGTTCACGTTGGCCTCTAACGAACGCGGGGAGTCCGGGTCACTGCGGCACCGTACGTGCCGCGGGGCCCCCGTCCGCGGTCACCGGGGCGCGTTTCCCCGCCGCGGCCACTCGTGCGGCGTAGCGCACGAGGCGCGTCGTCCGGGGTTCCCGCCCGCCTCGCCGGGAACGCCGGCGGGCCGGGGCACGCGGTGTGCGTGCCCCGGCCCACAGGTGCTTTCGGCGAGCGGCCCGCAGGCGAACCGAGCCCTCACACAGGAAGGCTCAGAGCTTGGTCCAGGCCTCCGTGAGGACGGTGCGCAGGACGCCCTCGATCTCGTCGAACGTCGACTGGTCGGCGATCAGCGGCGGCGCGAGCTGGACGACCGGGTCGCCGCGGTCGTCGGCGCGGCAGTAGAGGCCGTTCTCGAAGAGCGCCTTGCTGAGGAAGCCGTACAGGACGCGCTCGGTCTCCTCGTCGGTGAAGGTCTCCTTGGTGACCTTGTCCTTCACCAGCTCGATCCCGTAGAAGAAGCCGTTCCCGCGGACGTCGCCGACGATCGGCAGGTCGTGGAGCTTCTCCAGGGTGGCGCGGAAGGCGCCCTCGTTGTCGAGAACGTGCTGGTTGAGCTGCTCGCGCTCGAAGATGTCGAGGTTGGCCAGGGCGACCGCCGACGACACCGGGTGGCCGCCGAAGGTGTAGCCGTGCAGGAAGGTGTTGTCGCCCTTGTAGAAGGGCTCGGCGACGCGGTCGGAGATGATGCAGGCGCCGATGGGGGAGTAGCCCGAGGTCATGCCCTTGGCGCAGGTGATCATGTCCGGGACGTAGCCGAACTTGTCGCAGCCGAACATCGTGCCGAGCCGGCCGAAGGCGCAGATGACCTCGTCGGAGACGAGCAGCACGTCGTACTGGTCGCAGATCTCGCGGACCCGCTGGAAGTACCCGGGCGGGGGCGGGAAGCAGCCGCCGGCGTTCTGCACCGGCTCCAGGAAGACGGCCGCGACGGTGTCGGGACCCTCGAAGAGGATCTGCTGCTCGATCTGGTCGGCGGCCCAGCGGCCGAAGGCCTCGGGGTCGTCGCCGAAGAGCGGAGCGCGGTAGATGTTGGTGTTGGGCACCTTGTGGGCGCCGGGGACCAGCGGCTCGAAGGGGGCCTTCAGGCCCGGCAGGCCGGTGATGGACAGGGCGCCCTGCGGGGTCCCGTGGTAGGCGACGGCGCGCGAGATGACCTTGTACTTGGTCGGCTTGCCCTTGAGCTTGAAGTACTGCTTGGCGAGCTTCCAGGCGGTCTCGACGGCCTCGCCGCCGCCGGTGGTGAAGAAGACCTTGTTGAGGTCGCCGGGGGCGTAGTCGGCCAGGCGCTCGGCGAGCTCGACCGCCTTCGGGTGGGCGTAGCTCCACACCGGGAAGAAGGCGAGCTCCTGGGCCTGCTTGTAGGCCGTCTCCGCGAGCTCCACGCGGCCGTGGCCGGCGTTGACCACGAACAGCCCCGCGAGGCCGTCGATGTACCGCTTGCCCTTGTCGTCGTAGATGTACGTGCCCTCGCCGCGCACGATGGTCGGCACAGGGGCGTTCTCGTACGACGACATGCGGGTGAAGTGCATCCACAGGTGGTCGTACGCGGTCTTGGAAAGGTCCGCGCTCATGGCTATCTGGTTCCCCAGGTGTAGGTCTGCTTCCGGAGCTTGAGGTAGACGAAGCTCTCGGTGGACCGCACGCCGGGCAGCGTGCGGATCCGCTTGTTGATCGTCTCCAGGAGATGGTCGTCGTCCTCGCAGACGATCTCGATCAGCAGATCGAAGGAGCCCGCGGTCACGACGACGTACTCGACCTCCGTCATCTCCGCGAGAGCGTCGGCGACGTGTTCGATGTCGCCCTCGACGTTGATGCCGACCATCGCCTGTCGCCGGAACCCCACGGTGAGCGGGTCGGTGACGGCGACGATCTGCATGACGCCCTGGTCGAGCAGCTTCTGGACGCGCTGGCGCACGGCCGCCTCCGACAGGCCCACGGCCTTGCCGATGGCGGCGTACGGACGCCTGCCGTCCTCCTGGAGCTGTTCGATGATCGCCTTGGAGACGGAATCGATCACGAAGGCACCGTTGGCGCCCCTGTGATCCGGAGTACGAGTGGCCACGCACCCCACTGTGCACGAGAGGTCAGCCGTCACGCAACCCCCGATCGATGAAATCCGTGGTTTGGGGGCCTGAATCTCACGGAATCCATTGTTTCGGAGTTTCGGCTATGTCGAATACGGCAGTGCTGCAGGTAGGCTGGTGGCCGTCTCACACATCGGACAGGAACAGGGAGAGGTGCAGTGAGCGAGCTCCGTACCTTGCGCAACCACATCAACGGAGAATTCCGCGACGCCGCCGACGGGCGCACCACCGACGTGGTGAACCCCGCCACCGGCGAGGTCTACGCGACCGCGCCGCTCTCCGCCGCCGCCGATGTCGACGCGGCCATGGCCGCGGCCGCGGCCGCCTTCCCGGCCTGGCGCGACACGACGCCCTCCGAGCGCCAGAAGGCGCTGCTGAAGATCGCCGACGCCTTCGAGGCGCGCGCGGACGAGCTGGTGGCCGTCGAGAGCGAGAACACCGGCAAGCCGATCGGGCTGACGGCCAGCGAGGAGATCCCTCCGATGGTCGACCAGATCCGCTTCTTCGCGGGTGCCGCCCGCCTGCTCGAGGGCCGCTCGGCCGGCGAGTACATGGAGGGCATGACCTCGATCGTGCGCCGCGAGCCGGTGGGCGTCTGCGCCCAGGTGGCCCCGTGGAACTACCCGATGATGATGGCCGTGTGGAAGTTCGCGCCGGCCATCGCCGCGGGCAACACGGTCGTGCTGAAGCCCTCGGACACCACCCCGGCCTCCACCGTGCTGATCGCCGAGATCATCGCCGGGATCCTGCCCAAGGGCGTCTTCAACGTCGTCTGCGGCGACCGCGAGACGGGCCGGCTGATGGTCGAGCACCCGACCCCGGCGATGGCCTCCATCACCGGCTCGGTCCGCGCCGGCATCCAGGTGGCCGGCAGCGCCGCCAAGGACGTCAAGCGGGTCCACCTGGAGCTCGGCGGCAAGGCCCCGGTCGTGGTCTTCCAGGACACCGACATCGCCAAGGCGGTCGAGGACATCGCCGTCGCCGGCTACTTCAACGCCGGCCAGGACTGCACCGCCGCCACCCGCGTCCTGGTGCACGAGTCCATCCACGACGAGTTCGTCTCCCAGCTCGCCAAGGCCGCCGCCGACACCAAGACCGGCGCCGCGGACGACGAGGACGTGCTGTACGGCCCGCTGAACAACGCCAACCAGCTCGCCCAGGTCACCGGCTTCATCGAGCGCCTCCCGGCGCACGCCAAGGTCGAGGCGGGCGGCCACCGGGTCGGCGAGAAGGGCTACTTCTACGCCCCGACCGTCGTCTCCGGCCTCAAGCAGGACGACGAGATCATCCAGAACGAGGTCTTCGGGCCGGTCATCACCGTCCAGTCCTTCTCCGACGAGGACCAGGCCGTCGAGTGGGCGAACGGCGTCGAGTACGCCCTGGCCTCCTCGGTGTGGACCAAGGACCACGCCCGTGCGATGCGCATGTCCAAGCGCCTCGACTTCGGCTGCGTGTGGATCAACACCCACATCCCGCTCGTCGCCGAGATGCCGCACGGCGGCTTCAAGAAGTCCGGTTACGGCAAGGACCTCTCCGCCTACGGCTTCGAGGACTACACCCGCATCAAGCACGTCATGACGTCCCTGGACGGCTGACGCCGCAGGGCGCGAGCCCACGCCACGGCCCCGGCGCGACCCCCGTGTCCGGGGCCGCGGCATGCGCGCGTACGCTCCGGACCATGGAGGATCGAAGATCTCTTGAACAGCGCATTCGCGCCTGGCTCGTTGTCTTCGTGGTGTGCCTGGTGCTGAGCGGCGCGACGGCGTTCCCGCTGGTGCACGAGGTGCGTTGGGTGGACGGCTGGGGTCTGCCCGGGGCCGTCGGCGACTGGATCTCCCGCGTGCGGGAGGGGCTGGACGCCACCGACGCGAAGTACCCGTTCATGCTCTACGGCACGGACTGGCTCGCCTTCGCCCACCTGGTGATCGCCGTCGCGTTCTACGGCGTCTGGCGCGACCCGGTGCGCAACGTGTGGATCGTGGAGTGGGCGATGATCGCCTGCGTCGGGATCATCCCGCTCGCCGCGATCTGCATTCCGCTGCGCGGCCTGCCGCTGTGGTGGATGCCGGTCGACATGGCCTTCGGCGTCTTCGGGATCGTGCCGCTGCTGGTCCTGCGTCGGATGATCAAGAGGCTGGAGCGTTCCGGTACGGTGTCGGCCGTGCCGGCCGGGGCCTGACGGGCCGTCGGCCACGACGTCGAGGGGGTGCGGCCCCGCGGCCGGACCCCCCGCCGTGTGCCGGAGGCTCAGCGGGCGCCGAGCTCCGCGCGCAGCACGTCGATGCGGTTGCTCGTGACCGCGTCCACGCCGAGCCGCTCCAGCCGCCGCATCGTCCGGCGCAGGTCCACCGTCCACGCGCCGACCAGCAGCCCCTCGCCGCGCGCCCACTCCACCAGGGGCGCGCGCACCAGCCCGAAGCGCAGGTTGATCCAGCGCGGCCGCAGCTCCGCGAGCAGCAGCGGGGGCACGGGCGCCGAGGTCTTCCAGGTCAGCGCGATCTCGGCGGCCGGGTCGCGGTCCCGGACCGCCAGCACGGCGGCCGCCTCGCCGCAGTAGTACGTACGGTCCCCGGCGCCCGCGTCCCGGACCGCGGAGAGCACCGGGCCCGCGGACTCCGGCAGGGTGAGGTCGACCAGGGCGCGACAGCCGTCGACCGCGGCCAGCGCCTCGTACAGCGTCGGGACGTCCGGCGGCAGCCGGTCGGCGGCGAGGCCCGCGACGGCGGACTCCACCCCCCACAGCCGCTTGAGCGTGGGGTCGTGGAGCAGCACCGGCACCCCGTCGCGGGTCAGGCGCACGTCCATCTCCACCGCGTCCGCCCCCGCGCGCAGCGCGCTGCGCAGCGAGGGCAGGGTGTTCTCGCGGTGGCGGTACGGGTCGCCCCGGTGGGCGATCGCTAGCGCTGCCATCCCGCCAGGTACGAGTCGATCTCGGCGGTGAGCTTCGCCTTGCCGGGGGCGTCGAGGAAGGATGCCTCGACGGCGTTCCTGGCGAGCTGGGCCAGGCCGCCCTCGTCGAGCTGCAGCAGCCGCGCGGCCACCGCGTACTCGGTGTTGAGGTCGGTGCCGAACATCGGCGGGTCGTCGCTGTTGACGGTGACGAGCACGCCCGCGGCCACCATCTCCTTGATCGGGTGCTCGTCGAGCGTGGCCACGGCGCGGGTGGCGATGTTGGAGGTCGGGCAGACCTCCAGCGGGATGCGGTGCTCGGCCAGGTGGTCCAGCAGGCGCGGGTCCTGGGTGGCGCTGGTGCCGTGGCCGATGCGCTCGGCGCCCAGCTCACGCAGGGCGTCCCAGATCGTCTGCGGGCCGGTGGTCTCGCCCGCGTGCGGCACGCTGTGCAGGCCCACGGCGCGGGCCCGGTCGAAGTACGGCTTGAACTGCGGCCGCGGCACACCGATCTCGGGCCCGCCCAGACCGAAGCTGACCAGCCCGTCCGGCTGCAGCTCGGTGGCGATGCGCGCGGTCTCCTCGGCGGAGGCCAGCCCGGCCTCGCCCGGGATGTCGAAGCACCAGCGCAGCACGATGCCGAACTCCGCCTCGGCCGCCTTGCGGGCGTCCTCGATCGCCTCCACGAACGCCCGGTCCGGGATGCCGCGGCGGACCGAGCTGTACGGGGTCACGGTCAGCTCGGCGTAGCGGATGTTCTGCCGCACCATGTCGCGGGCGACCTCGTACGTCAGCAGGCGCACGTCCTCCGCGTCGCGGATCAGGTCGACGACGGAGAGGTAGACCTCGATGAAGTGGGCGAAGTCCCGGAAGCTGAAGTACTCGGCGAGGGCGGCGGGGTCGGTGGGCACCTTGGAGTCCGGGTGCCGCGCGGCCAGCTCCGCCACGATGCGGGGTGAGGCCGAGCCGACGTGGTGCACGTGGAGCTCGGCCTTCGGGAGCCCCGCGATGAAGGCGTCGAGGGGTGACGCGTTGTCGGACATGTGGTGATCCTCCTGCGGGCTGGTCGGCGACCGCCATCGTAAACACGAAATTGCCTCTGTCCGGTGTCTTCGCAGGCCATAGCATTGCCCGACGTAGCCACCAGGAAGGCAGCGATGTCCCACGACCCCGAGAACCCGACGCCGCGCGATGCCGCGAGCGACACCCCCGCAGCGGCGGCCCCGTCGTCCTCGGCGGCCCCGGCGGCGGACGCACACCCCGCCTCCGACTTCGAGCTGCCCGCCCCGGCGCCTGTGGCGCCGCACGACACCCCGGTGCCGGGGCCTGCGGACGCCTCGCCCGCGGACGCCGTGCCTGCGGAGGACGGCGTGGCGGTTGCCGACGACGGCGGCACGGAGGTTTCGGGGAGCGTGGCTCCGGCGGATGCCGCGCCGTCCGCCGGCGCGACGGTTGCCGACGTACCGGTCGCGGACGCCGGGGACGAGGGAACGAAGGCGCCGGGAACAGCGGCTCCCGCTCCCGTGGATGCCGCCCCCTCCGCTGACGTGCCCGGCGCCGCCGCGGCGGTGACCGATCCTTTCGCCGCCCAGGCCGCCCAGGCAGAGCCTGTCGTGCCGCCCGTGGCGGTGCCCGGGCCGCGCGATCCGTGGGCGCCGCCGGTACCGGTCGCTCCCGGGTACGGGCAGCCCGGTGCGCCGGCCGGGTACAACCCCTGGGCGCCGCCCGTCCCGCAGCCGCCGCAGGAGAACGTGACGCTGACCAAGCGCCCGGTGCCCGAGGACGCGCCCGCGCCCGGTCCGGCGGATCAGCCGCGCGATCCATGGGCCCCGCCCGCCCCGGACGCGGCGGCGACCGTGCCCCCGCAGCCGCCCCACACCACCTTCCCCGGTTACGCCGGACCCCCCGGGCCGCCCGGTTACCCGGCATACCCGGCGTACCCCGGATACCCCGCGCAACCCGGATTCCCCGCGCAACCGGGCTACCCCGGATACCCCGCCCACCCCGGCTACGCGATGGGCCCGTACGGCGGATGGGCGCCGCCCGTCGCCCGCAACGGCATCGGGCTGACGGCGATGATCCTGGGCATCGTGGCCGCCGTCCTGGCCGTCTCCTGCTTCGGGTCCTTCCTCGGCCTCCCGCTCGGCATCGCGGCCCTCGCCTGCGGCATCGTCGGTCTGCGGATCGCCCGCCGCGGCGAGGCGACCAACCGGCCGCAGGCGATGACCGGTCTGATCCTCGGGATCATCTCCGTCCTCCTGTCGGGCGCCATGATCGCCCTGCTGGTCGGCGGGATCGACGACGGCTGGTTCGACGGACGGGGCGACGACCTCATCACCTCGCGGAACGGCGACTGGGAGGAACCGCTGGACGTCGACGGCACCGCGGTCTACGACGACGGGGTCCACGTCACGCTGACGGACGTCGAGCGGACGACCGTCCTCCCGAACAGCGAGCTCGAGGGCGGGGCCGCCGTCACCTTCTCCATCGAGCTGGAGAACACCGGCGACGTCACCGCCGACCTGGGCGACAGCGAGATCTCGGCCTACGCGGACGACTCCGGGGAGGAGACCCTGCGCGACCTGACCACCGGCGTGGGCCTGCCCGAGGAACTGGAGCCGGGGGAGCGCGCGACGAGGGAGATCACCGTGGTCGTGCCGGAGGACGACGAGGACGGCACCTTCCAGGTCGAGGTCGCCCCCGGTTTCGACTACGACTACACCTACTGGAACCTGGACGTGCCGTAGGCCCCGCACCGCCGTGCGGGCTCAGCGCCGCACGGCGTCCAGCGCCAGCAGGGCCACGTGCAGCGACAGGCAGGACTCGACCTGGTCCAGGTCGATGCCGAGGACGCGCTCGACGCGGTGCAGCCGGTCGTAGAAGGAGGGCCGCGACAGGTGCGCCGCGTCGGCCGCGGCCGACTTGTTGCGGCCGGCGTCCAGGTAGACGGTGAGGATCCGGACCAGGTCCGTGCCGTGCTCGGCGTCGTACGCGAGCAGCGGCCCGAGCTCGCGCTCGACGTACGTCTGCAGCCGCGCGTCGTCGCGCAGCAGGTGCAGCAGGCCGCGCAACCGGACGTCCGGCAGCCGGTAGTAGGCCCGCCCGCCGCCCGCCACCATCCTCTTCTCGGAGGGCTGCGCCCTGCCGCCCTCGCCGCGGCCGCCGTGCATCGCGGCGTCCGCGACCTGGGCCGCCTCCAGCAGGGTGCGGCGGGCGTCGCGCAGCGAGCCGACCGAGGAGCCGGCCGCCATGACGAAGGCGGGGCCGCCGTCGGGGGCGGGCTCGGTCAGCCGGGTGAGCGCGGCGGCGAAGTCCTCCAGCGCCGTGTGCTCGTGGTCGGACGGGCCGAGGGAGACCAGCACCCCGACGCCGCCGTCGTCGAGGGTGCCGGTGAGCGCGGTCAGCCCCCGCTCGCGTACGGCCTGGGCCGCCGTCTCGGTGAAGTCCCGCAGCCGGGCCTGTGCCTCCAACGCGGCCGAGACCGGACCGCCGCGCAGCCGCAGCATGACGCCGACCAGCCGCCTGCCCTCCAGCGGCACGCCCAGCGCCCGGGCGCGCAGCGCCACGTCGGAGACGGTCAGGGCGTGGGTGAGGATGCCGGAGAGCAGGGTGCGGTGGGTCTGCCGTTCCAGGGACTCCCGGTCGCGTTCCAGCAGCCGGTTGAGCGCGAGGGTGGCCGCGCCCCGCTCCAGCAGCACGCTGTGCCGGTGCGGGCGTTCGTCCGGTGCAGGCCCGTCGTCGGGCGCGGGCTCGGCGACGATCACCAGCCTGCCCCAGTCCCGGCCGCGCGCCCCGACGGCGGTGACCAGCCAGCCGGTTCGCGGGTCGTGGCCGGTGCGCCCGGCCGGGTGGACGCCGCGGCTGCGCCGCTCCCAGCCGTCGAGCAGGGCCTCGGGGTCGTGGCCCGCCGGGTCGAAGGCGAGCACCTGGTGGGAGAGGTTCTCCAGCACGACGGGCGCGCCCGCCATCCGGGCCACCTCGCGGACGACCTCGTCGGGCTCCGCGCCCTCGACGGACAGTTCGTTGAAGGTCTGGTGCACCGCCTCCGAGGCGCGCAGCTCGGTCAGCTGGGCGTCGACGACGTGGGCGTGCACGGCCTCGGTCACCGCGACGAAGCGCACCTCGGTACGGAGGGCCACCAGCGGCAGCCCGCGCCGTTCCGCGGCGCGGACCAGGGGGCGGGGGAGGACGTCCGCGTAGCGCCGGCCGAGCTCGACGACGAGGCCCGCGGCGCCGACGTCGGCGAGGCCGTCGATGTAGTGCGCCAGGGACTCCTTGTCGTCGGGCAGCATCACGCCCGTGGTGAGGACCAGCTCGCCCCCGCGGAGCATGCCGGCGATGTCGGCCAGCTCGCTGATGTGCACCCAGCGGACCGGGCGCTGCAGCCCTTCGGAGCCCGCGACGACCTGCGGCGAACCGCGCCTGAGCACGTCCAGTTCCAGGACCTCGGCGACGGTGGGGAACACGGGTGACCTCCGGGGCGGAACGGGGCGGTACGTCGTGCCACCGTAACTCCAGGGTGTAAAGGCCCCCGTGGCACGGCATGCGATGTGTCGGTTGCCCCGCGTACGCGGGGCCCGGCATCGTCCATCGTGACGATGTGGTGCGTGCCGCCAGGCGAACACAGAATTCGTCGCGTAACCAAAAGGCAACAACGGAATCACTTGTTGGGGCGAGCCTACTCTGTCAGGATCGTCCACCAATCCAAGCTTTGGCCACGCCGCCGAGCGGAGTGCGAGGAGAAGACGATGGACCTCAGCGCGAACGGCGAGTTCGATGTGCGGGAGCGTTTCGCCGAGGGGGCCCAGTACATCGGCGGAACCCTGCGGAGCGGCACTTCGGGCCGGCCGCACCCCGTGGTCGACCCGGCCACCGGCGGGACCGTGTACTCCTTCGAACTCGCGGGCACCGCCGACGTGGACGCCGCCGTCGCCGCCGCCGCGCGGGCACTGCCCGGCTGGGCCGGTGCCACCCCCGGTGAGCGCTCCGACGCGATGCACCGCTTCGCCGCCGTCCTCGCCGGGCGGGCCGCCGAGTTCGCGTACGCCGAGTCGCTGCAGTGCGGCAAGCCGCTCCGGCTGACCACGGAGTTCGACGTGCCGGGCACGGTCGACAACACGGCCTTCTTCGCGGGCGCCGCCCGCCACCTGGAGGGCAGGGCGGCGGGGGAGTACTCCGGCGACCACACCTCCTACGTGCGGCGCGAGCCCGTCGGCGTCGTGGGCTCCATCGCGCCGTGGAACTACCCGCTGCAGATGGCCGCCTGGAAGGTCCTCCCGGCGATCGCCGCGGGCAACACCATCGTGCTCAAGCCGGCCGAACTGACCCCGCTGACCTCGCTGATGTTCGCCCAGGCGGCGACCGAGGCGGGCATCCCGGCGGGCGTGGTCAACGTCGTCACCGGCGCGGGGAAGGAGGCGGGCGAGCACCTGGTGGGGCACCCGGACGTCGCGATGACCTCCTTCACCGGCTCCACGGCGGTGGGCAGGCGCGTGGCGGAGATCGCCACCGCCACCGTCAAGCGGCTCCACCTGGAGCTCGGCGGCAAGGCGCCCTTCGTCGTCTTCGACGACGCCGACCTGGAGGCGGCCGTCCACGGCGCGGTCGCCGGCGCCCTGATCAACACCGGCCAGGACTGCACCGCCGCGACGCGCGCCTATGTGCAGCGTCCCCTCTACGAGGCCTTCGTCGCCGGTGTCGCCGACCTCTTCGCCGGTATCCGGGTGGGCGACCCGTTCGACGCCAAGACCGATCTCGGGCCGCTCATCTCCCACGTCCAGCGCGACCGCGTCGCCGGTTTCGTGGAGCGCGCCCGCTCCTACGCCACCGTCGTCACCGGCGGCGAGGCCCCCGCCTCGCCCGGCGCGTTCTACCGGCCCACGCTGGTGACCGGCGCCGCGCAGGACAGCGAGATCGTCCAGTCCGAGATCTTCGGGCCGGTACTGGTCGTGCTGCCGTTCGACAGCGATGATGAGGGCCTGGCCCTGGCCAACGACACGCCGTACGGCCTGGCCGCGTCCGCATGGACCCGTGACGTCTTCCGCGCGGGCCGTGCCACCCGGGAGATCAAGGCGGGGTGCGTCTGGGTCAACGACCACATCCCGATCATCAGCGAGATGCCGCACGGGGGGTACAAGGCCTCCGGGTACGGCAAGGACATGTCGGCGTACTCCCTGGAGGAGTACACGCAGGTCAAGCACGTGATGTACGACAACACCGCGGTCGCCAGGAAGGCCTGGCACCGCACGATCTTCGGCGACCGCTGACCCCTCGGCCGCTCGCCCCTCCGGGACCGCCCCCACCGGCCCGACAGTCCGTCCGTCCCACGCACCACCGCCCCTGGAGGCCGCACCGCAATGGAGATGTTCGAGGGCCTGTCCGAGCCCGTACGCAAAGCGTGGGAACGCAGCCTGACCAACGGGAGGGCCTCCCTGAGCCGGCGCCGGGTGCTCGGCGCCGGTCTCGGCGTCGCGGGCGCGGGGGCGCTGTCCGCCTGCGGCATCCCGGCCGCGACCAACAACCAGGGCGGTGTCAAGAGCGACGACCTGTCCGACAAGGACAAGTCGCTGGTCTTCTCGAACTGGCAGCTCTACATCGACATGAGCGACGACGAGAAGCACATGCCGACCCTGGAGGCCTTCGAGAAGAAGACCGGGATCAAGGTCAAGTACAGCGACGACATCACCGACAACGTCGAGTTCTTCGCCAAGATCAAGCCGCAGCTCGCCGCCGGCCAGTCCACCGGCCGCGACCTGGTCGTCCTCACCGACTGGATGGCCGCCCGGATGATCCGCCTGGGCTGGGCCCAGCCGCTGGACCCCACCTACCTGCCGAACGCCTTCACCAACCTGGAGCAACGTTTCCGAAACCCCGACTGGGACCCCGGACGCGCCCACTCCTACCCCTGGCAGGGCATCGCCACCGTCATCGCCTACAACGAGAAGGCGACCAAGGGGAAGAAGGTCGGCAGCGTCTCCCAGCTGCTGGACGACCCCGACCTCAAGGGCCGCGTCGCGATGCTCAGCGAGATGCGCGACACCATAGGCATGACCCTGCTCGACATGGGCAAGCGGCCGGAGTCCTTCACCGCGGACGACTTCGACGCGGCCGTGGCCCGCGTCCAGAAGGCCGTGGACGGCAAGCAGATCCGCCAGTTCACCGGCAACGAGTACACCGACGGCCTCGCCTCGGGGAACATCGCCGCCTGCGTCGCCTGGGCCGGCGACCTGGTCCAGCTCCAGGCCGACAACCCCGAGATCAAGTTCGTGATCCCGCCTGCCGGATACATCTACTCCACGGACAACATGCTGGTCCCGGCCGGTTCCAAGCACCGCAAGAACGCCGAGCGGCTGATCGACTGGTACTACCAGCCCGCGATCGCCGCCGAGCTCGCGGCATGGGTCAACTACATCACGCCCTGCGCGGGCGTCTACGAGGAACTCCTCAAGATCGACAAGGACGTGGCCAACAACCCGCTGATCATTCCCAACGCGGAGATGAAGGCGAAGGCCCATCCCTTCCGGTCGCTCTCCGCCAAGGAGGAGACCGCCTTCGAGGACAAGTTCGCCAAGCTCATCGGCGCCTGACCGGCCACCGCAGTTAGGGATCTGACGACATGACCCAGCAGACCGCACCCCGCACCGACGAGCCGGCCGGAGCCAAGAACCCCGCCTCAGCGGGCGGCGCCGTGACCCTCACCGGCATCGGCAAGGACTACGGCGACTTCACCGCCGTCCACCCGCTCGACCTGACCATCCCCGAAGGCTCCTTCTTCGCGCTCCTCGGTGCCTCCGGCTGCGGCAAGACCACGACGCTGCGCATGATCGCGGGCCTGGAGGACCCCAGCAGCGGCACCGTCCGCATCGGCGACCAGGACGTCACCGGACTGCCGCCGTACAAGCGCCCGGTCAACACGGTCTTCCAGAACTACGCGCTCTTCCCGCACCTGGACATCTACGAGAACGTCGCCTTCGGCCTGCGCCGCCGCGGCATCAAGTCCGTCAAGGGCCAGGTCGGTGACATGCTCGACCTCGTCGAGCTCGGCCACCTCGCCCGCCGCAAGCCGCACCAGCTCTCCGGCGGCCAGCAGCAGCGCGTCGCCGTCGCCCGAGCCCTGATCAACCACCCCAAGGTGCTCCTCCTCGACGAGCCGCTGGGCGCCCTGGACCTGAAGCTGCGGCGCCAGATGCAGCTGGAGCTCAAGCGCATCCAGACCGAGGTAGGCATCACCTTCGTGCACGTCACGCACGACCAGGAAGAGGCCATGACCATGGCCGACACCATCGCCGTGATGAACGCCGGCCGCATCGAACAGCTTGGCGCGCCCACCGACCTGTACGAGAACCCGCGCACCACCTTCGTCGCCAACTTCCTCGGCCAGTCCAACCTCATCGAGGCCGAGGTCGCCGGCACCGGCGGCGACGACCTGCTGCTCAGCGTCGGCGACGGCCGCCTCGCGATGCCCACCGCGCGCTGCGTCCCCTCGGTGCGGGCCGGGGACAAGCTGCTCGCCGGGGTGCGGCCGGAGAAGATATCCATCGTCCACGCCGACGACGCGGCCGAGGTCCCCGAGGGCCGCAACAAGATCACCGGGCGGATCGTCGACGCCAGCTTCATCGGCGTCTCCACCCAGTACGTCGTCAACAGCCCCTGGTGCCCCGAGCTCGCCGTCTTCGCGCAGAACGTGGAGCGCGACGGCCGCCTCGTCCCCGGCGCCGAGGTGGTGCTGCACTGGAGCCCCGCGCACACCTTCGGTCTCGACGCCGCTCAGGACATCGAGGCCGGGGAGGTCAACGCGTAATGGCCGCCCTCTCCACCGCCCCCACCGGGGCACCGGCGCAGACCCCGCCGGTGCCGCCCGGCGCCGCCGCCCGGCGGCGCAGACTCGTCCCGTACTGGCTGCTGCTGCCCGGCATCCTGTGGCTGCTCGTCTTCTTCGCCGCCCCGATGGTCTACCAGGCGTCGACCTCCGTGCAGACCGGCTCCCTGGAGACCGGCTACCGCGTCACCTGGCACTTCGCCACCTACTGGGACGCGTTCAAGGAATACGACGTCTTCTACCTGCGGTCGCTGATCTACGCCGGCATCGCCACCGTGCTGTGCCTGGCGATCGGCTACCCGCTGGCGTACACCATCGCCTTCAAGGCGGGCCGCTGGCGCAACGTGCTGCTGGTCATGGTCATCGCGCCGTTCTTCACCAGCTTCCTGATCCGCACCCTGGCCTGGAAGACCATCCTCGCCGACGACGGCTACGTCGTGAGCGTGCTCGACAAGCTGCACATCCTGAACGTCACCGCGTCCCTGGGCATCACCGCCGACGACCGCGTGCTCGCCACCCCGCTGGCGGTGGTGTGCGGTCTGACGTACAACTTCCTGCCCTTCATGATCCTGCCGCTCTACAGCTCGCTGGAGCGCATCGACCCGCGGCTCCACGAGGCGGCCGGCGACCTGTACGCCCGGCCCTTCACCACCTTCCGCAAGGTGACGTTCCCGATCTCGCTGCCCGGCGTCGTGGCCGGCACGCTGCTCACCTTCATCCCGGCCTCCGGCGACTACATCAACGCCGAGCTGCTGGGCAGCCCGAGCGAGCAGATGATCGGCAACGTCATCCAGTCCAAGTTCCTGACGGTGCTCGACTACCCGACCGCCGCCGCGCTGTCCTTCATGCTCATGGCCGCGATCCTGGTGATCGTGTCCGTCTACATCCGCAAGGCGGGGACGGAGGAACTGGTCTGATGCCCGTGCTGAACTGGGTGCGACGGCACCTCGTCGTCTTCGCCGGCGTGGCCGCCCTTGCCTACATGACGATCCCCAACGTGATCGTCCTGATCTTCTCCTTCAACCAGCCCAAGGGCCGCTTCAACTACTCCTGGAACCACTTCTCGCTCGACGCCTGGGCCAACCCCTGCGGCGTCGGCGACATGTGCGACTCCGTGTCGCTGTCCCTGGAGATCGCCGTCCTCGCCACCCTCGGCGCCACGATCCTAGGCACCATGGTCGCCTTCGCGCTCGGCCGCCACCGCTTCCGCGGCCGCGGCCCGGTGACCGGCCTGATCTGGCTGCCGATGGCGATGCCCGAGATCGTCATGGGCGCCTCGCTCGGCACCCTCTTCCTCAACATGCGCATCCAGTTCGGCTTCTGGACCATCCTCATCGCGCACATCATGTTCTGCCTCAGCTTCGTGGTGACGGCGGTCAAGGCGCGCGTGATGAGCATGGACCCGCGACTGGAGCAGGCCGCCCAGGACCTCTACGCCACGCCGTGGTCGACGTTCTGGCGGATCACCTTCCCGATCGCCGCGCCCGGCATCGCGGCGGGCGCGCTGCTGAGCTTCGCGATCTCCATCGACGACTTCATCATCACGCAGTTCAACGCCGGCCCGGCCACCGTGACCTTCCCGATGTTCGTCTGGGGCGCCGCCCAGAAGGGCCTGCCCGTCCAGGTGAACGTCATCGGCACGCTGATGTTCGTCGCGGCGGTGCTCTGCGTCGTCGTCGGACAGCTGCTAAGCCGCCGCAGGAAAGCCCATAGTTAACCCGCCGACCGCATCCGCAAAGGTGTGAGACCCCATGGACCCAGCCCGTTCGCTCGCCGACGCGCAGCCGACACCGTTCTGGCTGGA
Source organism: Streptomyces sp. NPDC058864 (assembly GCF_042742985.1). NCBI lineage: Bacteria > Bacillati > Actinomycetota > Actinomycetes > Kitasatosporales > Streptomycetaceae > Streptomyces > Streptomyces sp. NPDC058864. Next base: position 19,038 of record NZ_JBHYMQ010000018.1, on the reverse strand, counting down.
GGACCCCGGCAGGCCGCGGGCGGGGTCCGCCCTCGTCGGCGACGAGCACTGCGACCTGCTGGTGGTCGGCGGCGGTTACACCGGACTGTGGACCGCGCTGCTGGCCAAGGAGCGCGACCCGGGCCGCGACGTCGTCCTGGTCGAGGGCAAGGAGGTGGGCTGGGCGGCGTCCGGACGCAACGGCGGCTTCTGCTCCGCCAGCCTCACCCACGGCCTGGCCAACGGACTCGCCCGCTGGCCCGAGGAGTTCGGGCGACTGGAGGAGCTGGGCAACCGCAACCTCGACGGCATCGAGGAGGCGGTCGCCCGCTACTCCATCGACTGCGACTTCGAACGCTCCGGCGAGATCGACGTCGCCACCGAGCCGTACCAGCTCGACGGCCTCCGGGAGTCCGCCGAGGAGGCCGCCCGGCACGGCGTCGAACTGGAGCTGCTCGACCGCGACCAGGTCCGCGCCGAAGTCGACTCGCCCACCTTCGTCGGCGGCCTCTGGGACCGCCGCGGCGTCGCCATGCTGCACCCCGCCAAGCTCGCCTGGGGGCTGCGGCGGGCCTGCGAGGAACTGGGCGTACGCGTCTACGAGCACACCCGCGCCACCCAGCTCGCCCGCAACGGCTCCGGCATGGCCGTACGCACCCCGTACGGACGTGTCTTCGCCCGGCACGTCGCGCTCGGCACCAACGTCTTCCCCTCGCTGGTGCGCCGGGTGCGCCACTACATCGTCCCCGTCTACGACTACGCGCTGGTGACCGAACCGCTGACGCCGCAGCAGCTCGGCGCCGTCGGCTGGAAGAGGCGCCAGGGACTGGGCGACAGCGCCAACCAGTTCCACTACTTCCGGCTCACCGCGGACAACCGCGTCCTGTGGGGCGGCTACGACGCCATCTACCCGTACGGCGGCCGCCTGGACGCCGCCCGGGACGAACGCCCGGAGACCTACCTGAAGCTCGCGGAACACTTCTTCCGCTGCTTCCCGCAGCTGGAGGGTGTGCGCTTCACCCACTCCTGGGGCGGCGCGATCGACACCTGCTCGCGCTTCTCCGCCTTCTACGGCACCGCCCACGAGGGAAGGGTCTCCTACGCCGCCGGCTACACCGGCCTCGGCGTCGGCGCCACCCGCTTCGGCGCCGATGTCATGCTCGACCTGCTCTCCGGCGAGTCCACCGAGCGCACCGGACTGCGGATGGTGCGCACCAAACCGCTGCCCTTCCCGCCCGAGCCCCTGGCGTGGGCGGGCATCGGCCTGACCAAGTGGTCCCTGGACCGCGCCGACCGCAACGCCGGCCGGCGCAACCTGTGGCTCAAGGCGATGGACCGGCTCGGCCTCGGCTTCGACAGCTGACCGGCCCCCGCACGTGCCCTGTGATCCGGTTCACCCCATCGGGCGTGGTGAAACCCGCGTAATGATCCGCGCCCGGCCTCCTCTCTCCGCGTGACAGCACGACAGCGCACACACGGAACGGAGGAACCGGCATGGTGGGCACAGACGCGCGGGGCGCGGTCGAATGGCTGGTTTCCGTGGCACCCGACCCCGACGCCGCCCGGTGGGAATGGGAGCGCCACCCCCTCGGGGTGACGCTCCTGCCCGCCGGGCGGCTGTGGGACGTCCTCATCCTCACCGGCGAACTGGGCTACCCGACGCTCGACGTCCTCACCCGTCTCGTCGACCGCCCGGGGCCGGTCCTGGCCGACTTCGGCGACTCCCGCATGGGCTACTTCGTGCCCCCGGGCACCGCCGCCCGCTGGATCGGCACCGGGGTCCGCACCGCGGGCCCCGGCACCTGGATCGTGGTCCCCTACCCGGGCCGTGCCACCGGCGGTGTCCGCTGGCTCGTGCCGCCCGACGGCACCGGCAACCTCACGGACCCCGGCGTCCTTGAGCTGGCCATGCACGAGGCGGCCGCCCACCTGGCGGGACGGCGCGGGCGTGATCCGGGCGAGTGATCGCGCGACCGGGAGCGGGCCGTACGTACGCCCCCGTGCGCGACACTGGTTCCATGATCCCGACGGAACGCGGCCGGCCCCGGAGCGGCCGCGGATACCCGGGCGCGCCACGGCGCGCCCCCGCTCCCGCGCCCCTCGCCGCGGCGGGCTGACATGGACCTCACGCCCGGCCTCGCGCACCTCGTGGAGACCGCCCTGCCCGTCTGCGGGCGCCACGGCCTCGCCGTGGCGGGCGGCCTCGCACTGATCGCGCACGGCTTCGACCGCCGCCCGTCACGCCACCTGGACCTGGTGACCTTCAGCTCCACCCCGGTCGGCGACATCGGCGCCGCGCTCGCCGCGGCGTACTCCGGGGCCGGCTACGAGGTGTCCCCGCTGCCCGGCACGCCGCTCGTCGCCCACCTAGGGGTCACCCCGCCGGGCGGGGCCGGCCGCGCGGTGCACGTGGCCAAGCAGCCGCTCTCCCGTCCCCCGGTCGCTGTCGGACTCGGACTGTCCGGGCCCGTGCCGGTGGTGGCCCTGGAGGACTGCGCCGCGCTGAAGGTGGCCGCCGTCGCCGACCGCGCCACGGTCCGCGACCTGGTCGACGTCCACGCCCTGACCGCCTGGTTCACGCCGGGGGAGCTGCTCACGATGGCCGTCCACCTCGACGAGGACCTCCAGCCGCGCCTGCTCGCCGACCGCCTCGACAGGCTCGTCGAGGCGGACGACGCGGCGTACGCGGCACAGGGACTGGACGGCGCCGGAACCGCCGCGGTCAAACGCTGGGCCTTCGACTGGGCGCAGGACATCCGGCTGGACCTCATGGAGGGCATGGAGCACCCCGACGAGCTCTACGACCTGTAAAGCGCCCGGCCCCGGCGCCGACACCTTGGTGCTTGAGGGTGCCCTCCCCGCTGACGACACTGGCAGGAGACGAGGAGAGGAAGGTCCGCCGTGACCGACAAGCACATCACGCACTGGATCGCCGGACAGTCGTGGTCCGGCACCACGGAGCGGCACGGGGACGTGTACGACCCCGCCACCGGGGCCGTGACCGGGCGGGTGGACTTCGCGTCGATCGCCGAGGTCGACCAGGCCGTCGGCGCGGCCGCCGCCGCGTTCAGGGAGTGGCGCCACGCCTCGGTGGCCAAGCGCACCACGGTGCTCTTCGCCTTCCGCGAGCTGCTCAACGCCAAGCGCGAGGAGCTGGCCGCGATCATCGTCTCCGAGCACGGCAAGGTGCACTCGGACGCGCTCGGCGAGATCGCCCGCGGCCTGGAGGTCGTCGAGTACGCCTGCGGCATCCCGCAGCTGATCAAGGGCGGCTTCACCGAGCAGGCCTCGACCGGCATCGACGTCTACTCGATCCGCCAGCCGCTCGGCCCGGTCGCGATCATCTCGCCCTTCAACTTCCCGGCGATGGTGCCGATGTGGTTCTTCCCCATCGCCATCGCCGCGGGCAACACCGTCGTCGTCAAGCCCTCCGAGAAGGACCCGTCCGCCGCCAACTTCCTCGCGGAGCTGTGGAAGCAGGCCGGACTGCCGGACGGCGTCTTCAACGTCGTGCACGGCGACAAGGCCGCCGTCGACCGCCTCCTGGAGCACCCGGACGTCAAGTCCGTCTCCTTCGTCGGCTCCACCCCGATCGCCCGCTACGTCTACGAGACCGGCACCCGCTACGGCAAGCGCGTCCAGGCCCTGGGCGGCGCCAAGAACCACATGCTGGTGCTGCCGGACGCGGACCTGGACCTCGCCGCCGACGCGGCCGTCAACGCCGGGTTCGGCGCGGCCGGCGAGCGCTGCATGGCGGTGTCCGTCCTGGTCGCGGTCGACCCGATCGGCGACACGCTGGTCGAGAAGATCAAGGAGCGGATGGCCCGCCTCACGGTCGGCCCCGGCTGCAACGCCGCCTCCGAGATGGGCCCGCTGGTCACCGGCGCCCACCGCGACAAGGTGACGTCCTACCTCGACGCGGGCCTCGCCGACGGCGCGACCCTCGCGGTGGACGGCCGCACCCACGCCGTCACCGGCGAGGACACCGAGGACGGCTTCTGGCTCGGCCCGACCCTCTTCGACGACGTCAAGCCCGGCATGTCCGTCTACAACGACGAGATCTTCGGCCCGGTCCTGTCCGTGGTCCGCGTGGGCTCGTACGACGAGGGCCTGGAGCTGATCAACTCCAACCCGTACGGCAACGGCACGGCGATCTTCACCAACGACGGCGGCGCCGCGCGCCGCTTCCAGCACGACGTCGAGGTCGGCATGGTCGGCATCAACGTGCCGATCCCGGTGCCCGTGGCGTACTACTCCTTCGGCGGCTGGAAGGCCTCGCTGTTCGGCGACACGCACGCCTACGGCCCGGACGGCGTCCACTTCTTCACCCGCGGCAAGGCCGTCACCCAGCGGTGGCTCGACCCGAGCCACGGCGGCATCAACCTCGGTTTCCCGACCAACAACTGACCGCCAGGGCGGCGCCCGCGAGCAGGGCGCCGCACAGCAGCCAGCTCCCCACGACGTCGAGCGGCCAGTGGTAGCCGCAGCGGACCAGGGCGACCCCCACCGCACCGTTGAGCAGCACGGCGGCCGCGACCAGCAGCCGCCGTGCCGCCGCGCGCACCAGCCACGGCAGCAGCAGGAGCACGGCGCCGCCGTACGCGGCGGCCGCCGTGGCCGTGTGGCCGGAGGGGTAGAGCCCGGGATAACCGGGGGAGAGGGTCAGCGAACCGGGGCCGGCCCGGCCGATCAGCGGCTTCACCAGGGCGACCAGCAGCGGCGCGACGGCCATCACGAGCGCGTACGCCAGCGGCGGCAGCCAGGGGCGGGGCAGTCCGTACCGGCGGTGGCGCCAGGTGGTGCAGACCATCGCAAGCAGCAGCACGGGCACGGCGACCTGCCAGTTGCCCAGGTCGGCGAGGAACTGTGCCACGGCGGGGCGGTCCGCGGGGTGGGGGGAGGGTCCCGCGAGAGTGGTACGCACCGGCCCGTCCAGGGCCAGCAGGCGCCCTCGTAGTGCCTCCTGCCAGGTCAGCAGTCCGAAGAGCGCCGTGCACACCACGGCCACCAGAGAAGTTGGCCGCCCCGGAACAGGGGGGAGAGTTCCGGGGCGGCCAGAGCGATCGCCGTACCGCCCGCCCCGGGGGGTTTGGGGCAAGCGGCCGACCGATCGGCGAGGATTGCCGGAGCCTTCGGCTTCGGCGCTGTGCGCGAGGGCACTGCTGTGCCGGTGATGGGGAGTCATCGGCAAAGTGTCGCCCGCGGACTTCCGCAGACGGGGTGTTTCTTCCATCTGCGGAAACCGTACGTCACCGGCGGGCCGCCGGGCAGGGGTTGCACCCTCCCGCCATCAGGCCCGCACACGTTCTTCACGCTCTGTGTCGTAGCCGCTCGGTCACGGGCGAAGCACCAGGTCACAGCCGGGCGAGCGCGCCCTCGATGATGTCCAGGCCCTCGTTCAGCAGGTCCTCGCCGATGACCAGCGGCGGCAGGAACCGCAGCACGTTGCCGTAGGTGCCACAGGTCAGGACCACCAGGCCCTCGGCGTGGCAGGCCTTGGCCACGGCGGCGGTGGCGGCGGCGTTCGGGTTCTTGCTCCCCGGCTCCACCAGTTCGATCGCGATCATGGCGCCGCGGCCGCGGACCTCACCGATGACCTCGAACTTCTCCTGCATGCCGCGCAGCCGGGCCAGCATGATCTCGCCGATGCGGCGGGCCCTGGCGTTCAGGTCCTGCTCCTTCATCGTCTCGATGGCCCCGAGCGCACCGGCGCACGCCACCGGGTTGCCGCCGTAGGTGCCGCCCAGACCGCCGGAGTGCGCGGCGTCCATGATCTCGGCACGGCCGGTCACCGCGGCCAGCGGCAGACCGCCCGCGATGCCCTTGGCGGTGGTGATCAGGTCCGGGACGATGCCCTCGTCCTCGCAGGCGAACCACTGACCGGTGCGGCAGAAGCCGGTCTGGATCTCGTCCGCGACGAACACGATGCCGTTCTCCCGCGCGAACTCCACCAGCTTCGGCAGGAAGCCCTTGGCCGGCTCGATGAAGCCGCCCTCGCCCTGGATCGGCTCGATCACGATCGCGGCGACGTTCCCGGCCCCGACCTGCTTGGTGATCATGTCGATCGCCTGGGCCGCCGCCTCCTCCGCGCAGTTCTCCGGGCCGGTCAGCCAGCGGTAGGGGTAGGCCAGCGGCATGCGGTAGACCTCGGGCGCGAACGGGCCGAACGAGTGCTTGTACGGCATGTTCTTCGCCGTCAGCGCCATCGTGAGGTTGGTCCGGCCGTGGTAGCCGTGGTCGAAGACGACCACGGCCTGGCGCCCGGTGTACGCGCGGGCGATCTTCACCGCGTTCTCGACGGCCTCGGCACCGGAGTTGAACAGCGCGGTGCGCTTCTCGTGGTCGCCCGGGGTCAGCTCGTTGAGGGCCTCGGCCACCTCCACGTAGCCCTCGTACGGCGTCACCATGAAACAGGTGTGGGTGAAGTCGGCCAGCTGCGCCGACGCACGGCGCACGACCGCCTCGGCGCTGTTGCCGACCGAGGTCACCGCGATGCCGGAACCGAAGTCGATCAGGGAGTTGCCGTCCACGTCCTCCAGCACGCCGCCGCCGGCGCGGGTGACGAAGACGGGCAGGGTCACGCCGACGCCGCTCGCGACCGCCGCCGTCTTGCGCGCCAGCAGCTCCTGCGACTTGGGGCCGGGGATCGGGGTGACGAGGCGACGCTCCTGGGCCAGATCGGTCATGGCGGACGTACTCCTTCGAACCGTGGTCTTTTCTCGCAGGCTAAGCCCGTACGGCGGAGCCCCGCACACTCCGATAGGGCGCACTGCGGAACGCCTCTTCGACGTGGCGGACATGAGCGTGCCAAGATCCTTCAGACTGCGGTGGCCGCTCGACTACATTGAGTGCGGACCTGCGAGGGGTGGCACACGCGATGGAACGCGACGGTACGCACGAGAAGCCCGCGGCGCCTCCGCCCGGAGGACCCGGCCCGCAACCGGGCACGCCGCCGGTACCCGGTGCCCGGCCGATGCCGGGCGCGCACCCCGGACCGCCCCCCGTGCCCGGTGCCCGGCCCGGCCCGGCCGCCCCCGGCCGCGCCCCCAGGGCCGTCCCGGCCACGCCCCCGCTGCCCCCAGGGCCACCGCCGCGGCCGGGGACCCGACCGGGCGCCGGCTCCTGGCGCGCGCCCGCGGAGTCCGCGCCGTCCGCCACAGCGGACGGCTCCGGCCTCCTCGCCTGGCTGCGGGCCCCGCGCCCGGCCGCCGCACCCGGCGTCTGGCGCCTCGGCCACCGCCCCCGCCCCGCCGCCGACCCGGACGCCGTACCGGGCCGCCAGCTCGTCGCCGGCGCCCTCATCTCCTTCCTCGGCGGCTGGCTGCTGTGGTCCCTGCTGTGGAACGGCTACCTCGGCAGCTACTGGCTCTGGCCGCTGCTCGCGCTGACCCCCGACTCCTGGCGCCGGGCGGGCGGCAACCAGACCGCCTACCTGTGGGCCTCGTACCTCTACTACGCGCTCATCGGCGGCGCCCTGCTGGTCTTCTTCGCCCGCATCGGCCGCTGGGCCGAACTGTGGCGCCGCTCCATCACCGCCCCGCTCCGGCGCGCCCGCGAGGACGAGCGCACGGCCACCGGCCGCGAACCCGCCGACCCCGCCCAGGACCCGGCCGCCTTCCCCGCGCTCCGCCAGGGCGGCGCCGCCGACGCCGCGGACCGGCTCGCCGACGACGCCCGCTCCGGGCTGATGAACGACGTCGACTTCGCCCGCCTCTCCCGCGCCTGGCAGTCCGTACGCTCCGAACCCGGCCGGCTGACCGCCTTCACCGACACCGTCCTGCGGTACGGGGCCGCCGCCTGCGCCCACCCGTCCGGCGCCCGCGACCTGCCCGCACGCACCGCCCGGTACGACCTGCTCGTCGGCCAGGTCCGCATCGGCGCCGCGCCCGACGACGAGCGCAACCCCCGCACCCACCGCGGCGCGGACTACGCCCTCGACCCGTCCGTCCTCGGCACCTCCCTGCTGGCCGTCGGGCCGCCCGGCTCCGGCAAGACCGTGCGCTTCGTGCGGCCCGCGCTGGAACTCATGTGCCTGCAGGCCCTCGCCGGGCGGGCGGCCGTCGTCGTGGTCGGCACCGACGGGGCACGGCTCGCGCCGGACGAGTCCTTCGACGTCGTCGTGAAGATCGGCCACCCCGACTCCGCGTACGACCTCGACCTGTACGGCGGCACCGCCGACCCCGACGAGGCCGCGGGCTTCCTCGCCGAGGCGCTCGTCGGCGACCTCGCCGCCGCCCTGCCCGGCGGTGACAGCCGGCGGGCCGCCACCGCACTCGCCCAGATCCTCGGGCCCTTCCACGCCGCCCACGGCCGCTTCCCCTCCGTCCCCGAACTGCGCGAACTGCTCGACGGCACCCCCTCGGCACTGGCCGCGCTGCGGTCCGCCCTCCAGACCCGGGGCGCCGCAGCCCAGGGCCAGCTGCGCGAACTCGACGCCCGCGAACGGCAGTCCGCCCGGTCCGGCGACGCGGGTCCCCTGCTGGCCGACCGCATCGCACTGCTCGACCGGCCCGCGTTCGCCGGGTTCTTCGACACCACCGGCGGCAGCCACCCCTTCTCCCTGCGGGGCCTCGAACACCCCCTGCGGGTCCGCATCGACCTCCCGGAACGGGGCCACGCCGAGGTCTCCCGGATGCTGGCGCGGCTCGTCCTCGCCCAGTTCGCCGAGTGCGCCGCGGCCCGGCAGGACCGCTCCCTGTTCGCCTGCCTCGTCCTCGACGACGCCTCCCACACGGTGACCGCGGAGTCCGTCCGCGGCCTGCAGCGCATGCGCTCCGCCAACGCCGGCGCGGTCCTCACGCTCCGGACCCTCGACGACGTCCCCGAGACCCTGCGCGGCGCCCTCCTCGGCGCCGTCGGCTGCCGGGCGGCCCTCGCCGGGGTCACCGCCTGGGACGGCGCCCGGTTCGCGGAGGTGTGGGGCAAGGAATGGGTCGACGTCCACGACGTCACCAACCGTCAGATCATCGCGGACGAACCGCTCACGCGGGTGCTGCATGCCGTGCGGCGCCTGGTGACGGGGAAGGCCGTCACGGCGGAGTCGGTCACGGTGCGGCGCGTCGAGCGCGAGCGGTGGTCCGCGTCCGACCTCGCCCACGCGGTCCCTGCGGGGCACGCCGTCGTCTCCCTCACCGCGGTCGACGGGGAGCACGCCCCTCCGGTGCTCGTGGATTTGCGCGCCTGAGCGTTCGTGTGCGGGCCGGTTGTTTGTGTGCGGGTCGTTTGCGCCTGCGGCGGGGGTTTTCCCCCGCCGCCCGCCCTCCCCCAGCCTTCGGCCGGGGGGACCCCCATCCCGGTTGGTCAGTGACCGCCTCGCTGCGTGCGTTGGGGGTCGGGGCCGCGCCGGCGCACTCCCCCAGCCTTCGGCCGGGGGGACCCCCACAGCGCTCGCGGATTTGCCGGGCCATTGCATCACCGGCATCACCGCTCGTCTCCCCCAGCCTTCGGCCGGGGGGACCCCCATGGGCGCACCCCGCCACACCCCCTCCCGTCGGTTGGGGCGACTGACGGCCGGAGGGGGGTGAGGAAGCGGTCCGGGGTTGCCGCACATGCCCTACTGACCCCCCACCGGGCGTTGGTCGCGCAGCTCGCGGAGGGGGTGGGGTCGTAGGGGTGGGCGTTCTGGACGCTGACGTGTATTTGTTGTGCGGCAGAGCGGCACCTATCCGGATTGCCCGCCATGCACATAAATATGCGGTACAGAATGCCCACCCCGGAGGCCCCGCCCCCGGCCCACCAACCGAACCGGGCGAGACCCGCACCAACGTCCCGGGGCAATCGGGAGGGCGGGCGGGGGAAAAACCCCAACCGCAACCACAACGGACCCGCACACGGACAAACGGCCCGCACCGCAGGTATACGGTGAGGCAGAATCGGATGTGAACGCACTCCGAGATGGAGAAAAAGCCCGTGCCGCCCACGCTCGCCTCGCTGCTGCGGAACCCCGCCCTGAAGCTGGCCGTCCTCGCCGGAGGCGACCGCCTGGGGGAGGCCGCCGTCCGGTGGGTGCACACCAGCGAGCTGGACGACCCGGCGCCGTACCTGGAGGGCGGCGAGCTCCTGCTGACCACGGGCCTCAAGCTGGACGTCGGCTCGCCCGAGGCACTCGGCGAGTACGTGGCGCGCCTGGCCGGTGCCGGCGTCGTGGGCCTCGGGTTCGGCGTGGGGGTGAGCCACGACAGCGTGCCGCAGGCGCTCGTGGACGCGGCGGCGGCGCACCGGCTGCCGCTGCTGGAGGTGCCGCACAAGACCCCGTTCATCGCGATCAGCAAGGCCGTCTCCGCGGAGCTCGCCGCCGACCGGTACAAGGCGGTGACCGCGGGCTTCGAGGCGCAGCGGGAGCTGACCCGGGCGGCGCTCGCGCCGGAGGGGACGACGGCGCTGCTGTCCCGGCTGGCGGCGCACCTGAACGGCTGGGCCGCGCTGTACGACGCGTCGGGCGCCGTGGTGGCCGCGGCACCGGAGTGGGCGGGGCGGCGGGCGGGGCGGCTCGCCGCGGAGGTGGAGCGGCTGCGGGGCAGGCCCGCCCCGGCCAGTGCCGCGGTCGCGGGCCCGGCCGGCACGGAGGACCGCGTCGAACTGCAGTCGCTGGGCACCGGCCGGCGCCCCCGCGGGTTCCTCGCCGTCGGCACGGAGGAACGGCTCGACACCTCCGCCCGGTACCTCGTGCACGCCGCCGTCGCGCTGCTGACGCTGTCCCTGGAGCAGTCCCGGGCGCTGCAGGACACCGAGCAGCGCCTGGGCGCCGCGCTGCTGCGGATGCTGCTGGTCGGGGAGCCGGAGCACGCCCGGACCGTGGCGGGCCGGCTGTACGGCGGGCTGTTCGACGCTCCGGTGCGCGTGCTGGTCGCGGAGCGCGCGGAGGCCGCGGCGGACGCGGCGGACGCGGCGGACGCAGTGGGGTTGCTGGGCGAGCGGGTGGAGACGGCCGCGATGCGGGCCGCGGAGCCCGTGCTGGCGGTCCGGGACGAGGACCGGCTGACGGTGCTCGCGGCCGCGGACGGCGAGGTGGTGCCGGCCTGCGTGGCGGCGGTCGACGGGAGTGACGATCTGGTGGCCGGGCTGTCCGCCGCGGTGGGTACCGCGGGCGTCCCGGGCGCCCACGAGCAGGCCGAGCGGGCGCTGGCGGTCGCCCGGCGGCGCGGCCGCAGTCTGGTCGAGCACGACGAGGTCGGTTCCGGCTCGATGCTGCCGCTGCTGGGTGACGACGCCGTACGGGCCTTCTCCGACGGCCTGTTGCGGCCGCTGCGCGAGCACGACGCCACCGCCCGCGGTGATCTGGTCGCGTCGCTGCGGGCGTGGCTGTCCCGGCACGGGCAGTGGGACGCCGCCGCGGCGGACCTGGGGGTCCACCGGCACACGCTGCGCTACCGGATGCGGCGCGTGGAGGAGATCCTGGGGCGCTCGCTGGACGATCCGGACGTCCGTATGGAGCTGTGGCTGGCCCTCAAGTCCGGTGGCTGAGCGGGTTCTGCCAAAACGTCGCATCGGTGCCGGCCCGTAGGACTCACTGGACAAGACCGGCCGGGTGCCGCCCGCCCTACCGTGGTCCGCATGAGCACCCCCACCGCCTTCTGGCTCGCCGGTCGCCCCGCCACCGGCGAGGACACCTTCGATGTCGTGAACCCGTACGACGGCAGCGTCGTGGCCTCCGTCGGCGTGCCGACCCCCGCCCAGGTGGAGGAGGCGGTCGCCGCGGCGAAGTCCGTCGAGGCGGAGTTCGCCGCGACCCCCGCCCACGTGCGGGCCGCCGCCCTGGACCACGTGTCGAAGCGGCTGGCCGAGCGCGCCGAGGAGATCGCCCGGCTGATCACCGCGGAGAACGGCAAGCCGGTCAAGTGGGCGCGCGGCGAGGTCGGCCGTGCCGTGTCCGTCTTCCGCTGGGCGGCGGAGGAGGCGCGCCGCTTCAACAGCGGTGAGGCCCAGCGCCTGGACACCGACGCCGGCGGCACCGGCCGGCTCGCGCTGACCCGGCGCTTCCCGCGCGGCAGCGTGCTCGGCATCGCCCCGTTCAACTTCCCGCTGAACCTGGTGGCCCACAAGGTGGCCCCGGCGATCGCGGTGGGCACCCCGATCATCCTCAAGCCGGCGCCGGCGACCCCGCTGTCCGCGCTGGTGCTCGGCGAGATCCTGGCCGAGACCGACCTGCCGGCCGGTTCGTGGAGCGTGCTGACCGTCCCGAACGACCGCATGCCCGCCCTGGTGCAGGACGAGCGGCTGCCGGTCGTCTCCTTCACCGGCTCCGACCGGGTCGGCTACCAGATCATGGACTCGGTGCCGCGCAAGCACACCACCCTGGAGCTGGGCGGCAACGCCGCCGCCGTCGTCCTGGCCGACTGGTCCTCCGAGGAGGACCTGGAGTGGGCGGCGAACCGCATCGCCACCTTCGCCAACTACCAGGGCGGCCAGTCCTGCATCTCGGTGCAGCGGGTCGTCGCCGACGCCACCGTGTACGACCGGCTGGTGGAGAAGGTCGTCGCCAAGGTCCGGGCGCAGGTCACCGGCGACCCCTCGGACGACGCGACCGACGTCGGCCCGCTCGTCGACGGGAACGCCGCCGCGCGCGTGGCGTCCTGGGTCGACGACGCCCTCGCCAAGGGCGCCAAGCTGCTCACCGGCGGCAAGCGCGACGGCGCCGCCTACGAGCCGACCGTGCTGGCCGACGTTCCCGCGGACGCGGTCCTCGCCACCGAGGAGGTCTTCGGTCCCGTCCTGTCCCTGCACAGGGTGGACGGCGCCGACGAGGCCTTCGCGGTCGTCAACGACTCGCGGTTCGGCCTGCAGTGCGGTGTGTTCACCCACGACCTGCAGACCGCCTTCCGCGCCCACCGCGAGCTGGAGGTCGGCGGCGTCGTCATCGGCGACGCCCCCTCCTACCGCGCCGACCAGATGCCCTACGGCGGCGTCAAGGACTCCGGCGTGGGGCGCGAGGGCGTCAAGTACGCCATGGACGACTACACCTACGAGCGGGTCCTGGTCCTGACCGGTCTCGCCCTGTAGTCCCCACGGCAGGAGGAGCCACCCCTTCCAGCGGCCGGGGCGCATGTGCGGTGCGTCCCGGCCGCGCCGTGCTCGCTGTCGGCATGCGCACGTAAAGTGACGCTCTCGCGGACGGCGAGGAGCACCTCCGGTCGCGAGCCGGGCGTTCACCCGAGTGGAGTGGAGCGCCCTCGCGGATCCGGCGGCGCCCGCCGTGCCCGCCGGGAACGCTGCGCCGCCGCTGCCCGCCGCGGGGACCGGGCCGGCCGTGGCGGCCCCGCTCGACGCCGTCGACCAGGGCCGTCTCCCGCCCCGGAGCGGAGGCAGCCCGGGGGCGTGGTCCACATCGGGGCCGCCGCTCTCCCGCCCGCCGAATCCGGCCCGTCCAGCCGGAACTGACATGGGATCAGGATGTCCGTCCGGTGCCGGCCGGCGGCACCGGCGAGGGGGAGTCCGGCACGGCAGCCGAGGCCCAGGCCGGCCTGTCGCCGAGGGCGGCTCCGCCCCGGACGCCGCTCCGCTGCGCAAGCTGCTCGCGTCGGCCTGAATCGCCGTCGGAGAGGTCACCGGGCCGCCGCGCCCCGTGCGCGAGGGCTGGTGACCAAGCCGGAACCGGGGTACTAACGAACAAGTAGCACCGGTCGGTAACCGACGCGAGGTGACGCCCCCATGTCCGCAGCATCCGCCCGCCCCACCGTTTCCGAACGCGAAGCGCGCCAGGTCGCAGAGGCCGCCCGCGAACAGGAATGGCGAAAGCCGAGCTTCGCCAAGGAACTGTTCCTGGGCCGCTTCCGGCTCGACCTGATCCATCCCCACCCCACACCGTCGACCGACCAGGTCCAGCGCGGCGAGGCGTTCCTGGCCAAGCTGCGCGACTTCGTCGAGACGAAGGTGGACGGGGCCCTGATCGAGCGTGAGGCGAGGATCCCCGACGAGGTCATCACCGGGCTGAAGGAGCTCGGCGCCCTCGGCATGAAGATCGATCCCAAGTACGGCGGCCTCGGCCTCACCCAGGTGTACTACAACAAGGCGCTGGCCCTCGTCGGCTCCGCCAGTCCCGCCATCGGCGTGCTGCTCTCCGCGCACCAGTCGATCGGCGTGCCCCAGCCGCTGAAGATGTTCGGCACCCCGGAGCAGAAGGAGCGGTTCCTGCCGCGCTGCGCCCGCACCGACATCTCGGCCTTCCTGCTCACCGAGCCCGACGTGGGGTCCGACCCCGCACGCCTGGCGACCACGGCCGTACCCGACGGGGACTCCTACGTCCTCGACGGCGTGAAGCTGTGGACCACCAACGGCGTCGTCGCCGACCTGCTGGTCGTCATGGCGCGGGTGCCGAAGAGCGAGGGCCACAAGGGCGGCATCACCGCCTTCGTCGTCGAGGCGGGCTCGGAGGGCATCACCGTCGAGAACCGCAACTCCTTCATGGGGCTGCGCGGCATCGAGAACGGCGTCACCCGTTTCCACCAGGTGCGTGTCCCCGCGGAGAACCGCGTCGGCCCCGAGGGCGCCGGGCTGAAGATCGCCCTGACCACCCTCAACACCGGCCGCCTGTCGCTGCCCGCGTCCTGCGTCGCGGCCGGCAAGTGGTGCCTGAAGATCGCCCGCGAGTGGTCCGCCGCCCGCGAGCAGTGGGGGCGGCCGGTCGCCCGCCACGAGGCCGTCGGCGCGAAGATCTCCTTCATCGCGGCGACCACCTTCGCCCTCGAGGCCGTCATGGACCTGTCCAGCCAGATGGCCGACGAGGACCGCAACGACATCCGCATCGAGGGCGCCCTGGCCAAGCTCTTCGCGTCCGAGATGAGCTGGACCATGGCCGACGAACTGATCCAGATCCGCGGCGGCCGGGGCTTCGAGACCGCGCAGTCCCTCGCCGCCCGCGGCGAACGGGGCGTCCCGGCCGAGCAGTTGCTGCGCGACCTGCGGATCAACCGGATCTTCGAGGGCTCAACGGAGATCATGCACCTGCTGATCGCCCGTGAGGCCGTCGACGCCCACCTGTCGGTCGCCGGGGACCTGATCGACCCCGACAAGGCGCTCGGCGACAAGGCCAGGGCCGGAATGAAGGCCGGCGGCTTCTACGCCCGCTGGCTGCCGAAGCTGGTGGCCGGCCCCGGCCAGATCCCCGGGGCGTACTCCGCCTTCCACCCGGCGGGCCACCCCGACCTCGCCGCCCACCTGCGCTACGTCGAGCGCAACTCCCGCAAGCTCGCCCGCTCCACCTTCTACGCCATGTCGCGCTGGCAGGGCCGGATGGAGACCAAGCAGGGCTTCCTGGGCCGCGTCGTCGACATCGGCGCGGAACTGTTCGCCATGAGCGCCGCCTGCGTCCGCGCCGAGATGCTCCGCACCCGGGGCGAGAACGGACGCGAGGCCTACCAGCTCGCCGACGCCTTCTGCCGCCAGTCGCGGATCCGCGTCGAGGAGCTCTTCGGCCGCCTGTGGACCAACACCGACGCCATCGACCGCAAGGTCGTCGACGGGGTCCTGGGCGGCGCCTACACCTGGCTCGAGTCCGGCATCGTCGACCCGTCCAGCGACGGCCCCTGGATCGCCGACACCACACCGGGCGCCTCTCGCAAGGAGAACGTCCACCGGCCGATCCGCTGACCGGACGGGGACGCGCCCCCGGCGCGCGGGGCACCGCCTTCCCGGAGGCGGTGCCCCCGCCGTGCCGGCGACCGGACACAATGGGGGGATGACGGACTCTCTCGCCGACCCCCACCTGCGGCTGCCCGGACCGGACGCGGCCGGCGGCGCCCACGACGGCCCCCGCGACATCGTCGTCCTGGGTTCGACCGGATCGATCGGCACCCAGGCCATCGACGTCGTCCTGCGCAACCCCGACCGCTTCCGGGTGGTGGCCCTGTCCGCCGCGGGCGGCCGGGTCGGGCTCCTGGCCGACCAGGCGCTGCAGCTCGGCGTCTCCGCGGTCGCCGTCGCGGACGAGGCCGCGGAGGGCCCGCTGCGGGCGGCCCTGGCCGAGCGCTACGGCACCGAGCCCCTGCCGGAGGTCCTGGTCGGCCCGGACGCCGCGACCGAGCTGGCCGGCCGTCCGTGCCACTCCGTCCTCAACGGCATCACCGGCTCGATCGGGCTGCGCCCCACGCTGGCCGCCCTGGAGGCGGGACGGATCCTGATCCTCGCCAACAAGGAGTCGCTGATCGTCGGCGGCCCCCTGGTGAAGGCCGTGGCCAAGCCGGGCCAGATCGTGCCCGTCGACTCCGAGCACTCCGCGCTCTTCCAGGCCCTCATGGGCGGCTCCCGCGCCGAGGTCCGCAAGCTCGTCGTGACCGCCTCCGGCGGCCCGTTCCGCGGCCGGGTCAAGGAGGAGCTGGCAGGCGTCACCCCCGAGCAGGCGCTGGCCCACCCCACCTGGGACATGGGCCCGGTGGTGACGATCAACTCGGCCACCTTGGTGAACAAGGGCCTGGAGGTCATCGAGGCCCACCTGCTCTTCGACATTCCCTTCGACCGCATTGAGGTCGTCGTCCACCCGCAGTCGTATATCCACTCGATGGTGGAATTCACGGACGGCTCCACGCTGGCCCAGGTCAGCCCGCCCGACATGCGGATGCCGATCTCGCTGGGCCTCGGCTGGCCCGAGCGGGTGCCCGACGCCGCGCCCGGGTGCGACTGGACCAAGGCGGCCACGTGGACCTTCTTCCCGCTGGACGACGAGGCGTTCCCGGCGGTGGCGCTCGCGCGCCACGTCGGTAGCCTCGGGGGTACCGCCCCCGCGGTGTTCAACGCGGCCAACGAGGAGTGCGTGGCCGCGTTCCTCGCGGGCACGCTGCCCTTCACGGGCATCGTGGACACCGTCGCACGGGTGGTAGAGGAGCACGGCACTCCCGCCGAAGGAACCTCCCTCACCGTGGAGGACGTCCTCGAGGCGGAGGACTGGGCGCGGGCCCGCGCCCGGGAACTGGCTGCGGAACAGGCGACGACGGAGGCGGCACACGTATGACGGGACTCATGTGGGTACTGGGAATCGCCGTCTTCGCGGTCGGTCTCCTCGTCTCCATCGCCTGGCACGAACTGGGTCACCTCTCCACGGCCAAGCTCTTCAAGATCCGGGTGCCGCAGTACATGGTCGGCTTCGGGCCGACCATCTGGTCCCGGCACAAGGGCGAGACCGAGTACGGCATCAAGGCGATCCCGCTCGGCGGCTACATCCGCATGATCGGCATGTTCCCGCCCGGCGACGACGGCCGGGTCGCCGCCCGCTCCACCTCGCCCTTCCGCGGCATGATCGAGGACGCCCGCTCCGCGGCGTACGAGGAGCTCAAGCCCGGCGACGAGACCCGGATGTTCTACACGCGCAAGCCCTGGAAGCGCGTGATCGTCATGTTCGCCGGCCCGTTCATGAACCTGATCCTGGCCTTCGGGCTCTTCCTGGCGCTCTTCATGGGCTTCGGCATCCCCACCCAGACCACGACGGTCGGCTCGGTCTCGGACTGCGTCATCCCCGCGTCCGACACCCAGGCACTCAAGGCCAAGGACCCCTGCGCCCGCGGCGACTACCCGGCCGCTCCCGCCAAGGCGGCCGGCCTCCGGCAGCGCGACCGGATCGTGGCCTTCAACGGGGTGAAGGTCGACGACAGCCAGTGGACGGTGCTGCAGCAGGAGATCCGCAAGACCATCGGCCCCGCCACGATCACCGTCGTGCGCGACGGCAAGACCGTCGACCTGCACGCGAACCTGATCGCCAACAAGGTCGTCAAGACCGACGGGCACGGGGGCATCGTCAAGGACCAGTACGTCCAGGCCGGATTCCTCGGCTTCACGCCCGCGGACGGCGTGGTGAGGCTGGACTTCGGACAGTCGATCGACCACATGGCCACCACCGCCGAGGACGGCGCCCGCTCCCTGGCGGCGCTCCCCGGCAAGATCCCCGGCCTGTGGGACGCGGTCTTCAACGGCGCCGAGCGGCAGCCCGACTCCCCGGTCGGCATGATCGGCGCGGCTCGTCTGGGCGGCGACATCTTCTCGCTGCCGCTGCCGGCCACGCAGAAGATCGCCACGATGGTGAGCCTGCTCGCCGGGGTCAATCTGGCCCTCTTCCTGTTCAACATGCTTCCGCTGCTCCCGCTCGACGGCGGGCACATCGCGGGCGCCCTGTGGGAGTCCGTCAGGCGGAACATCGCCAAGGTCCTCCGGCGGGCCGACCCCGGTCCCTTCGACGTGGCGAAGCTGATGCCCGCCGCCTACGTCGTCGCCGGAATCTTCATCTGCTTCACCGCGCTGGTCATGGCCGCGGATCTCATCAATCCGGTGCGTTTGACATAGGCGCGATGTCGGAGGCGTGGGTGGGGTGACGTAGTCTCGTTCAACGGAGCCCGCCCACGCCGCCGGGACCTCGATTCGCGTACTTTGGGGATGCCACGCACATGACCGCGATTTCGCTCGGGATGCCGTCCGTTCCGATCAAGCTCGCCGACCGCCGCAAGAGCCGCCAGATCCAGGTCGGGTCGGTCGCGGTCGGCGGCGACGCCCCGGTCTCCGTCCAGTCCATGACCACCACCGTCACGGCCGACATCGGCGCCACGCTGCAGCAGATCGCCGAGCTCACCGCGTCCGGCTGCCAGATCGTCCGGGTGGCCTGCCCCTCGCAGGACGACGCCGACGCCCTCGCCACCATCGCCAGGAAGTCGCAGATCCCGGTGATCGCGGACATCCACTTCCAGCCGAAGTACGTGTTCGCGGCGATCGACGCGGGCTGTGCGGCGGTGCGGGTGAACCCGGGCAACATCCGGCAGTTCGACGACAAGGTGAAGGAGATCGCCAGGGCGGCCTCGGACGCCGGGGTGCCGATCCGGATCGGTGTGAACGCCGGGTCGCTGGACAGGCGGCTGCTGGAGAAGTACGGCAAGGCCACCCCCGAGGCGCTGGTGGAGTCGGCGCTGTGGGAGTGCTCGCTGTTCGAGGAGCACGGCTTCCGGGACATCAAGATCTCGGTGAAGCACAACGACCCGGTGGTGATGGTCAACGCGTACCGTCTGCTGGCGGCGCAGTGCGACTACCCGCTGCACCTGGGTGTGACCGAGGCGGGTCCGGCGTTCCAGGGGACGATCAAGTCGGCGG
>NZ_JBHYMQ010000017.1:57462-150244 GCF_042742985.1 Streptomyces sp. NPDC058864 | reverse complement strand
CAGGCCCTGCTCCGACTCGCCCGCCACCGCACCAGCGTGCTGTTCGCCATGCTCCGCGACGGCACCCTCTACCAACCCAGAACCCCCCACCTCGCTTGACGAAGAACATAGAGGCACCCCCCCCGCAGACCCTGTGCCGTTCACTCCACCGGGCTATGCGAACACTCCTGCCGGACACGGTGCGTGGTGCACTGATCACGCACCGGAGGGCGAAGGAGAGACGTGGCGATGAAGGAAGCCCGGACCACCGGCCCGATATCCCGCGGACCCCGGCGCGGGCTCCACCACGCGGCGCTCGCCGCACTCTGGGCCTGCGCACTCCTGCTCACCGCCTGCACGACGGGCCCGCCCGGGCAGAGGGCGGGGCACGGCCCCGGGCGGCCCGCGGCCATCGCCGCCACGGCGGCCGCTCCTCCGGCACTGGCCGACTACTACCGGCAGAGACCCGCCTGGAAGCCCTGCGCGGAGCAACCGTCGTTCCAGTGCTCCACCCTGCGGGCCCCGCTGGACTACGCCCACCCGGAAGCGGGCGACATCCACCTGGCGGTGACGCGCACGAAGGCCACCGGGACGGACGCCCGGCGCATCGGCTCACTGCTGTTCAACCCCGGCGGCCCCGGCGAACCCGCGATCACCTCGCTGTGGTCGTTCGCCGGGGCCTTCTCGCCGGCCGTGCGGGCCGCCTACGACCTGGTCGCCGTCGATCCGCGCGGAGTCGGTTCCAGCACCCCGGTGACCTGCCGCACCGACCCGGCCGGCGCCCCCGCGGGGGTCCGCGGCCTCCGTCGCGGGGGCGGTCCGCAAGCCGGCGGGCCGGAGGCGGACGGACCCGACTTCGCGGCGGCCGACGAGGCGGCCCGCGAGACCGCCACCGCGTGCGAGCGCGGCGCCGGGCGCCTGCTCGCCCACGTCGGCACGCTCGACTCGGCCCGGGACATGGAACTCGTCCGTGCCCTCCTCGGCGACGAGCGGCTGCACTACCTCGGCTTCTCCTACGGCTCCTACCTCGGCGCGAGCTACGCCGGCCTGTTCCCGTCCCACGTCGGCCGCATGGTGCTCGACGGCGCCGTCGACCCCGTGCTCGACGGCGTCCACAGCCTGCTGGGCCAGGCCCGGGGCTACCAGATCGCCTGGGACTCCTTCGCGGCCGACTGCGCCGCCCGCCCGGACTGCCCCGTGGGCCGCTCCCCCGCCGAGGCGGGCCGGACCCTGGACGCCCTGGTCGCCGCCCTCGACCGCGCCCCTCTGCGGCAGGGCAAGGACGTCGTCGTGGACGGCGACGGCCTCATCAACGCCGTCACCACGGGGCTCATGGCACCCGCGTGGGAGAAGCTGCGCGCCGCACTGGCCGAGGTGCGCTCGGGCGGCACCACGGCGGTGCAGCAACTGAGCGGGGCCCTCGACGACTCCGGTTTCAGCGGCGACGCGTACGTCGCGATCACCTGCCTCAGCGGCAGCCTGGGGCCGCGCGCCACCCCCGCGCAGGCGCGGGCGGCGCTCCCCGGATTCGTGCGCGCCTCGCCCCGCTTCGGCAGGTACTTCGCCGACCAGTTGTCGACCTGTGCCCACTGGCCGGTCCCCGCGGACCAGCCGGCCGGCCCCATCACGGCGCGCGGGGCGGCGCCGATCCTGGTCCTCGGCACCACCCGCGACCCGGCGACCCCCTACACCGAGGCCGCGGCCCTGGCCCGCCGGCTCTCCTCGGGCCGTCTCCTCACCTACGACGGCGACGGCCACACCGCCTACCTCAGGTCGGTCGGCTGCGTCGACGACGCCGTCGACGCATACCTGACCCGCGGCCAGTTGCCGCCCGCCGGCACCGTCTGCACCTGACGTCCCCGACAAGGGTTGGGGGACGGCTCGGGGTGGACCCTGATGCCCCGGGGGCGGCGCACACGATGTGCTGGGGGTCCGCGCCACCGCCCCCGCACCCCAGGAGGAGCCCCATGCCCGTTCCGAGGGCGCTCGCATGAACGGCGGTCTGCTGTCGCCGGCGGCGGCCCTGCTGTCGGCGGTCTGCTACGCGACGGCGGCCGTCGCCCAGGAGCGCACAGCGGCCGCCGGGCGGAAGCCGACGGGCGGGCTCTGGACGCTGGCGCTGGCCCTCCAGGCCGCCGGGGCGGGACTGCACGCGGTCGCGCTGCGGTACGGGTCGCTGACCGTGGTCCAGGCGCTGGGCGCGCTGACGCTCGTACTGGCGCTGCCGCTGCACGCCGCCCTCGGCCGGCGCCGGGTACGGCCCCGGGAGTGGCGCGGGGCGGGACTGACCGTGCTGGGGCTGGTGGCGCTGCTGCTGTCCATCGCACCACCCGGCACCGAACGGGTCCTGGGCGGCGCCGAGTTGGTCCTGCTGGCCGCGATCACCGCGACCGCGGCCCTGGCGCTGGCCCGGGTGCCGTGGGGCGCCGACCGGTCCGTGCTGCGCGCGCTGCGCTTCGCCACGGCGGCGGGCGCGGCGTTCGGCGTCGCCTCGTGCCTGACCCAGGGCCTCGCGGTGCACCTGGCCGAACGGGGGCTCGGGGCGGCCGTCGCCGACCCGATGCTCCTGGTGGCGGCCGGCTGCACCGGCGTCCTGGCGATCGCGGGGATGCTCTGGTCGCAGGAGGCGTACCGGGGCGGGCTGGGTGTGGCGCTGGCGGCGGTGACGCTGGCGAACCCCCTGGTCGCGGGGTGTGTCGGTGTGCTGCTGCTCGGTGAGGGCTTCCGGGGCGGCTCGCTGGGCCTGACGGTGGCCCTGGCCGGGGCGCTCGCGTCGGGCCGGGGCGTGGTGGTGCTGTCCCGGCCGGCGCCCGCGGCGGGCCGCAGGCACCTGGTGCCCGGCCCGCGTACGGCGTCGCCCGCGGTCGCCGACTAGGCGCGAATTCCCGGCGCGTGACCGCCTCGTGGGTGCAGCATGTCGGCAGTCCGGTCGCGGCCGGGCCACGCGCCTCGTCCGAGGGGGGTCCCATGCTGTTCTGCGCCTGTCCCGCCGTGCTGCCGTCACGGTGCCGCCCGTGCGCGCACACCCTTCCGCGGCTGGCCGCCTCGGCCGTGATGGTGCTGGCCGTGCTCGTCTCGGCCTGTGCGGGGTTCGCCGTGCACCGGGCGGAGCGTGCGCACGCGCTGGCCGAGCGGGGTCACCGGCACCTCGTGGCGGGCACCGCCCTGGACGGGACGGGGCCGGTCTTCCACGAGCACGGCATGCGCTCGATGCCGCCGGTGCGCGCCGGCTGGGAGTACCCGCGCGGCCGTCCGCACACCGGACGGGTCCCGGTGGGGCGGCCCGTCGAGGCGGGCGATCGGATACGGATCTGGGTGGACGACCGGGGCTCACCGGCGCCGGAGCCCCGCAGTACGGCCGGGGCGCGCGGGGCGGGCCTGGTGCTGGGCGTCACGAGTCTCCTGCTGTGGTCCGCGGTGGCCTGGGGCGTGCGCCATGCCGTGGCCGCCCTCGCGCTGCGCGTGCGGCTGCGGACGTGGGGGCGGGAGTGGGCGCGCGTCGAGCCGCAGTGGTCCGGCCGGGCGCCATGACCGCGGACGCACGGACCGGGGTCACAGGAAGAGCCGCAGGACCCGCAGACCTCGTACGTGGTCCTCGCCGGGGCCGGCCCTGAGCTCCTCCGGGGGTTTCCAGTCGGCGTGCAGGGCGGCCCAGAAGTCGGTCCACGCCTGGGTCTCCGTCGGGCCGCGCCCGACCGCGTCGGTCCCCGGGCAGCTGACCACGTAACCGTCGCCGTCCTGCCGGATCGTCACCGCTGGCTCGACCATGGCCCACCTCGCGTTCCGGTGCACCCGAATCACGTCAAGGGTCACCCGGTCGGCGCCGACGCGCAACAGCGCTCCGGGTGAGCCGTTCGGGGCAGGCGGGGGCGGCCGCTCCCGGCCCCTGTGGAGGGGGAAGAGGGTGGTCGCCGCGGGCGGGCCCATGGCGCGGGCCCGGCGGCCGGGTCGTCGGGCTCCACCGCTGCCGTCACCAGGCCAGGGCCAGGCGGCGGAAGCCCTCGGCGAGGTAGCGCAGCCGCCTGACCATGTAGGCGAAGACCGGGCGGAAGGCCGGGACGGTGCTGCCCGGCCGGCAGGACGTGTCGCTCATCTCGGGCGACCCTTCTGGACGTGCACGGTGTGCTTCAGGGGCCGGCGTCAGTACGGGAGGGGCCTTCCGGACGGTGTCCGCAGGTCGATCGGGGGGCGCGACGGCGCCGGCTTCTTCGGTCGCTGGACGCGGATGCGGCGCATGGTCATCACTCCTTCGGAAACGCGGCCCGTTCAGGGCGGACCCTTTCAGTCCTACGCCGTGGGCACCGGTGCCCGCGTCAGTGAACGTCCCGGAAGCCACCCCTATGCCCGGTTCGCCCCTACCCCCTTGGAGTGAGGCGCACGCCCGGGCGCGTCGTCGCTGCTCAAGGACCTATCTAAGTTCTTGCTTATATAAGGTGGCACTGGCATAGTGGCCGACGTGCACGCATTCGACGTACTCGGGGATCCGGTGCGGCGCCGCATCCTGGAGCTCCTCGCCTCCGGAGAACAGCCGTCCGGCGCGATCACCGAGACCATCAGAGGGGAATTCGGGATCTCCCAGCCCGCCGTCTCCCAGCACCTGAGGGTCCTGCGGGAGAACGGCTTCGCAGTGGTGCGGGCGGAGGGGACCCGGCGGCTCTACGCCGTCCGGACCGCGCCACTGCGCGAGGTCGACGCATGGCTGGAGCGCTTCCGCGGCTTCTGGGAACAGCGGCTGGACGCGCTCGGCACCGAGCTCGCCCGGGGACGCCGCGAACGGCGCCTCGCACAGGATCAGCAGCGACCGGGGACGGGGCAGGCCCGGGACCCCGGAAGGGAACGGGAAGACACCGCATG
This sequence comes from Streptomyces sp. NPDC058864, assembly GCF_042742985.1. NCBI lineage: Bacteria > Bacillati > Actinomycetota > Actinomycetes > Kitasatosporales > Streptomycetaceae > Streptomyces > Streptomyces sp. NPDC058864. The sequence goes on along the minus strand of NZ_JBHYMQ010000017.1, from coordinate 145,411 downwards.
AACATCGTCGACGAGATCAACGCCATCCACCGCGCGACCGGCAACCGGGACGTCTCCGGCGAGGAGGCGCGCACGGTGCTGCTGCGCCGTACCTACGACGCCATCGTCGAGGACGTCTGGGACGCCTGCACCACCGCGGAGCGGATCGGGCGCTGGTTCCTGCCGGTCACCGGCGACCTGCGGCTCGGCGGCCAGTACCAGTTGCAGGGGAACGCCGGCGGGGAGGTCCTGCGCTGCGAACCCCCGAAGCTGCTCCGGGTCAGCTGGGTCATGGGCGGGGCGCCCGGGTTCAGCGAGGTGGAGGTGCGGCTGACCGCGCAGGACGAGGAGCGGACGGTCCTGGAGCTCGAGCACGTCGCCGTGGTGCCGCCCGGCATGTGGGACCAGTTCGGCCCCGGCGCGGTCGGCGTCGGCTGGGACCTGGGACTGCTCGGTCTCGGCCGGTATCTGGCCGGCGACGCCATCGGGCCGGAGAAAGCCGGGGAATGGCAGTTCTCCGACGAGGCGCGGGAGTTCATGACCCTCAGCAGCCGGGCCTGGGGCGCGGCTTACGCCGCCTCGGGCGCCCCCGAGGACACCGCGGCCGCCGCCGTCACCGCGACGACCGGCTTCTACGTCCCGGCACGCCCCGAGTAGGCCCGGTCACCGGCGCGCCGTTTGCCCGGCCCGCCCTCGCGGTTTAATGTCGAAACCAGGAGAGGGCGATGCAGAAGAAGGACTTCAGTGACGGACCGTGCCCGGTCGCGCGGACCCTGGGTGTCGTCGGCGACTGGTGGTCGCTGCTGATCGTCAGGGACGCCCTGAACGGGGTGCGCAGGTTCAACGACTTCCACCGCGGCCTGGGTTGCGCCAAGAACATCCTGAGCAGCCGTCTCGGCAAGCTGGTGGAGCACGGGGTGCTGTGCACGGTGCCCGCCTCGGACGGGAGTCCGTACCGCGAGTACGAACTCACCGAGGAGGGCAAGGGCCTGCGGCTGGTGCTGCTCGCCCTGCGCCAGTGGGGCGAGGCCAACCTCTTCGAGCCGGGGGAGGAACGCACCACCGTCGTGGACCGGGCGACCGGCCGCCCGGTGGCGCCGCTGGAGATGCGTGACGCCGACGGGCGGCCGCTCGGGCCCGACGACATCGAGTTGCGGACCCCGGCGCCCTGACGACCGGCGCCTGACGACCGGCGGGGTGCCGGACCGCGACGGGGGAACCACGGTCCGGCACCCGCACCGCACGCCTTGCCGCGATCGCGGCGTTCATGCGCACCGCGCGGCTCACCCGGTGCGCGGCGCCGGTGCGCGATGCTCGCGCCCCGCGCTCAGTGGGGGCGGGCCGCCGGCTCCAGGACGAAGACCGGGATCTCGCGGTCGGTCTTCTTCTGGTAGTCCGCGTAGTCGGGGAAGGCCTCGACGGCCCGGTCCCACCACAGCGCCTTCTCCTCCCCGGACACCTCACGCGCCGTCATGTCCCGGCGCCGGGGGCCGTCCTGGAGCTCGGCCCTGGGGTCGGCGAGCAGGTTGTGGTACCAGACCGGGTTCTTCGGGGCGCCGCCGAGCGAGGCGACCACGGCGTACAGTCCGTCGTGCTCCACGCGCATCAACGGGGTCTTGCGGATCTTCCCGCTCTTGGCCCCGCGGGTCGTCAGGACGACCACGGGCAGGTCGCGCATCGTGGTCCCCTCGGTACCTCCGGAGCTCTCGTACCGCTCGACCTGCTCGCGCACCCAGGTCTGCGGGCTCGGCTCGTACTCGCCCTCCAATGGCACGGGTTCCTCCTCCGTCTCGGTCGTACTGTCCTGTCCATCCTCCCCCAACAGGCGTGCCCGTCCGGGCGGATGGGCGAGGAGGTGCGTGCGCGCGCCGGCGATGCCGGCGATGCCGGGTTCCGTACCGGTCGGCGGGCACCCGATCCGGGCGCCGGCTGACGTCCCGACGTACACGTCGCCGTGGTCGTGCATGCGTTCGCGGACCTCCGGTTCGAGCGCCGCCGGCCCGGGTCCGCGAACCGCGAGACGCACTGCCGGGAGCCGCCCCTGGGCGCGGGGCTCCCCCGCCGTGGGCCGTCCGGGTGAGGCGCCCGGAAGAGGGTCGGTGCAGCTCGGGCGCCCTCCACCCTCCGGTGGCGGTATGTCCTGGCAAGCGGTTTTTGTCCGGTGGTGGTTTGCTGCGCATGGCGGCGGACCTGTTCTGAGAGCCCCCTCCATGGAGCCGCCGTCTCACCCCTTCCCGTCACAGCTCAAGGAGGAGCTTGATGTCGGTCTACACCCCCCAGCAGTACGGTCAGCAGATGCAGCAGCCGCACTGGCAGCAGTCCGGTCAGCAGCAGTCGCAGCCGTGGGCAGGCCAGCAGGGCTACGGACAGCAAGGCATCGGCCAGCAGTTCATGGGCCCGCAGGGCTACGGGCAGCAGCACTTCGGCCAGCCCGGGATCGGGCAGGGCCAGCAGCAGCTGCCGCTGCTGGTGACCGAGTTGTCGCTGCGCTGTGCGGCCACGGCGGTCAACGCCGTGGTCGAGCAGGTGCGCATCGACCCGCAGATCATCCTGGGCATCCAGGCCCAGGGCCAGATCCCGCCGCATGCCTGGAGCAGCGTGCTCACCGAGTGCGCCCGCCGCATCGCGCCGGTCGTGCACAGCGCGATCTGCCAGATCGCCCAGGGCCAGCAGTACGGCCAGCAGCAGTTCGGCCCGTACGGCCAGTTCCAGGGTCAGTTCCCGAACGGCCAGTCCCAGTACGGGCAGTCGCCGTACGGGCAGTCGCCGTACATGCAGCACGTCGGTCAGATGCCGCTCGGCATGTGACCGGTCTCCGGTCGGCCGGGGTGGCCCTCGCGGGCTGCCCCGGCCGGCCGGGCCGTCCGGCCGCGGAAGCGGCGCGGTGTCGTCCAACGCAAGGCGATCGGTGAAGGCGGAAGCGTGATGAGTGAGCAGCAGGGCAACGGCGGCATGGCGAAGGGGCAGGGCGGAGCCAAGGGCGGCCGCAAGCCCGGTGCCGGACCTGAGGCCGGCGGGGCGAGCGGACCGGGCACCGGACCCGGCGCGACGCAGCAGGGCGCGCAGCAGTACGCGAGTACGGCCGGGACCTACCCCGGGCACCCGGGCCGGGCCGGCCGCGGCCGGTACCTGGTCGCCCCCCGGCCGGCACCCTGGCTGACCGCGGGCGTGCCGCCCGTCGAGGCCTCGGCGCTGTTCACCCTCCTCGAGGAGGACCCGGAGGTGGAGCTGGTCGCCCAGGTGCACCCCTCGCGCGCCCGCGGGCTGGAGGCGATCGCCGAGCCCCACCCGGTGTGCCCCCCGGTGGCCGTGGTGACGATGCCCCACGAGCGCGCCCGGGCGCTGGCCGCCAACCCCCAGGTGGTGGTCGAGGCCGACCAGCCCCTCGCGTACGCACCGGCCCCCTCGGCGAGGCCGGCCGTGCCGGCGGTGGACCCGGCGATGGAGGTCACCCTCCAGGAGCCTTTGTGCATCACCGTACGGGTGACCAGCCGCGGTCAGGGCGTGGCGGACGCGCAGGTGTGGGCGACCGGCACCGGTTCGACGGCGTACGCCGTCACCGGGACGGACGGCCGCGCGCGGCTCGTGCTGCCGGCCGACACCCCGGCCACCGTCCGGTCCCTGTACGTGCGTCCGGCGGGCGACCACTGGCCGGTGCGCACCGGCCGTCCGTTCACGGACGAGGACACCCTGACGGGCGCCGAGGTGGAAGTGGTGGTGCGCTCCCTGGCGGAGACCTTCGAGGGCTTCCCCGACCGGCCGCTCACCGGCTGGGGCTGGCAGGCGATGCGTCTGCACGAGATCCCCCCGACCTACCGCGGCCACGGCGTCTCCGTCGCCCTGCTGGACTCCGGGGTCGACACCGCGCACCCGGACCTGAAGGACACCGTCCGCTCGGGGGCGGACTTCACGCCCGCCGCCGACGACGCGGGCTGGCGCACGGACGCGACCGGGCACGGCACGCGCTGCGCCGGGATCGTCGCCGCCGCGGACAACCGCACCGGGGTCACCGGCATCGCCGCGGACGCCGCGGTGCACGCGCTCAAGCTGTTCCCGGGCGGCCGTGTCGCCGACCTGCTGCGCGCGGTGGACCACTGCATCGCCCACGACATCGACGTCGCGCAGATCAACGTCACCTACGACCAGCCCTCGCAACTGGCGGCGTGGAAGCTGATGGACGCGCATGCGGCCGGCGTCGCCGTCATCGCCCCGGCGGGCGACACCGCGGGGGCGCTCAGCCCGCTCGCCGCCCTGCCGACCGTTCTGGCCGCGGGCGCCCTGGCGCACACCGGCACCTACCCGCCGGACAGCCCGGCAGCCGCCGCGCAGCCTCCGTGGCCGGGCCCGTATCCGGCGCCCTTCACGCCGACCGGGCCAGGGGTAGACCTCACCGCGCCCGGCACCGCGGTCGTCACCACCGCGCTCGGCGCCGGCTACACGGTCGCCGAGGGCACCGCCATCGCGGCGGCCCACCTCACCGGCCTGGCCGCGCTCGTGCTCGCCCACCACGAGCACCTGCGGGCGGCACCTCAGCCGCGCGGCGCGGCCCGCACGGACCGGCTCATGTCCCTGCTCCGCGGCGCCAGCCGCCCGCTGCCCGTCACCGAGCAGCTCCGCGTCGGCGCCGGGCTGCCCGACGCACCGACCGCGCTCGGTCTCGGCACCTCGGCGGCGGCGATGTTCTCCGCGGGCGCCGACCCCATGGCGACGGGCTCCCCCTCCCCCAACTGAGCCCCGTCCCCGCCCCCCGCACAAGGCGGTGGTCCGGTCCCGTCTCCCGGACCACCGCCCTCTCGCGCGCGACCGGTGATGATCATGTGCGCGGGCGTGAGCGGGTCCTGATCCTCCGCGACGCGCCGGCCCGAGCAGGCGTCAGCCGACGGCGCCCGGGGTCCCGGCGACGGTGAGGACGACGGAACGGTCGCCGATGCGGGTGACGCGGACGAGCGGATCGGGGAAGCCCGCCGCGACCGCCAGTGCCGCGGCGTCCTCCGCCGTGCGCGGGAGCGGCAGGTCGGGGGCGACGAGGGACGCGAAGGGGCCCGAGGCCCGGAACCCGGGGGCGAGTGGGAGGGTGTAGCCGACGCGGCCGCCGGGCCGCAGCGCGCGGCGCCAGTCGGCGAGGGCCCGCCTGCCGAGGAAGTGCAGGGAGGACGCGCACAGGATCAGGTCGAGCGCGCCGTCGGCGCACGGAAGAGGTACTGCGTCCGCCACGCGCCAGTCGATCGCCCCGGGCGGCGCCGAGCGCCCGGCGCGGGCGCGGCCCGCGGCGACCATGGCGGCGGACACGTCCACCGCGAGCACCGCGGGGTCCTCGGACGAGCGGGCGCGGGCGAGCGCCAGGGCCACCGCTCCTGTGCCGCACGCCACGTCGGCCACGCGGCGGTCCGCCGGTACGGGGTGCGCCAGGCCGATCAGGGCCGCGGCGACGGCGTCGTGGTGGACGTCGTCATAGTCCGCGGCCAGCAGATCGAACGCCCGGATCATCGGCGTCCGCCGCCGTGTCGGCTCCTGCGTGGGCCCGTGCATGCGGTGGCAGTCCTCCCAGGGCGTCGCGCACGATCGCGACCACGGCCATGTCGTCCTGCAGCGGCGCGGCCACGTGGGCCAGCAGGTCGTCGGTCACCTTGCGTACGAGCTGGTCGGGGGCCCGGTCACACCATTCCGCGACCCGGCTCATGAGCGGGTAGAACTCCCCCGCGCCGTTGCGGGCCTCGGTCACGCCGTCGGTGTAGAGCAGCAGCCGGTCGCCGGGGGCGAAGGGGAAGGTGGTGGGAGCGTAGCTGCTCCCGGTCAGCCCGCCGAGGCCCAGCGGGGGCGCCGGTTCGGGGACGTCGAGGGTGGTGACGGTCCCGTCGTGGACGAGGATCGGCGGCAGGTGCCCGCAACTGACCACACGCACATACGGCTCGTCGTCGGGGATCTCGACGACGGCAGCGGTGACGAAGCGCTCCCCGACGTCGGTCGCCTGGGGCCCGTCCCATGACTCGGTGAGCTCCCAGCGGACGCCGGCCTCCAGCGACGCCATCAGCTCCGCCAGCGGCGCCTGCCGGTGGGCGGCGGCGCGGAACGCCCCGAGGACGGTCCCGGTGTCGCCGATGGAGCCGAGGCCCTTGCCGCGCACGTCGCCGATGAGGAGGCGGGTGGCCCGCGCCGTGCGCGCGACGGCGTACAGGTCGCCGCCGATGCGGTCGCCGTCGCCGGCGCTGCGGTACGCCGTGGCGATGGTCACCGGGCCCGCGTGGGTGGGCAGCGGCCGCAGCAGCACGCCCTGGGTCGCCTGCGACACCTCGCGCAACTCGACCATCTCGCGTCTGTGGCGCTCGCGCAGGGCGCTGATGAGGACGAGCAGGACGGAGAGCAGCACCAGCGAGCCGAGCTGGACGAGCACGCTCTCCGAGGACAGCGTGTGCCGCTCGGCCCCGGCGGCGACGAGCGCCAGCACGGCCGCGAGTCCCGTCAGGGCGCCGCGGACGGCTCCGGCGAAGGCGGAGGCGAGGGCGACGGGGATGACCAGCACGTGGGCGAGGTGGATGTCCTCCGGCAGGAAGTGGTCGGCCACCGGCACGGCCGCGATGATCGCGATCATCACCCCGAGGAAGACCCTGCAACCCGATCCGATGGGATCCTGCATCGCCGAGAGACGGGACCCGAACTCCATGCGGGTGCCTCCCTTCCCGCACCCGCGCCGGGTGCGCCACGACAGCCCTCGCTCTGGGCGATCTCAACATAAGGGTATTTCGTTTTCTTCCGGACAAAATTCGCGTACGCAAATCAACCCCCCGGAGTCCCGGGGGTGGGTGGCCGGCCGAGCGGTGCCTTCGCCCAGGTCAGGCGGCCAGCAGTTCCGCCCAGCGGGCGCCGCCGCGGTTGCGGACGCCGACGCCGGAACCGACGCCGAGGCTGTCGACGATGGCGGCTCCACGACCGTGCTCACCGGTGCCGCAGCTCGCGGCCCAGGCGCCGTGCCGGGGTGCGGGCCCGCCGTCCGTGACCTCGACGCGGATGATCGCCGTGCCGTCGAGTTCACCGCGGCGCAGGCGCAGCCGCAGGGCGACCGGAGGCAGTGCGTGCTCCACGGCGTTGGTCACCAGTTCCGACACGACGAGCACGGCGTCGTGGACGGCCTCCTCCGGCACCGACCAGCCGGTCAGCACGGTGCGCGCGGTGCGCCGTGCGACGGCGACGGCCACGGCGCGGTGTTCCAGCTCGCACACGTACACGTACACGTCGGTACGGGCGGCAGGTGACGAGGTGGCGTAGCTGTGCGTCATCTCCATCACTCCCCACGCCGAAGGGCTGCTCCGCAGCGTCACCGGTAGGGGGAAGGGCCCCCTGTCCGTCCCCAGCGGATGCGGGGCCCCGGCACCCGCCCCCATGGTGTACCCCGCTGTCACCTCCTGAACCCCACGTGTCACAGGGGTGGTCAGACGGGCCTTCTGGAGGCGATCGCCGGGCTCGGCGCGGCCGGAACGGGACGAGCACCGGGTGCGAGCAGGCCCCTGCCGCGAGGACCGCCCGGCGGTGCTGCGCTGCCGGGCGCGGCGGCGCGCCGGCATCCGCCCCCTGGCGCACGTCGAGCCCACGGCATCGGACCGGGACCCGTACCTGCACGCGGCACGCTCCCCCGCGCGGCGCTCGACGCGCTCATCGTGCGCACCCGCGCGGTGACGGGCCCGGACCGCCTGGGCCGCGGCGACGGTGCGGCGGGCACGGCGGTGGCGACGGCGAACCCCGGCAGCGCGGTGCCGCTCGTCGACGAGTCGCACCAGGCCGTCGCGTCCTCCGAGGGGACCCTTCGTGCTGCCGCGCAGCGGCCCGGGCACCGGCCGGCGCTGCGCGGCGGAAACCCCGCCCGGCCCGCCCCACCGCACCCGGTGCCACCCTCCTCCGGCGTCCCTGGGCCGTCTGCGATCCTGGTCGGGTGCCGCCCCCGCAGACCGTCCCGGAACCGATCACCGCGGACCCGCCCTACGTGGCCACCGCCCCGCTGCTCACCCAGTCGTGGCTCGACCTGGCCTTCCTCCACTGGGCGGCCGACCCCGCGGACATCGCACCGCTCCTGCCCTCCGGCACCGTCCCCGACACCCTCGGCGGCGTCACCTACGTGGGCCTCGTCGCCTTCCGCATGCACCGCGTCGGCTGGTTCCGCCTCCCCGGCGTCCCCTATCTCGGCACCTTCCCCGAGACGAACGTCCGGCTGTACTCCGTGGACGCCCACGGACGGCGCGGTGTCGTCTTCCGTTCGCTCGACGCCTCCCGGCTGATACCCGTGGCGGTCGCGCGCGCCGCGTTCCGCCTGCCGTACCTGTGGTCGCGGATGGCGATCCGCCGCGACGGCGACACCCTCACGTACACCAGCAGCCGCCGCTGGCCGGGCCCACGCGGGGCGCACTGCCGCATCACCGTCCGCGTCGGCGAGCCCGTCGCGGAGCCCACCGACCTCGAGCACTTCCTCACCGCGCGCTGGGGCCTGCACAACACGTTCTTCGAACGGCAGGTCTACCTGCCGAACTCACACCCCCGCTGGCCCCTCCACCGTGCCGAACTCCTCGACTGCGACGAGACCCTGGTCGCCGCCGCCGGCCTCCCCGCCCCCGTCGGCCCCCCGGTCAGCGTCCTGTACTCCCCCGGCGTCCCCGTCCGGTTCGGCCGCCCCTCCCGCCCGGGCGGCATCCCCACGCCCTGAGACCCCACCCGCGCGTTCAGTCGGGCGGAAGGAGCGTGCCCAGAGGGCCGAGGTCGAGGTTGAGGTCGGACATGGACAGGCCGTACTGGTCGCAGAGGCCTGCCATCCGGTCGTGGAGGATCATCAGCGTGGCACCGAGGCGTTCTTCCTCGTCCTCGGTGAGGTCGCCCGCGTCGACGCGGTGCAGGGCCTGGCGTTCCATGAGCTGGCGGAGGAGTTCGACCAGGGTCAGGACGAGCTTCATCAGATCGCGTTCGACCGTGTCGGGGTCGGTGCTGATGCGGCGCGCGGGACGGGGGGACGGGGTGTCGCGGGGGACGGCGGGCAGGAGGCGGAAGGCGCGGGCGGCGGCGTCGGCGACCTCGCCGAGGCGGTCCGGGGGCTGGTCGTCGCCGGGGGGTGCGGGGGATCTCATGGGCCGGGCTCCGGGCCCCAAGGGGACGGGTTGCGTTCGCTGATGGAGACGATCAGCGCGCGCAGGGAGATGCGGACGAGGTCGATGTCGGCGATGGACAGCACCACGTCGCCGGTGAGGACGACTCCGCCGCTGAGAAGGCGGTCGAGCAGGTCGACGAGGGCAACCTGACGCTCGGCCAGGGGTTCGGGGGCCCGGTCGGCCGCGGTCATGGCGCCGCGTCCGCCACGTCGGCCGGGTCCGCCCCGGGCCGGTCGGTACCGGGGAGGGCGGCGAAGGAGTACGGCGCCCAGGGGCCGGTGACGTCGACGCGCACCCCGGGGAGTCCCTCAGCGGCGGCAAGGGCGCGGGTGCGGAAGGCCTCGGCCCGTGCGTGCGCGACGAGGAAGGCGTCGTTCAGGACGTTCTCTCCCGCATCGGCGGCGAGTTGGCCCTGCTGCACGCGGTGCCGGGCGTGCCCGGCGGCCAGTTCGCGCCCGATCGACTCGACGCGCACGGCAGCCTCCTCCGCCGCGCGGTAGGCCTCGTCGCGGGAGTGCCGCTGGGCGCGGCGGGCCCGCAGATAGGCGCGGCCGGGGCTGAGGTCCTCGGCCGCGCCGGTGGGCCCGGCGGCCGCCGCCGGGGCGTCCACGTAGATCTTGACGCCCCATTCGAGGTGGCCGGCCAGCCGTTCCAGGACCTCCCTGAACGCCGCGTCGTCCTCCCTCAGCACCTGGCGCACGCGTTCGTCGTCCAGGTAGACCGTGGCCAGGCGCAGTGGCAGCACGGTGGTGTGCGCGGAGAGCGCCTCGATGACGGTGTGGTGGGCGCGGGCGACGGCCTCCAGCCAGTCCAGGTCCTCAAGGTGCCGGCGGAGGGCGTCCTCCTGGAAGTCCGTGGCGGGCACCGGGCTGACCGCGGCGGCCAGCGTGCCGGACGTCACGAGGCGTACGGGGGCCCCGGCGACGCCGGTCAGCGCCTCCAGGGCGCCGTCCGGCACGCCCCCCTCACGCAGCACGCCGTACGCGTAGCCGACCCGCTCATTCATCGTCGTCCGTCCCGGTACGGCCGCGTCGGCGGGGCGTCGCCGAGGAGGACCGCGTGCGGTGGCGGGAGGCCACGCTGCCGCGCGGTGTGTCCGTCAGCTCCCGCCCCTCCTTGAGCGCCTCGATCTCCTCGCGCAGCCGCCGGTTCTCCTCCGCCAGCGAACTCTCCCCGTGGGCGCGCGAGGACAGCGACGGATCGTGCTCCCACCAGTCGATGCCCATCTCCTTGGCCTTGTCGACGGAGGCCACCAGGAGGCGCAGTTTGATGGTGAGCAGTTCGATGTCGAGCAGGTTGATCTGGATGTCGCCGGCGATGACGATGCCCTTGTCCAGGACGCGTTCCAGGATGTCCGCCAGGTTGGCCGACGACCCCTGCCCGTAGGCGTACGGCTGGGGAGCGGCCCTCGTGGGGTACGAACCGAGCCGGCCGGCCGGGGAATCCGTCACAGCGTCACCTCGTCTCAGGGCGCGGCCTCACCGCGCCGGAAGGCGGCGATCTCCTCGAGGCGGTCGAGCAGTACCTCCTCGCGCGCCTCGAAGGTCTCCTCGTCGATCCGCCCGGCGAGGAGTTCCTTCTCCAGGGCGGCGAGTTCGCGTTCGACGGGCTCGGGGTCGTAGTACTCCTGCTCGGCGGCCTCCAGCACCCGCTCGACGACCCAGCCCACCCCGCGTACCGGTGCCAGGGGGAGGGTGACGATCTGTGTGAACAGTCCCATGACACCGCCTCCTCGTCCTCGTCCGTCTCCTCGTCCCCGTCACACGATGCGCGTCCCCGTCACACGAAGCTGTACGGCGGCAGCGGTCCGAGCAGCCGGAAGTCGCATTCCTCGCCGACCTGGTTGGCCAGGCTGAGCTGGGTGGCGAGGAACATCTCCTCCTTGCTGTCGTCCACCAGGAAGGAGACGCTGAGGAAGTCCTGTCCGGTCGGCGCGGTGGCCACGTCGTCCCGGACGAAGGGGCGCAGTGCCTCGACGATGCCCGCCCCGAGTGCCTGCTGGCGGGCCTGCACCTCGTTGGAGATCAGCTCGCCCAGCATCAGCGGCATGTCGGGGGAGCCGGATCCGCCGCGGATCCGCTCGTTCAGCCGGCTCGCCTCGTCGTTCTCCTCGAGGATCCGGCGCAGCAGCGAGTCCTCGTCCCACGAGACCTTCAGGTGGTACTCGGCGCAGCCCTCCAGGTTCTTCAGCTGTTCCCGGAACTCGCCCGCGCGGTCCTCCAGCACGCCGCGCACGGCGTCCTCGTCTGGTGCCGTGAAGCCGAAGCGCAGCGGCAGCACGGCGCCGTCCGCCATCAGGCGTTCCTGGACCTCCTGGTGGGCGAGGACGTCCCTGCGCCGTGGGCGCAGGTCCTGGGGGGCGTCGCTCACGACCGCGGAGAGGTCGCCGTTCGTCACCGTTCGCAACGGGTCGTCCGATCCGCCGACGGGCTTGAGCCCGTCCAGGCGCACCGGATGGTCCTTCGAGGTGATGGAGTAGACGTAGACGGCCATGGTCATTCCCTCTCCCGCCGGGAGGTGCGCCTGGTGCTCCTGCGCTGCGGCCGGGGCTCCTCCTCGTACTCCGCTTCCTCCTCCTCTTCGGGCTCTTCCTCGTACTCGTCCTCGTCGTCCTGGTCGTCGCCCTTCAGGGCCCCCGTGACGGCCTCCACGGCGCCGGAGAGCGCGCCCTTGGACTTGCCCTTCGCGCCGCTCTCGGTGATCTCGCCGACGAGGTCGGTGAGCTGGGTGGGCTGTTTGCGGCCGGACTCCAGGTCGAGGCGGTTGCACGCCTCGGCGAAGCGCAGATACGTGTCGACGCTCGCCACCACGATGCGGGCGTCGATCTTCAGGATCTCGATGCCCACCAGGGACACGCGGACGAACACGTCGATGACGAGCCCTCGGTCCAGGATGAGCTCCAGGACGTCGTACAGGCTCCCCGTACCGCCCCTGGAGATGCTCCCGCCGCCCTGCGGCACCACGGTCATGGCGCCTCCCTTCAGCGCTTCCCGTCTCAGAAGCGCCGGTCGGTCTGCCCCCGCGTGTAACGGCGGGTGCGTTCGTACGCCACCAGGTCTCCCTCCTCGTCGAGCTTCACGTGGTAGGTGGCCATCACGCTGGTGGTCTCGGGCACCCGCTCCAACTCCAGCACCTCGACGTCCGCTTCCCAGCCTTCGTCGACGGGCTTGACCGCCGAGACGGACTCCGGCCTGCGGCCCAGGAGTTCGAAGAGCTGATCGGCGGCGGAACGCATCGCCCATGCGGCGGAGCGCTTGCGCGGCCGCTCCGCACGTTCGCCGTCCCGGCCGCGCCTGGTGCTCTTGCTCCGGGCGTTCCTGTCGCTTGCGGCCATCCCCTTCTCCGGTTCCGGAGGAGCGCCACCCCCATTGAGAAACGTACTATTTCAGCATATACACCCCACAACGTCTGTGCGGCGCCGGGTCGCTTTCCGAAGGGAACGACTGATGAAGGACACGACCAAGATCGCTCTTGCCGCCGCAGTCGCCGGTGGTTACGTGCTCGGTCGCGCCAAGAAGGGGCGGCTCGCCTTCGCGATGGCGACCTTCCTCGCTGGTCGCCGTGCCGGACTCGATCCGCAACAACTGCTCACCGAGGGTATTCGCAAGCTGCAGGACGTACCGCAGATCGCCGACCTCAACGAGCAGCTGCGCGGCGAGCTGATGGACGCCGGCCGCAAGGCGGTCACGGCGGCCGCGGACCGCAAGCTGGCCGACCTGGCGGGCGTGTTGCACGACCGCACGGCCCGGATCGGCGCCAAGAAGGAACGCGGCGAGGAAGCCGAGGGCGAAGAGGAATACGAACCGGAAGAGGGGGAAGAAGAGGAGGCCGCGAGGAAGCCCCGGCCGAAGCGCCGCCGTCCCTCACGGGCGGCGGAGGAGCCCGAGGACGAGGAAGCCGAGGACGAGGGCGAAGGCGAGGAGGAAGAAGAAGAGGAAGAGGAGGAACCGCCGAGGCGCCGCCGGGCCGCGAAGCGCCGGCAGCCCAGGCCCGAGCGGGAACCGGAGCGCAAGCCGGCGGCCAGGAAGGCACCCGCCAGGAAAGCACCGGCCAAGAAGGCGCAGCCCGCGAAGAAGACCACGGCCAAGAAGACCGCCGCACCGGCGAAGCGTACGGCGAAGAAGGCTTCCGCGCCCGCCGGGAAGACCACGGCGCGCAAGGCGCCGGCGAAGAAGGCGGCGGCCAAGAAGACGTCCACACGGCGGAGGTAGCCCGATGGCCAGGACGGCGCAGGACACCGGCAACGGCCAGGCCTCCGGCCTGGACCTGCTGCGCGACGAACTCGCCAACTTCGTCGGCGCCCAAGTGGGCAACCTGGCCGACAAGGCGGGCGACAAGGTGGCCGACCTCACCGACCAGTTGGTGGGCGTGGCCGAGAACGGCGGGGTGCTTCCCAAGGCGGGCCTGAAGATCCTGCAGGGCGAGTCGCCGCTCAAGGCCATCGGCGGCGGCGTGCTCGACAAGGCCAAGCAGGCGCTCGGCGGCGGTAAGAAGGGAAAGGGGCGCAAGTCCGGGACGCAGAAGGTGACGAACATCGTCGAGGTCCAGGACGTCGGCGTACCCATCCGGTTCGCGTACGACCACTGGACGCAGTTCGAGAAGTTCAGCGCGTTCACCAAGGGCGTCCGCAGCGTCTCCAAGGGCGACGACACGTCAAGTGACTGGAAGGTCAAGGTAGGCCCTTCGACCCGCGGCTGGAAGGCCACTGTCGTGGAGCAGGTCCCCGACGAGCGCATCATCTGGCACTCCGACGGCGCCAAGGGCACCACGCGCGGCAGCGTCAGCTTCCACGAGCTGACTCCCACCCTCACCCGCATCGTCCTCGTGGTCGAGTACTACCCCTCCGGCCTGTTCGAGAAGACCGGCAACATCTGGCGCGCCCAAGGGCGCCGGCTGCGGCTCGACTTCAAGCACTTCCATCGCTATGTCTCACTCACCAATGAGGAGCCCGAGGGCTGGCGCGGCGAGATACGCGACGGCGAGGTCGTACGGACACACGAGGAGGCCCTCGAAGCGGAGGAGGCCGAAGAGGCCGAGGAGGCCGAGGAGGCCGAGGAGGCCGAGGAGGCCGAGGAGGCCGAGGAAGAGCCGGAGGACGAGGGCTACCCCGAGGACGAGGACGAAGAAGAGACGGAAGAGGAAGAGGAAGAGGAAGAAGGGGACGGCGAAGAAGAGGACGAGGAGTACGCCGAGGACGAAGAGGAACCGGAGTACGACGACGAGGAGTACGACGACGAGGACGAGGAGTACGAGGAGGAGGAGGAGTACGAGGACGCGCGTCGATGACGCCCCGTCACTCCCCCGTGCCCCGCACGCGCCGGCGGGCCGTGGTCGCCACGGCCCGCCGTGCCGCGTGTCACCGCGCCAGGCGGCGGATCTCCAGGGTGTTGTCCACGCGGGTCGTGGGCCGCCCGTCGGGGTCGTTCTGGACGCGCTCGTGCTCGTCGCTCAGCACGACCTCCCACTCCCCCTCGGGGAGCCCGAGGCTCTCCAGCACCTCCTCCGGCGTCGGGAAGTGCACCTCCGGGTGCGGATCGGTCTCCCAGGCCGGGAACCCGGCGTGCCCCACGACGAGCAGCACGCCGCCGGGCGCCACGGCCGCCGCCGCGGCGCGCAGGATACACTCGCGGGGCATGTCGTTCGGGGAGTGCAGGAACTGCGCGGAGACGAGGTCGTAGGTGCCCTCGGGGAACGTCTCGCCCAGGTCGTGGCGCTGCCAGTCGATGAGGCCGTCGGCGATGCCCTCCGCCCGCGCGTGCGCGGCGGCCCGCTCCAGGGCGACGCGGGAGATGTCGACGGCGGTGACCCGCCACCCCTGCCGGGCCAGCCAGACGGCGTCGGCGCCCTCGCCGCAGCCCAGGTCGAGTGCTGTGCCGGGCCTGAGGCTCCCGACCTCCCGGACCAGGACCTTGTTGGGGTTGCCGCTCCAGACGCGGTCGCTCCCGGCGTACCGGGCGTCCCAGAACTCCGCCTCGGTCTCGGCGCCGGTCGCGCTGGTGGTGCCGTCGGTCATGGATGTCGTCTCCTCCGTGCCGTGGGTGTGGACCTGTCCCCGACCATGCGGTCCCGCGCGCACGCCGGGCAAGCCTTCTTGCCGGTTCGGCAACACGTCCGCCTGCCGCCCTCTGCCCCGGCAGCGGGTCCGCACCTATGTTGGGTGTCATGGACATCACGTCGCATGACGACCATCCGCTGCGCCGCCTCACGCTCGACCAGCTGCGGCGGCGGACGAGCATGAAGTGGCGCACCCATCCGGAGGACGTGCTGCCGCTGTGGGTGGCCGAGATGGACGTGCAGCTGGCCGGGCCCGTGGCCCGCGCGCTCACGGAGGCGATCGAGGCCGGCGACACGGGATATCCGGCGGGCACCGCCTACGCGGAGGCGCTGGCGGACTTCGCCCGTGAGCGGTGGGGCTGGGACGGCCTGGCCGTGGAGCGCGCGTCGATCGTGCCCGACGTGATGCTGGGCGTCGTGGAGATGCTGAGGCTGGTCACCTGCCCCGGCGACCCGGTGGTCGTGAACTGCCCGGTGTACCCGCCGTTCTACCAGTTCGTGACGCACATGGACCGCCGCGTGGTGGAGGCCCCGCTCGGCCCCGGCCTGCGGCTGGACCTCGCGGCACTGGAGGAGGCCTTCGCCCGGTCCACGGCCGGCGGGGGCAGGGCGGCCTACCTGCTGTGCAGCCCGCACAACCCGACCGGCACGGTGCACACCGCCGATGAGCTGGCCGCGGTGGCGGCGCTGGCCGGGTCGTACGGGGTGCGGGTCGTGGTGGACGAGATCCACGCGCCGCTGGTGACCGCCGACGCGGTGTTCGTGCCGTACCTGAGCGTGCCCGGCGGCGAGGGCGGCCTGTCGCTGATGTCGGCGTCGAAGGCGTGGAACCTGGCGGGGCTGAAGGCGGCGCTCGCCCTGGCCGGGCCCGCCGCGGCGGACGACCTCGCGCGCATGCCGGAGGAGGTCAGCCACGGCCCGAGCCACCTGGGCGTCATCGCGCACACGGCGGCGCTGCGGGAGGGCGGGCCGTGGCTGGACGCCGTGCTGGACGACCTCGCCGCCAACCGCCGGCTGCTCGCCGGGCTGCTGGCCGAGCACCTGCCGGCGGTCGGCTACCACCCGGCCCCGGGGACCTATCTGGCCTGGCTGGACTGCCGGAAGGTGGGCCTGGGCGACGACCCGGCCGCCGCCTTCCTCGACCGCGGGCGGGTCGCCCTGAGCGCGGGCCCCGACTTCGGGACGGGCGGCGACGGTCACGCGCGGCTGAACCTCGCGACGTCGCCTGAGGTGCTCACGGAGGCGGTGCGCCGGATGGCGAAGGCGGTCGGCTGACGCCCCCGGCCGAGGTCCGAAACGTCCCCGCGGGGTGGCCGCCCCGGAGACCGAGGCGGCACTGCGCGTGACGCCGTCCCGTCATGGCCCGTCGTCGGCGTGGAGGCGCTCGGTGTCCTGGGGTTCGGCCTTGGGCACCCGGTCGTCCGGGCCGTCGTCGGGGCCGCCGTCCGGCCGTGTCCGGGCGCGTTCGAGCTCGGCGTTGAACTCCAGGCCGAGGAGGACGGCGATGTTCGAGATCCACAGCCAGACGAGGAAGACGATGATCGCCGCCAGGCTGCCGTAGAGCCTGTTGTAGTTGGCGAAGTTGGACACGTAGAGGCTGAAGAGCGCGGAGGCGGCGGCCCAGATGACCACGGCCAGGGCGCTGCCCGGGCTCACCCAGCGGAAGCCGCCGTGCCTGACGTTGGGCGCGGCCCAGTACAGCAGCGCGAGGACCAGGCCGAACAGCGCGAGCATCACGGGCCATTTGACGACGCCCCACACGCCGAGCGCGGCGTCGCCGACCCCCAGCACCTGGCCCGCCCTCCGCGCGAGGGCACCGGTGAAGACCACGCCGATCGCGACGAGCGCCGTGACCACCAGCAGCACCACGGGGAGGACGAACCTGCCGGCCAGGGTCTTCCACAGGGGCCTGCCCTCGTCGATGTCGTAGAGGGCGTTGGCGGCCCGCATGAAGGTCGCCACGTAGCCGGAGGACGACCACAAGGCCACCACGATGCCGATCGCGAGGGCGAGACCTCCTCGGCCGACGCCGTGCTGCAGCTGCCCGAGCACCCCGGTCAGCGTGTCGCGGACCGGTCCGGGAGCGAGTTCGCCCGCGTTCACGATCAGGGGTTCGACACTGGGGCCGCCCAGCAGGCCGATGAGGGAGACCACGACGAGGAGGGCGGGGAAGACCGACAGCACGGCGTAGTAGGTCAGCGCCGCGGCCCAGTCGGTCAGGTGGTCCGCCCAGAACTCCTTCACCGTGCGCCGGAGCACCACGCGCCAGGACTCCTGGGGGAGCTCGGTGGGCTTGCGGGCGCCGGTCCGCGGGTGGCGAGTCATGCGCGTTCACCGCCTCGGGGCACACCGACCCCACAGGAAACAGTGACAAAACGCTACATAAACGGCTGGGCGCGGGCACCCGGAGTGTCAGCGCTCAGTGCTGGAGGGCGACCTTCGCCGCCACGATGACCAGGCCCAGCACCAGGTTCACGATCCCCACCGACACCACCGCCCAGCGGGAGGCGCCCACCCGGACGACGGCCGCGCTCGCCCACCCGACCTGCTGGACGACGGCGACGGTCAGGGCCAGCCAGGCAGTGCCCTCCAGCCCGAGCCCCAGCAGCGGGCTCACCGCGACCGCCGCGGCGGGCAGCAGCGCCGCCTGCACGATCGGCCACTCGCGGACGCACACGTGGCGGATCTCGTGCCAGGTCACCCGCCCCCCGCGCAGCCGGTCCCCGACGAAGCCCGCGTAGACGTGGGCGGCCCAGAACACCAGGCCGGTGCAGATCAGCAGCAGCACCAGTTCCAGCCGCGGGTACGGACCGCCAGAACCGGCCCCGGCCACGACCGAGGCGGCCAGGAGCGACCCGTACACGGCGCCGGTGTAGTTGGCGCGTCCCGTGCCGTTGGCCTCCCGGCCGGTGAGGCCGCGCGGGGCGGAGCTGGCTGTCACCTCCTCAGGATCACCGAGGGGCCCCGGACCCGCACCGCCGTGCCGGGCCGGCCGCGCGCGGAACGTGACGTCCGATTCCCGCCAGCGAGGCGCCTCCGCGATGCCGCACAGTGGAGGGGTGACGAGCGACACGAGCGGCGAGGACAGCAGGTACGAGGCGGTGTGCAGCCGCGACGCCCGCTTCGACGGCGAGTTCTTCTTCGCCGTGACGACGACGGGGATCTACTGCCGCCCCAGTTGCCCGGCAGTGACGCCCAGGCGGCGCAACGTCCGGTTCTTCCGCACGGCGGCCGCCGCCCAGGGGTCGGGGTTCCGGGCCTGCCGCAGGTGCCGTCCGGACGCGGTGCCGGGGTCCGCGGCGTGGAACGTGCGGGCCGACGTGGTGGGCCGTGCGATGCGGCTGATCGGCGACGGCGTGGTCGACCGGGAAGGCGTCGCGGGGCTGGCCGCACGGCTCGGGTACAGCGCGCGGCAGGTGCAACGGCAGCTCAACGCCGAGGTGGGGGCGGGTCCGATCGCGCTCGCGCGTGCGCAGCGGGCGCACACCGCCCGGATCCTGCTGCAGACCACGGACATGCAGGCCGCGGAGATCGCCTTCGCGGCCGGTTTCGCGAGCGTACGGCAGTTCAACGACACGGTCCGCGAGGTGTACGCGCTCACGCCGACCGCCCTGCGACAGGCGCGCCCCGCCCGGCACGCCGCCGCCGACGCCGCGGCCGGGGTGCCGCTGCGGCTGGCGTACCGGGACCCGTACGACGCCGGGCAGGTCTTCGACTACCTGGCGGCCCGCGCGATCGCCGGCGTCGAGGAGATCACAGGGAACCGCGGCCGGCGTGTCTACCGGCGGACGCTCCGGCTGCCGCACGGGCCCGCGGTGGTCGAGGTCGAGGAAGCGGTGTCCGGGCGGGGCGGCGACTGGCTCGAGTGCCGGCTGCATCTGACCGCGCTGCGCGACCTGACCACCGGGACCCAGCGGGTGCGGCGCCTGTTCGACCTGGACGCCGATCCGTACGCGGTGGCGGAACGGCTCACCGCGGACCCCTCGATGGGAGCCCTGGCCCGCGCCCGCCCCGGACTGCGCGCTCCCGGGGCGGCGGACCCGCACGAACTGGCGGTGCGCGCGGTGCTGGGGCAGCAGGTCTCCGTGGCGGCGGGCCGCCGGCTCGGCGCGGCGCTGGTCGCCGCCCACGGCGAACCGCTGGCGGCGCCGAGCGGCGGCCTGACGCACCTGTTCCCCGGCGAGGACGCGCTCGCCGGGGCCTCGCTGGAGGCGGTCGGCATGCCGGAGGCCCGGCGGGAGACGCTGCGCGGTCTCGCCCGCGCCCTCGCCGCCGGACAGGTCCTCCTCGACCCGGGTGCGGACCGGGACCGCGCGGAGAAGGACCTGCTCGCGCTGCGCGGCATCGGCCCGTGGACGGCCGGCTACATCCGGATGCGCGCCCTCGGTGACCCCGATGTGCTGCTGGAGGGCGACGTCGCGGTGCGCGCGGGGGCCGCGCGTGCCGGCGTGCCGCTGGAGGACGCCGAGGGCTGGCGGCCGTGGCGTACCTACGCGATGCACCTGCTGTGGAGCGCCGGTTGACCGGGACGGCCCCGATCCGGAAGGGCGGGGGAGGCGGGAATGCGACGTCCGAATCCCGCCGGACACCGGTGACGAACCGCCGCAGAATCATAGATACCACTGAAGACGTGAGGAAAGGGACGAACCGATGACGGTCTACACGACGTTGGACAGCCCGCTGGGCGAACTGCTGCTGGTCGGCGAGGAGTCACCGACAGCGAAGGGCGGCACCGCGCTCTCCTCGGTGTCGGTGCCGGACCAGAAGGGCGGTGTCATCGCGGCGGACCTGGCGGACCGCGCGCGTGCCGACCACGCCGCGTTCACCGAGATCACCCGCCAGCTGCGGGCATACTTCGCCGGCGAACTGACCCACTTCGAGATCGAGTTCACCAGCGGGGGGACCGCCTTCCAGCAGCAGGTGTGGAAGACCCTGGAGACCATCGACTACGGCACGACGCTCACCTACGCGGACGTCGCCGAGGCGATGGGCATCCCGCGGACCTCGTCGCGCGCGGTCGGCACCGCGATCGGCCGCAACCCGCTGCTGGTCGTCCGTCCCTGCCACCGCGTGGTCGGCGCCAAGGGCGCCATCACCGGCTACGCGGGCGGCGTGGAGCGCAAGCGGCTGCTGCTGGACCTCGAGGCCGGGCGCGGGGCGGCATGAGGGCAACAGCCATGACCACCACCGCCGCACACCCCGCGACGTCCCTGCGCGAGCGGGTCGACGCCGAGGACTGGCCGGCACTGGCCGCCTCACTCGACGCCCACGGAAGCGCCCTGACCGGCCGTCCGGTCCTCTCCCCCGCCGAGTGCCGGGCGGTAGCCGCCCTCTACGACGAGCCCGGACGGTTCCGCTCGACCGTCGACATGGCACGGCACCGCTTCGGCTCGGGGCAGTACCGTTACTTCGCGTACCCCGTCCCCGAGCCCGTACGGGCCCTGCGGGCGGCGTTCTACCCGCGGCTGCTGCCGATCGCCCGCGACTGGGCGGCGCGGCTGCGGCGGCCCGCGCCCTGGCCGGACAGCCTCGACGAGTGGCTGGCGATGTGCCACGCCGCCGGCCAGCCGCGGCCCACGCCGATCCTGCTGCGCTACGGCGCAGGCGACTGGAACGCCCTCCACCGCGACCTGTACGGGGACCTGGTCTTCCCGCTCCAGGTGGTGATCGGGCTCGACGCCCCCGGCGAGGACTACACCGGCGGCGAGTTCCTGATGACCGAGCAGCGGCCGCGGGCACAGACCCGGGGCTCGTCCACCACCCTCCCCCAGGGCCGCGCGCTGGTCTTCACCACCCGTGACCGGCCGGTGCGCTCGGCCCGCGGCTGGTCGGCCGGCCCGATGCGGCACGGGGTGAGCACCGTGCGCGACGGCCGCCGCCACACCCTGGGCCTGGTCTTCCACGACGCGGCATGACGCGGTACGTGCTGACCGGCCCGGACGGGCTGCCGTACCGCAGCGCGGTCCCGGGGGCGCTCGGCGGGCACCGCCGGGGCCGGCTGTACGGCCGCCTGGACTGCTCGACCGCCCTGCGGGCCATCGCCCGCGGCGGATACGTGCGCGAGCGGGTGTTCTTCGCGGACGAGGCGACGGCGGTCGCCGCGGGGTACCGGCCCTGCGCCCGCTGCCTGCCCGAGCGGTACCGACAATGGAAGGCGACACCGACGGAGCGGAACGCCATGACCGACCCCGACGCACTCGCCTGGGCAGCGGCTTCGCCGCTGGTCCCGCCCGAGGACCTGGCCGTGCTCGGCGGCCCGTCCCGCTTCGCGTACCACGCCGTGCCGAAGGTCCACCCGGGCACGGGCGACCCGGCCACTGGTCTCACCTCCGGCCGGCTGAACATCACGATGCGGGTCACGGAACTGGACGACGGGACGGCCCCGGGGCGGGCGCCTCGGGCGTGACGGCGCTCTCGCCGCCCGGGCGCAGGCCGGGCGCCAGCACCAAGGTGACGGCGACTGAGACGGCGGCCATCACGGCCATCGCGGTCCCCGGGGAGGTGTGCTGGGCGACGGTGCCCGCCAGCGCGGCCCCGAGTCCCTGGCAGGCGAGCATGCCGGAAGAGTGCAGCCCGAGGGCGTGACCGCTGAGTTCGTCCGGTGTGAGGGCCATCAGCCGCTCCTGGAGCAGCAGGCTCGCCGCGTAGCCGACGGAGGCCAGGGCGACGACGGCCGCCGCGAGGGGCAGCGCCGGGTGCAGCGCGAAGACCAGGTAGGGGGCCGCGAGCAGCAGCCGCAGCGCGGCGCCCGCGCGTTCCCGCCACCACGGCGGGACGAACCGGCCGGCCATGGTGTCGCCGACGAGCATGCCGCAGGCCGCGGCGGCCAGGAGCAGCCCGGCGTTCTCGGGCGCGTAGGGCACGAACAGCGACTCGCAGCCGACGATCAGGCCGTTGGGCACCCACAGCGCGAGGTACACGTAGCGCCGCGGCCGGGCGGACCACAGCAGCACGTTGGTCCGCCAGGTCTCGGCCGCCGAGGGGCGGCCGCCCGCCCGCGGGGGCCTGGCCCGCAGTCCGGTCAGGGCGGCGGCCGCGGCCGCGAGGTAGAGGGCCGCGCCGGTGAGCAGGACCCCGCGCGGGGACAGGGCGGCGAGCAGCAGACCACCGGCGGCGAAGCCGCAGATCTGCATGGTGCCGGTCGCCATGTTCAGCACGGAACGGCCTAGCAGGAAGCCCCCCTTGGGGAGGATCTCGTGGAGCAGTCCGTAGCGCACTCCGCCGCCCAGGGACGCCACCAGGCCCTCCGCGGGCAGGATGACGAAGACGGCCCAGACCGGCAGGCCGGGGACGGCCAGGACGGCGGTGCCGAGGGCGAAGAGCAGGGCGACCGCCGTGAGCGCGGCGCGCGGCGGAAGCCGGTCGGCCGCCGACAGGAGGGTCGTCGCCCCCACCACCTGCGCGAGGGACGGGCCGAACATGGCGACGGCGGCCAGCAGGGGCGAGCCGGTGGCCTCGTAGACCAGGGTGCTCAGGGCCAGCCCGCTCACCGTCTGCGCCGCGACCTGTCCGGTGGAGACCAGGAACAGCGGGGTGAACTCCCTTGTACGGAAGAGCTCTTGGTAGGTGCGCATGGACCCGAGTCTCGGCGGCGCCGGATCGGGCGGGTTAATGTTTCGCGCAGGCGCGAAACATGAGGAGGAGGTCGGGGCATGGGCTGGTGGCTGGTCGACGCGGAGACACTGGTGGGCAGCCGGTTCGTCGTCTCGCCGCTGGCCGAGGCCATCGCGGCGCTGAAGCTGCTCGACCGGGGCACGGCCGCGCACCCCGGGGAGCGCGGCTGGCTCGACGCGCACCTGCCGGCGTACCGGGAGCGGCTGGCCGCCGACCCGGTGACCGGGCTGCTGGTGCGGGCCGCCCTGGGACGCACCTGGAACGCGGACTTCCTCACCCCCACGCCCTCCGGAGAGGGCAGTCCGGGCTTCGAGGAGGAGCTGACGCGGATCCGGCGGACCCCGGCGGACGCGGCCCGCGAGCATCTGACCGTCTCGCTCGGCGGACCGCTCCCCGAGCCGCTGCGCCGCGCGGACCTGCCGGAGCGGGCGGCGGACGTCGTCGCCTGGGTGTGGACGCGCACCGTGCTGCCGGACTGGCCGCGCCGCCGGCGGGTCATCGAGGCCGACATCGTGGCGCGCACCGCCCAGTTGGGCCGCGGCGGCTGGGCGGAGGCACTGGACGACATGCGCCGGGGGATGCGCTGGCTCGGCGAGGGGCGGTTGCAGATCAACACGCGGGAGTACCCGCCGCGCGACCTGTCGGGTGCCCGGCTGATGTTCGTGCCCGTGACTCCGCGCACCGGCTGGGTGTCCTGGGACGAGGCCGTACGGTACGCGGTGGTGTACCCGTGCTCGGGGGCGCTGGCCGAGGCGGGGCGGCAGCCGGTCCCCGAGGCGCTGGGCGCGCTGCTCGGACCGGCGCGCGCGGCGGTCCTGGTGCTGCTCGCGACACCGCTGAGCACCACGCAGCTGGTCGCCCTGACCGGCCAGGGGCTGGGCTCGGTGGGGCGCCATCTGAAGGTGCTGCTCGACGCCCGTCTGGTGCGGCGCCGGCGGGCGGGACGTTCCGTGCTCTACTACCGGACGGAGACCGGCGACGCCCTGGTCTCGGCCCAGCAGGACGGCTGAGGGAAGGAGCACCGGGCATGGTCCACAGACCCGTGCCGTTCGACGAGCTCGACCGCAAGATCGTCGCGGCCCTGATCGCGAACGCCAGGACGAGCTTCGCGGAGATCGGCGCGGACATCGGCCTGTCGGCCACCGCCGTCAAACGGAGGGTGGACCGGCTGCGCGAGTCCGGGATCATCACCGGTTTCACCGCCACGGTCCGGCCCGCCGCCCTGGGGTGGCGGACGGAGGCGTACGTGGAGGTGTACTGCGAGGGCGCGGCGCCGCCGCGGCGGCTGGCCGAGGTCGTCAGGAACCACCCGGAGATCACGGCGGCCATGACGGTGACCGGCGGCGCGGACGCGCTGCTGCACGTCCGGGCCACCGACGTCGAGCACTTCGAGGAGGTCCTGGAGCGGATCAGGACCGAACCCTTCATCCGGAAGACGATCAGCTACATGGTGCTGTCGCACCTGCTGCCGGAGAGCCCCGAGGCGGGGGCGGGACGCCCCGCCGCGGAGGGCGCAGCAGAGCTGCGCTGAAGTGCCGCTCGACGCAGCATCGCTGCGCCTGCGCGCAGCGTACGGATCTTGTCGCCCACGGCCCCCGATTCCTACCGTTGAGCCGTTCCCCCCGGCCGTCCCGCAGGAAGCGGAGGAGTTCGCCGTGCCCGAGAACCGTGTGGCCCGCCCCCGGCGCTATCTGGTCTGCCCGCCGGAGCACTTCGACGTCCGCTACGCGATCAACCCGTGGATGCGGGAGGGCGTGCGGGTCGACACCGCGCTCGCCCGCGAGCAGTGGGCCGCGCTGGTGCGGGCCTACCGGGAGCACGGTCACACGGTGGAGTCCGTCCGGCCGGTCCCGGGGCTGCCCGACATGGTGTTCGCCGCCAACTCGGCGCTCGTGGTGGAGGGCCGGGTGTTCGGCTCGTCCTTCCACGCGCCCGAACGCCGTCCGGAGGCCGACGAGTACGCGGCGTGGTTCAAGGCGGCCGGATACGACGTGCACCGCCCGGAGCCGGTCTGCGAGGGCGAGGGCGACCTGGTCCCGGTCGGCGGGTTCGTCCTGGCCGGTACGGGCTTCCGCACCGTCCGGGCGGCCCATCACGAGGTGCAGGAGTTCTTCGGCCTGCCGACGGTCGGCCTGCAACTGGTGGATCCGCGCTTCTACCACCTGGACACCGCGTTGTTCGTCCTCGACGACGGGGCCGGCGGCGGCCCGGCGAACATCGCGTACCACCCGGAGGCGTTCTCCCCCGGCAGCCGTGAGGTGCTGCGCCGGATGTTCCCCGACGCGGTGGTCGCCACCGCGGACGACGCGCTGGCCTTCGGCCTGAACTCGGTGTCGGACGGGCGGCACGTGTTCGTGGCCCCCGCCGCGACGGGGCTGGCCGAGCAGCTCGCCGGGCGGGGCTACGTACCCGTGCCCGTCGACCTCACGGAGTTCCACAAGGCCGGTGGGGGCATCAAGTGCTGCACGCAGGAGATCCGCCCGGCGGTCTGAGGCGCGCCGGCCCGGCCCGGGACCGTCACCCGGGGCCCGTGCCGGGGCTCCTGCCCGGGGTCCCTGCCCGGAGTCACACGGGCAGGGACCGGTTGAACAGCCGCACCTGACCGCGGGCGATCGGCCGGCCCGCGGCGTCGGTGATCACCACCAGCCACAGCTGCAGGCTGCGGCCCTGCTGCAGGGGTGTGCCGCGGACGTCGAGGCGGCCCCTGACGTACGGGAGCAGGAAGTCGCTCTGGTTGCCCACGGCGACGGCGAACCGCTTCTCGGGCCGCACCGCGTAGGAGGCACCGACGCTCGCCACGCTCTCGATGACGGTGGAATAGAGGCCGCCGTGGGTGATCCCCCAGGGGGTGTGGTGCTCCTCGGTGGCCTCGAGGTGGGCGGTGACCTCCTGCGCGCTGATCGTGTCGAACCGGAGCCCGACGGCGCGCAGGAAGGCACCGGCGGCTTCCGGATCAAGGTCCGGATCGGTCGTCTCCGTCATCGTGGGTCTCTCCTGTCCTCCTGAGCCGTCGGCGTGGTCAGTGGGCCTGCGGAGCGGGGCGGTTGCCGACCAGCACGAGGGCCGCGACGGCTGCGGCCGCCAGGCCCACGCCGGGGATGAGCACGGCCAGGTGCAGCGCTCCGGTGAAGGCGTCACCGACGGCCGCGGTCACGGTGTCGCGGAGCTCGGCCGGCAGCGTGGAACCCTGGGCGCCGGTGCCGACGGCCCGGGTCACCTGGTCGGCGAGGCCGGAGGGGACCCCGCGGTCGGCGAGTTCGCCGGGCAGCCGCGAGGCGAGGCCGCTGGTCAGCACGGTGCCGGTGACGGTCGCCCCGAGCGTGCCGCCGACCTGGCGGAAGAGGTTGACGGTGCCGCTGGCCATGCCGCCGTCGGTGTGCGGCACGCTGATGACCGCCACGGCCGTACTCGGCGGCAGGACGAGACCTGCGCCGGCACCGAACATCGCCATCAGCAGCACGATCACCTCCGTCGACGAGGTGGGCGTCTGGGCCGTCATCAGCAGGGTACCCGCCGCGGCGAGCAGGGCGCCGGTGCCCAGGGTCGCCTTGAAGCCGATACGGCGCGCGATCGCCGCGGCCACGTAGCTCACCACCACGTAGGAGCCCATCAGCGGCAGGAGCAGCAGGCCCGCGTCGAGGATGGACTCGTGCCGGATCCGCTCGAAGTAGAGCACCTGGGCGAAGGCGGTGGCCACGAAGGCGTACTGGGCGATCATCGCGACGACATTGGCCGCGGCGAAGGAGCGGCCGCGGAAGAGCCGCAGCTTGAGCATGGGCGTACGGGTGCGCGCCTCGTGGCCGACGAAGGCGACGAGCGAGGCGGCGGAGACCGCGAAGGCCGTGATCGCGTGGCCGGTGCCGAAGCCGGTGTGGCCGCCCTCGACGAGGCCGTAGTTCAGCGCGCCGATGGCGAGGACCGCGAGCACGAGGCCGGGCGGGTCGAGGTGACGTCCGGCCTGCCGGCTCTCGGTGACGAACCGGGGCGTCAGCACCAGCACCAGCACCGCCAGCACGACGTTGACCAGGAACACCGCGTGCCAGGACCAGCGCTCCAGGATCAGCCCCGCGGCCACCGGCCCGAAGGCCAGGCCTATGCCGGAGACGGCGACCCAGATGCCGACGGCCCGGGTCCGGGCGTGCGGCTCCGCGAACATGTGGGTCACCAGGGACAGGCTGTTCGGCAGGATGGCGGCGCCGCCGAGGCCCATGAGGGCCTGGCCCACGATGACGCCCGTGGCGCCCGTGGCCAGTGAGGTGACGAGGCTGCCCCCGCCGAGCAGCAGCATGCCGAGGGCGAAGACGCGCCGCCGGCCGAAGCGGTCGCCGACCGTGCCTGCGGACAGCACGAAGCTGGCGACCATCATCGAGTAGATGCCGGCGATCCACACCAGCTGGGCGCCGGACACCCGCAGGTCCTGCTGGAGCGGGGCGAGGACGGCCGTGGTCTGGGTGATGTTCACGAACATCGCCATCTGGCCGAGGCTCGCGACGACGAAGCCGATCCAGCGCTTCCCCGCCTCCCCCGGGTCCGGCGTCCTCGCGGTCGTGGCGGCGTGGGTCGCACCCACGCTCACGGCCTGGGTCGTGGCGGCGCTCGGGCTCGTCATGAGCAGTTCCCTTCCCGACTGGGTTCGAATTTCGAACCTA
This sequence comes from Streptomyces sp. NPDC058864, assembly GCF_042742985.1. Lineage (NCBI taxonomy): Bacteria > Bacillati > Actinomycetota > Actinomycetes > Kitasatosporales > Streptomycetaceae > Streptomyces > Streptomyces sp. NPDC058864. The sequence goes on along the minus strand of NZ_JBHYMQ010000017.1, from coordinate 117,990 downwards.
GCTGTCGCGGGAACGCTACCACGCCTGAGTTCTTTCGGAGAACTCAGGTAGGATCCGGACCATGGAATACCTCGACCAGGACACCTCGAACTGCTCCGTCGGGCGTGCCGTCGGGCTCGTCGGCCAGTCCTGGGTGCTGCTGATCCTTCGCGACGTCACCCGCGGGATCAGGCGCTTCAGCGACCTCCAGGACCACCTCGGCGTCTCCCGATCGGTGCTGGCGGACCGGCTGGGCGGCCTGGTCTCCCACGGGCTCCTCGAACTGCACACGTACCAGGAGCCGGGCGCCCGACGCCGCGCCGAGTACGTGCTCACCGACAAGGGGCGGGACCTCTACCCGCTGCTCACCTCGCTGCGGCAGTGGGGCGACAAGTACCTCGCCGACCCCGAGGGTCCCGCGCTGCTGGCCACCCACCACGACTGCGGCGCGCCCGTACGGGCCCGGCTGGTCTGCGACGAGGGCCATGTGATCGGCGCCCCCGAAGAGGTCGACCGCACTCCCGGCCCCAGCGCCCGCCCCCGCCCCGCCGCGGGCGCGACGGCCTGAGCGGACCCGCGCCGTACGGGGCACGCCCGCTGCGCCCCGAATGGCCGGTGCACGACTTCGGGACGGAAGAGCGGGGCTGCGCCGGGCCGGACACCAAGTGCTCCCCCACTCGCACGGAGAAGCCACCCACGTCGGCTTCTCCGGGATATCCGGAGACCGACCGCCCGACGTGCCAGGGCCCGTCTCTCAGCCGCGCCGCGGCGGCGCCGTGCTGTCGCGCACGACGAGTTCCGGCGTCGGCTGGGCCACGTCTCGGGCCGGGCGGCCGCCGAGCAGGCGGACCAGTTCCTCCGCCGCCCGCCGGCCGAACGCCGTCGCGTCGCGGTCCAGCGCGGTCAGGCGGGGGTGCGTGGCCCGGCACAGCGCCGAGTCCTCCCAGGCGACGACCGACAGGTCGCGGGGAACGGACAGGCCCATGCCGAGGGCCACACCGGCGCCCGCGACCGCCATCACGTCGTTGTCGTAGATGATCGCCGTGGGCGGCTCGGCACCGGCCAGCGCGAGGCGGGTGGCCTCCGCGCCCTGGCCCTCGGAGTAGTCGGTGGTGACCGAGCGGACCCCGGACATCCCCAGGCGCGCGGCCCCGGCCCGCAGCGAGGCGATCCGGCGGGTGGTGTGCGCCAGGCCGGCCAGACCCGCGACGTGCACGACACGGCGGTGGCCCAGCCCCGCCAGGTGCTCGACGACGGCGCCCATGGCGGCCGCGTCGTCCACCCGGACGCTGGAGATCACCGGGTACGGAACGGGCACCTGCGGATCACGGTCCGCTTCGCGGCCGCCGACCACCACCGCGGGCAGACCCAGGGAGTCCAGGAGCACCGGCCGGGGATCGCCGATCCGCGGGTCCACCACGACGACCCCGTCGACCCGCTGCTCGGCCCACCACCTGCGGTAGACCGCGCACTCCTCCTCCGCACCCGCCACCACCCGGAAGAGCAGGCCGAGATGGCGTTCCGACAGCACCTCCTGGATGCCCGAGACGAGCTGGAGGAAGAACGACTCGATGCCCAGCGAGCTCGCCGGACGGGCGAGCACCAGGCCCACGGTCGCGGCGCCCTCCCCCGACAGGGCCCGCGCGGCGGTGCTGGCCCGCCAGCCGAGCTGCTCGGCGACCCGGCGCACGCGCCGCCGGGTGGTCTCGGAGACCCCGGGACGGTCGTTGAGGGCGAAGGAGACGGCGCTCTCGGAGACCCCGGCCCGCCGGGCGATGTCCTTCATCGTGGGGCGCCGGGCGGGGACACGCCGACCGGTCCGGGCAGCGGGCGGCGGCTCCACCGGTGGCTCGTGCGCCGCGATCGTGGGCCCCCTCGGATCGTCCGCCTGACGTCGTACGCGCCGGGCCCCGGGCGGGCACGACGCGGACACGACGCGGGCACCAGTATCCCCCAGCCGGGGAAGCCCGCTCGCTAAAGCGCTTGAGCGGTGTGACTCTAAAGCGCATTAGTGCTGGCGCCCGAATTCCTTCCACACACCGCTGAACTGCGAATTCTCAACCCCAAAACACAAATGAGAGAGGCGAGTTGACTTTCCCGGGGCGCGGTGTCACCTTGTCGTGGGCGCCGGCGGCGACTCCCCCAGCCGCGCCGATCACGGGACGGACATCCCCCGACCGCCCCGCGACCACCGGTTCCGCCGTCGCGCGCCCACCCCAGCTCGCACGAACACGGGAACCGCCATGACACCGCGCTTCGGCGTCAACTACACGCCCAGCCAAGGCTGGTTCCACCACTGGCTCGACTTCGACCTCGACGCCGTCCGTGCCGACCTCGACTCCATCGCCCGCCTCGGCCTGGACCACATCCGGGTGTTCCCCCTGTGGCCGCTCTTCCAGCCCAACCGCACCCTGATCCGGCCCCGCGCCGTCGAGCAGTTGGTCGCGCTGGTCGACGCTGCGGCCGAGCACGGCCTGGACGTCAATGTGGACGGCCTGCAGGGCCACCTGTCGAGCTTCGACTTCCTGCCCTCGTGGACGGCCACCTGGCACCGCCGCAACATCTTCACCGACCCGGAGGTCGTCGCCGCCGAGGCCGAGTACCTGCGGACCCTCGCCGCCGCGCTCGCCGACCGGCCCAACTTCCTGGGCATGACCGTCGGCAACGAGATCAACCAGTTCTCCGGCCCGCCGCACCCGGACCCGGACCCCATCGGTCCCGCCGAGGCGGAGGCCTGGCTGCGCCTCATGCTCGACGCCTGTGAGCGGGGCGCACCCGGCAGGCTCCACCTGCACGCCGAGTACGACGCCGCCTGGTACCAGGACGACCACGCCTTCACCCCCGCGCAGGCCGCCCGGCTCGGTTTCGCGACCGCGGTGCACTCCTGGGTCTTCAACGGGACGGCGCAGCGGCACGGACACGCGGGCGTCGCCACCGAGCACCACGCGGCGTACATGATCGAGCTGTCCAAGGCCTGGGCCACCGATCCGCACCGGCCGGTCTGGCTGCAGGAGGTCGGCGCCCCCGCGCCGGTGGTGCCCCCCGAGCACGCGGCGGCCTTCGCCACCGCCACCATCACCAACGCCCTGGACTGCGCGGACGTGTGGGGGGTGACCTGGTGGTGCTCGCACGACGTCGCCCGGTCCCTCGCCGACTTCCCCGAACTCGAGTACACCCTCGGTCTCCTCACCAACGACCGCGAGGTCAAGCCGGCGGGCACCGCCGTGGCCCGTGCCGTGACCGGGCTGCGCGACCGCGGCTACGCGCCGCCGCCCCGGACGACCGCGCTCGTCGTCGACGTGGGGGACAGCGTGACGGCCCCCCGGCGGGCCTGCTGCTCCCCCGGCGGCGAGGTGTTCGAGGCGTGGGCCGCGCTGACCGCCCAGGGCGTACGGCCCGCCCTGGTGCTCGCCGACCGGGCCACGGACGCGGCGCACCTGGCCGCCCGCGGCATCACCGAGGTCGTCACCCCCGCCCAGGTCCGCTGAACGCCCAGGTCCGCTCAACCCGAGGTCCGCTCAACCCCCGGGTCCGCCGCACGCCCAGGCCGCCGGACCCCACACGCCCCGTCCCCCGGCGGGCCCCCGGGCACGGGTCGCGTACCCGTGCCGGGGGGCTCGGGGACGCTACCGGCCGCATCGCCGGCAGCCCTTTCCCGGGAACACCGTGGCCTGACAGACTCGTCCGGTGACCGAATTCGACCTGCTCGTCATCGGATCCGGCCCGGGTGGCCAGAAGGCCGCCATCGCCGCGGCCAAGCTGGGCCGCCGGGTCGCCGTCGTCGACCGCCCCGACATGGTCGGCGGCGTCTCCATCCACACCGGCACCATCCCGTCGAAGACGCTTCGCGAGGCAGTGCTCTACCTGACCGGGCTCACCCAGCGGGACCTGTACGGCCAGAGCTACCGCCTCAAGGAGGACATCACCATCGCGGACCTCACCGCGCGCACCCAGCACGTGGTGAGCCGCGAGGTGGACGTCATCCGCAGTCAGCTCTCCCGCAACCGCGTCACCATGCTCACCGGGACCGGCCGCTTCACCGACGACCACACCGTCGCCGTGCAGGACCCCTCCGGCCGCGAGGTCCTGGTGACCGCCGAGAACATCGTCATCGCCACCGGGACGCGTCCGGCCCGCCCTTCGACCGTCGAGTTCGACGACCGCACGGTCATGGACTCCGACAGCGTGCTCAACCTGGACCGGGTCCCGCGCTCCATGGTGATCGTCGGCGCCGGCGTCATCGGCATCGAGTACGCCTCGATGTTCGCCGCGCTGGGCAGCAAGGTGACGGTGGTCGAACAGCGCGAGGGCATGCTGGACTTCTGCGACGTCGAGGTCGTCGAGGCGCTCAAGTACCACCTGCGGGACCTCGCCGTCACCTTCCGCTTCGGCGAGACCGTGGCGGCCGTGGAACGGCATCCGACGGGCACGCTGACCGTGCTGCAGAGCGGTAAGAAGATCCCCGCGGACGCCGTCATGTACTCGGCCGGACGGCAGGGCCTCACCGACGGTCTCGACCTCGGCAAGGCGGGACTCGCCGCCGACAAGCGGGGCCGCATATCCGTCGACGAGCACTACCGCACCTCCGTGCCGCACATCTACGCCGTCGGCGACGTCATCGGCTTCCCGGCGCTCGCGGCCACCTCCATGGAGCAGGGCAGGCTCGCCGCCTACCACGCCTGCGGCGAACCGGTGAACGCGATGCACGGCCTGCAGCCGATCGGCATCTACACGATCCCGGAGATCAGCTTCGTCGGCCGTACGGAGGACCAGCTCACCGACGACAACGTGCCCTTCGAGGTGGGCATCTCGCGCTACCGCGAGCTGGCCCGCGGGCAGATCATCGGCGACTCGCACGGCATGCTGAAGCTGCTGGTGTCGACGGAGGACCGCACCCTGCTGGGCGTCCACTGCTTCGGCACCGGCGCCACGGAGCTGCTGCACATCGGCCAGGCGGTGATGGGCTGCGGCGGCACGGTCGACTACCTGGTCGACGCGGTGTTCAACTACCCGACCCTCGCCGAGTCGTACAAGGTGGCCGCCCTCGACGCCACCAACAAGCTCCGCCAGATCAACCGCCTCACCGGCTGACCCGGTCCGTCGCGTGCGGTGTGCCCCCGGGCGGGGGCGCCCCGCACGCACGCACCACCCGTTCGGCGGGGGAACGACGGGGGCGCCGCGTGGCAGCCTCCCGGGAGGGGACGAAAGCACACCCGTCCCGTGACCCCCCGAGGGAGCACCCGCCATGGCCACCAGGAAGAACCTCCGGGCCGACCGGACGAGCCTGACCCACAAGGTCGGCTACGCCCTCCGGCACCCCACGCGGGTCGCCGCGCACGCGCGCCGGGCCGCACGCGACCGCTGGCTCGCCCACCGGCACCGCGATCACGTGGCGTACTACCGGGCCGTCATGGCCAGCGACACCGCGCGCGACCCCGAGGCCGCCGTCGGCAGCGGCAGCCACGACCGCTGGCTGGCGCTGGGCGCGATGCAGTTCGACTACCTGCGCGAACACGGCCTGTCGCCGCGGCACCGGCTGCTGGACGTCGGCTGCGGCAACCTGCGCGCGGGGTGGCGGCTGATCGACTACCTCGACGCCGGCCACTACTACGGCATCGACATCTCCCCCGACATCCTGATCGCCGCCAAGCGCACCGTGACGGCGCAGGGCCTGCAGCGCAAGCTGCCGTACCTCACCCTCACCCACGACCTGACGTTCGACTTCCTGCCGGACCGCCACTTCGACGTGGTCCACGCGCACAGCGTCTTCTCCCACTCGCCGCTGGAGGTCATCGACGAGTGCCTGGGCCATGTGGCGCGGATCCTGGCCCCGGGCGGATGGTTCGACTTCACGTTCGACCGCACCGAGGGGAAGGAACACCACGTGCTGCGCGAGGACTTCTACTACCGCACCGAAACGCTGGTGGACCTGGCGGCCCGGCACGACCTGCGCGCCCGCTTCATGGACGACTGGGAGCTGCGCGGCCACGGGCAGTCGAAGATCCGCGTCCACCCGGGCTCCGCCGCTCCCGCCTGACGTCCCGGGCCCGGGCCTCCCGGACGGGCCGGGCGGCGACCGTCCGTCAGGGGGCCTCCGCGGCCTCCTGCTCGGCGCGCTTGCCGGCCACGTGCTCGACCAGGTCCCGCACCGTGCCCATCCGCTCGACCTCGTCGGCCAGCAGCATCACGCCGACCTCGCGCTCCACGGCGTCGGCGGCACGCTGCTTGGCCCGGTCGCCCAGGCCCAGCCGGACGAAGCTCGTGTCCGGCCCGATCTCCTCCGGTGCCACCTCCGCGCATCCGGCGACCACCCTGCGCACGATCCCGGCGACGTCCTCGGCCATGTTCCCTCTCCCCTCAGGTGACTGCCCGGTACGTCTACCCCGCCGGCGGCGGAGGACCGCACCGGTCTGCCGGACCGTCCGGGTGACTCGGGGGGCGTCGTCACGGCCCGGGGGCCGTGGCGGTCACGGCAGGCGCGGACGGCCCGGCACATAGGGCGCGAGGATGTCGGCCAGGGTGCGGTTGCGGGGGGTGGGGACGCCCAGTTCACGGCCGAGGTCGGCGACGCCTCCGCTGAGCCAGGGCAGTTCCAGGCGGTTGCCCTGCTCCAGGTCGTTGTGCATGGAGGAGGTCATCGTGGCGGGCAGCGTGTCGCAGAAGGCCAGTTGCTCGTCGACGAAGGACTCGTCGAGGTGCACTCCCGAGGCCCGGCCGACGGCGACGACCTCCGCCATGACGTCGCGCAGCAGCCCGCGGGTCGCGGGATCGGCGCGGACGACTCCGATCGGCTGGCGCACGGCCGAGGTGGTACCCGACAGGGCCGTGAGGAACACGAACTTCTGCCACACGATCCGCGCGATGTCGGGGCTGACCTCCGCGTCGACGCCGGCCTTCTCGCACACTGCGCGGAACTCCTCCGCCCGGGCGGTCCCCTCTCCGTCGTAGGGGCCGAAGACCAGCTTCTGCATCGTCCCGCGATGGGAGACGACGCCGGGCTCCTCGATGACGGCGGAGATGTAGCAGACCCCGCCCCACACGGCCTCGGGCGGCAGGTGACGGCGCAGGACGGTGTCCTTCTGGACGCCGTTCTGCAGGGAGATCACCCGTGCGCCCGCGTCGGCCGGGCCGCGCAGCCGGTCCGCGACGTCCTCGGTGTCCCACAGCTTGACCGCGACCAGCACGACGTCGACGGGACCGACGTCGCCGATGTCCGGCACGAACCGGTCGGCCGGCGCCCGGAACTCCCCCAGCGGGCTGCGGACGACGAGCGCGCCGTTGGCGCGGATCGCCTCCAGGTGCCGGCCACGGGCGACGAAGGTGACCTCGTTGCCCGCCTCCGCGAGCCGGGTGCCGAAGTATCCCCCGACGCCGCCCGCTCCCACGACCGCTATCCGCATGGTGTGCTCCCTTCCCGGCGCTGCCACGGCTTGGTAACCGTCTTAAGGGTTACTATTGTCACATGAGCGAGCGCGCACCGGCCACTCCCCGCACCCGCGTCACGGCCAAGGTCCGTGAACTGCGCTTCGACGCGGGCTCGCTGTCGCTCGACCTCGTCGCCACCGTCGGCCGCCGCCCGAGCACCCCCGTGGAGCGGCTCGGCGATCGCGACCGGCTCCGCGCCTGGTGCCTCGGCACCGGCCTGACCCTGCGGGACGAGGAGGACGGGACGTCCCTGCTCGGAGCCCTCCACGAGCTGCGCTCCGCCGCCACCGACGTCGCCACCGCGGCCGTGGACGGCCGCGCGCCGCGACCGGGGTCCGTCGGTCTGCTCAACGACCTGGCGCGCGTCGAACCACCGGCCCCGCGTCTGCGCGTCGACTCCGGGGGGCTTCCGCGTACCGCCACGGAACCGCTGTCGTCCGCCCAGCTGCTCTCCGTCGTCGCCCGCGACCTGATCGCGCTGGTGACCGATCCGCGCCTGCGGGAGCGGCTGCGCACCTGCGCTGCGGAGATCTGCGGCATGGTCTACCTCGACCCCGGCAACGGAAAGCCGCGCAAGTGGTGCTCCATGGAACGCTGCGGCAACAACGCCAAGGCCGCCCGGCACCGGAACCGTGCCTCCGAGTCCGCCTCCAAGGCGGCGTCCGAGTCCCCGTCCGCGTCGTAGGCGGACGCCTACGACGACGCCGGCTGCTCGAACGCCGCGATGAAGTGGCCGAGGTCGCGCCGTCGGCAACTGGACGGCCACACGGCCCACGTCCTGCGGACCAGGGGATCTCCGACCAGCGGCGACCACACGACGGTGTCGGGGATCGGCTGCGCCCAGTTCGGCGGGGCCAGCGCGAACGCCCGCCCCGTGATCACGGCCGCGAGCTTCACCTCCGCGATCAGCGGCTCCACCGCGCCCGTCTCGGGACCCACGTCCAGCCCGTGGCTTCGCAGCACCGCGGTCAGCTCGTCCCACCAGGCGGGGCTCCCGGCGCGGGGGAAACCGACCCACTCCAGCCCCGCCAGGGCCTCCAGTCGTACGCCCCGCGGGCCGGCGAGTTCGGCCGCCTGTCCGGCCGCGAGCAGCACCCCCAGGTTCTCCCTGACGACCAGCATCGCGTCGAACTCCGGCCCGGCCGGGCGCTCACGCATCAGCCCGACGTCCAGCTCGTCCGCGTGCAAAGCCTCCAGCTGCGCCGCCGTGGACAGATGACGGGCCTGCACCCGGGTGTCCGGGTAGGCCCGGGACAGTTCGCTGAGCACGGGAGTGAGCAGGTCGGGCGGCAGCTCCAGCGGAACGCCCAGGCGCAGGGTGCCCCCGCTCTGCGAGGTCAGGGCCGCCATCGCCCGTACGGCCTGGTCATGGCGGACGAGCACGGCCCGCGCCTCGGAGAGCAGCACCGCCCCGGCTTCCGTCGTCCGTACGCCGGAACTGGACCGCACCAGGAGTTTGACGCCCAGTTGCCGCTCCAGGGCAGTGACGGTCTGCGACAGCGCCGACTGACTCACGTGCAGCCGCCGCGCCGCGGCCGACATCCCGCCCTCCTCCGCCACGGCGACGAAGACCCGCAGCTCCCGCAGTTCCATCCGGACATCTCACCAACGCGGCGCCGCGAGGACGTCCCGACAGGCCAGGCGAGTTCCTTATGGCCGAACGCACCGACCCCCTGGGGGTGACGCGCCGGGCGCCCCGGCCCCCGGGAGGTTCCCGGGGGCCGGCCACCGCTCAGTGCGCGGCGGCCATCAGGGGCAGGACGTTCACCAGGGGCTCGCCGTGCGCGTAGCGCTGCAGCTGCCGCGTGATGAAGGCGAGGGAGGCCGGGGTGAAGGCGTCGGTGAAGGCCCCCACATGCGGGGTGATCATGATGCCGGGCAGGTACCACAACGGGTGACCGCTGGGCAGCGGCTCGGGCGCGGTGACGTCCAGGGCCGCGCGCAGCCGCCCGCGCCCCGCCTCCCGCACCAGCGCCTGCGTGTCGACGAGTTCCCCCCTGGCCACGTTGACCAGGACGGCCCGGTCCTTCATCAGGGCGAGGCGGGAGGCGTCCATCAGGTCGCGGGTCTCGTCCGTCAGCGGCGCGCACAGCACGACGGCGTCGGCGGAGGGAAGCAGCCCGGGCAGGTCCGCGAACCCGTGCACGTGGCCGTCCGCGGTGTCGCGCGCGGTGCGTGCCAGCCGGACCACGCGGCAGCCGAACGGGGCGAGCCGGGCCGTCACGCCCCTGCCGACCGCGCCCTGGCCCACGACCAGGACCTCCTTGCCGGACAACGTCGGGAACACACGGGGCCGCCACTGGCCCAGGGCGTGCCGGCGGGAGAAGTCGTCGAGGCCGCGCTCGGCGGCCAGCAGCAGCGTCACCGCCAACTCGGCCGTGGCCTCGCCGTGCACGCCGTTCGCCGTGGCGACGCGGCTGCCGGAGGGGAGCAGGCCGAGGAACGGGTCGAGGTAGTCGTGTCCGGAGCTGAGGACCTGAAGGACCTCGAGCCGCTCGGCACGGTTCAGCAGCCGGTCCAGGATCTCGTGCTGCTTGGCCGGGACGGGCGGGACGACGACGAAGCGTACGTCCCGGGGATCGGACGGGAAGGCCGAAAGACCGTCCCAGAAGTGGTACGACAGGCCGTCGGGCAGCGGGCCGGGAAATTCGCCGGACCGATAGGGCAGCCAGACCGCGCGGCTTTCTTGCATGATTCGCAGTGCTTTTCTGTGGAACTCGGAGTACGGGCGTGCCACGCCGGGCTTCGGGAGCGCCGGCCTCTCGGACCAGGGGCTTTTCGGTCGCGGACGGTCGCGTCCGCGGGCCCGGAGCATCTGACATCGTTGTCACACGTGAACCTTCAAGAACGCTAACACACGCCCCGGAAGCGGAATCGGGCGGCGGGCGCCAGGAAATGGCGGTATGCCAACGGGAGGTGAATTCCTCTCCCGGGAAAGGCAAAGGCACAGTCACGAACCGCCGCGCGGACGCCGCACCGCTGTTGCCCTCGTCACGTTCCACCCGGGGCGTCCCGGGCCGTGGGGAACCTGCGGCGCGAAGCGGCCGAACGGAGCAGCCGAACGGAGCGCGGAGCCGTCCGGCCGCGGAGAGGCATCCCCCCGGCGCCCCGCCGCGGCGTTTCCGGCCCCCGTTCCCCCGTTCCCCCGTCCCGCGGCGTCCGGTCTGCGCGACGCCACGGGGCGGAAGTCACATGGGCGCGGAGATCAGCGCCCAGACGGACTTTCCCGACTCGTCGGGCGGTGTCCACCCCCAGGACTCACTGAGCGAGTCGATGATGTGCAGTCCCCGCCCCGTCTCGGCGAACCAGTCCGGTTCCTTCACCACCGGAATGCCCGTACCGGGGTCGGCGACCGTGCAGAGCACGGCCTCGTCGTGGCGCAGCAGGCCCAGCCAGACCGGCCGGCTGGACAACGGTGCGTACGCCGGGTCGTCGAGGCCGTAGCGGACGGCGTTGGTCAGCATCTCCGACACCACGACGGAGGCGGTGTCGACGATCGCGAGCATCCCCCAGTTGCTCAGGGTGGCACGCGTGAACTGCCGCGCGGAACCTGCGGCGTGGAGGTCGCCGCTCAGGCCGCAGGCGGCAAAGCGTGACCCCGAGTCCTCGGTCAGGCCGAAGTCGAGAGGGATCGCCGGATGCGTGGTCATCGGGAACTCCGCAGAGCTGTCGGGCGGGGGGCGCGGTGCTGTCTGCGTCCACCACTATCCCCGTCGGATCCCTACCCGTGCAAGCACATCTGCAATTACAGTCGTAAGTGCAAGGGTAAGTACATCTGCACGTGCATCTGCACGTGCAGATGGCCCGTCAAGGAGGCGTAGCCATGCGGGAGTTCGACAACGGCGTACCGGCCACCGACATCGACGGCGCGGTCTGGAGGAAGAGCGGCCGGAGCAACCCCAGCGGCAACTGCGTCGAGCTGGCCGTGCTGCCCGGCGGAGGCTTCGCGGTGCGCAACTCCCGGCATCCGGGCGGACCTGCGCTCATCTACACGCGCGCGGAGATCGAGGCCTTCCTGGGCGGCGTGAAGGACGGGGACTTCGATGACATGACGGGCTGACAAAACGTCGGCATGCCATAAGATGCGGCTGTATTCGGGCGCCACTCAGTGAGACACTGGCGGTCCGCCCAGTCACCACGGGAGCCGGCATGACCGCGACGCGGCCGAGCAACGAACCGTCGATAAGGCAGTACCTGGAGCACCCGCGCGGTGGTCCGACGGTGCTGCGCATCGTGCTCGGCACCCAGCTGCGGAGGCTGAGGGAGTCCCGGGGCATCACCCGTGAAGCGGCGGGTGACGCGATCCGCGGCTCCCACGCCAAGATCAGCCGTCTCGAGCTGGGCCGCGTCGGCTACAAGGAGCGGGACGTCGCCGACCTCCTGACCCTCTACGGCGTGACCGACGAGACGGAGCGAGCGGACTTCCTCAAGCTCGCCCGGCAGGCCAACACGCCGGGCTGGTGGCACCGCTACGCCGATGTGCTCCCCGGCTGGTTCGAGACCCTCGTGGGCCTGGAGGAGGCCGCCTCCGTCATCCGTACCTACGAGGTGCAGTTCGTCCCCGGTCTGCTGCAGACCGAGGAGTACGCCCGCGCCGTCATCCGGCTGGGGCACCCCAGGGCGTCCGGGGTCGAGGTCGAGCGCCGGGTCGCGCTGCGCATGGAACGCCAGCACCTGCTGACCGGGACCAACCCGCCGAGGCTGTGGGCGGTCGTGGACGAGGCGGCGCTGCGCCGTCCGCTGGGCGGCGCCGAGGTGATGTCGCGGCAGCTGGAGCGGCTCATCGAGGTGGCCGCGCTGCCCAACGTGACGCTCCAGGTCGCGCCGTTCAGCGTCGGCGGCCTCGCCACCGCGGGCGGGCCGGTGACGATCCTGCGTTTCCTGGAGCCGGACCTGCCCGACATCGTCTACCTGGAGCAGCTCACCAGCTCGCTGTACCTGGACAAGCAGGACGACGTCGACAACTACCTGGCCGTCATGGACCGCCTCAGCGCCGAGGCCGAGCCGCCCGTCCGCACGCCGAGCTTCCTGAGGGACTTCCTCAAGCAGCTGTCGTGAGGTGACGCGGGTCCCGGGCCGGCCGCTGCGGCCCGGGGTCCCTCACGTGCTCAGGCCTTGCGGCCGACACCGCCGAACTCGATCCATTCCTGGGTGGCCTGACGGGGCGCCAGGTCGGTGTCGGGGCGCCAGGTGGACACCTCGACGAGCCCCGGCTCGAGGATCTGCAGACCGTCGAGGAAGCCGTGGACGTCGCTCTCCTGGCGGACCCGGCCCCAGTTGCCCTGGGTGCTGGCGTCCATGAACTCGGTGACGAAGTCGCGCACCGACTTGTCCTCGCTGACCAGCTGGCACACCACCATGAAGCTGCCCGGCGCCAGACGCTCCGCGACGCGCCTGACCAGTCCTGCCGGGTCGTCCTCGTCGGGGATGCAGTGCATCACCGAGACGAACAGGGCGGCCACCGGCTGGCTGAAGTCGATCAGCCGCTCCACCTCGGGGTTGCCGAAGATGCCGTCGGTGTCACGGAAGTCGGCCTGGATGACGGCCGTGTTCTCGTTCTCCTCCAGCAGCGCGCGGCCGTGCGCCAGCACGATCGGGTCGTTGTCGACGTAGACGACGCGCGAGGCCGGGTCGATGCGCTGGGCGACCTGGTGGACGTTGTCCTGCGTCGGCAGGCCGGACCCGTGGTCCAGGAACTGGCGTATCCCGTAGTCGCGGGCGAGCACGCCCACGACGCGCTGCAGGAACCTGCGGTTGTTGACCGCGAGTTCCTTGGTGCTCGGGACGACCTTGAGCAGCTCCTCGGAGGCCTCGCGGTCGACGGCGTAGTTGTCCTTGCCCCCGAGCAGGAAGTCGTACATCCGGGCGACGCTGGGAATCCCGGTGTCGATCGCGGTCGGCAGCGGTTCTCGCTCCTGGCTCATCCGGTTCCTCACAGTCCTGCCCACGCCCTGGACGCGGGGTGATCGCGGAGCCCCCATTCTAGGCTCAAGTCACCTTGTTGCCCTGCGGTTTCACCCATGGGAAGTGAATCGATCGGCAACATGTTTGACTCCTGAAACCCCATCAGTAACGCTTAACCGGACTTATCCCCCTCACTTCCGGGAGCCGTCTGTACGCTGAGGCGGTCTTGCCGCCCTCCAGGAACAGGACGGACACCATGGAGCTCGTCTTCGACTGCCGCGTGATCGAGTGGCGCGGGCCCGCGCCCTACTACTTCGCGACCGTGCCCGAAGAGGAGGCCGCCCACATCCGCGAGGTGGCCGCGATGGCCACCTACGGCTGGGGCGTCGTCCCCGTCGAGGCACGCATCGGTGACACGGCCTTCACCACGTCCCTCTTCCCCAAGGACGGCGGCTACCTGCTGCCGCTGAAGGCCGCCGTACGCAGGCCCCACGGCATCGCGGCGGGGGACGAGGTGACCGTGGAGATGACGGTCCGGCTCTGACCCCCGGGGGCGAAGCCGGCTCGGTTCGGCCCAGTTGCGCGGGTCGCTGCCGGGGCCGCCGGCGGCGCAGGCGGAACCCCGGTCGCGCGCGATCGTGGACAACGTCCCGGGTGCCGCGACAGACTTCGGCGATGCGATCACGAACGCGAGGCATGTGGTGGGGCACCGCAGTCGAGGCGCCCGATCCCGCGGCACTGGCGGCCTTCTACGCGGGGCTGCTCGAATGGCCCGTCGTCCACGAGGAACCGGGCACGTCCGTCGTCGCAGCTCCCGAGGGCCCGGCCTACCTGGTGTTCCAGCAGGCGAACGACTACCGGCCCCCCACATGGCCGCCCGCCGACGGCGACCAGCGGCCCATGATGCACTTCGACTTCCAGGTCGGCGACCTCGAGGCCGCCGTCGCCGACGCGCTCGCCCTGGGCGCCTCCCTCTCAGGCCATCAGCCCCGGGAGAACGTCCGCGTCCTCCTCGACCCGGCCGGCCACCCCTTCTGCCTCTGCCTGGACGAGGGATAGGCGTGCGTGCGGCGCGCGTTACCGGCCGGAACCGACCGGGACCGGCCGGGACCGGCCGGGAACGCGTCCATCGCTTGCAGGGGCGGCAGGATTTGAACCTGCGGCATGCGGGTTTGGAGTCCGCTGCTCTGGCCGGGCTGAGCTACACCCCTTCGGTGGCTCCACCTTGGCATGTGCGGCGGGGGACGGGCCACGCATTATCCGGGGGCGGCGACGCCGGGCACGGCTTCCGGTCCGTTCAGGACCGCGCGAATCGCCGGACCTCCCCCGTGAGGCAGATCAGGCGGTCCAGCGCCTCCTCGAAGGACTCCGCGACCAGCCAGTGCTCCCACTGGGTGTGGCAGACCGTGGTACCACTCGCCGACACGTAGAGACCGTCGACGTACATGAGCGCGACGGGGAAGAAGCCCAGGGGGCCGAAGCGGGCGTCCAACTCCGCGAGGACCTCCCGGCCGGCCGCCGGGTCGGGGGCGAAGCGCAGCGGTTCGACGTGGAAGTTGGCCCCGACGGGTCCCACGGGCTCCACGGTCAGCCCGTGCAGCGCCTCCAGGATCGATCGGGCGAGCGGATGCATCGGCAGGCCCCAGTCGGTGAACTCCCGCGCCTCCCCGGCCATGTCGGCGTGGCGGTCGGGCCACCAGCCGGCGTGTTCCAGCATCGCCCGCGTCGCCGCGTCCAGCCGGCTCGGCCCGAAGGTCCCGCCCATGGCGCTCCCCCGATCGTGGACCGACCGCGAGCGCAACCGACAGCGCCTGCGGGTGGTCGGGCCTTGGCCTTGATTCCGCATGCGGGCAGACTTGTGCCGGTGGAGGAAGCCGTCCCGCTCGGGCGAGGCGATGTGCGCTGGGTGTTTCCGGATCCGGGGGACATCGACGCCGTACGTGAAGCGCTCGTCGACGCCGATGAGCACGTCTCCCGGCTGGCCGGGCAGCTCGGCGTCCAGGCCGGTCACACCGGTGGCGGCCTGGAGTACCACCGCGTCGACGGCTTCGTGCTCGCGGGAGTCTTCGGTTCCGTAGAGCTACCCGCGGTCTCCTTTCACGCGCGGCTGTACTTCCCGCGCCGCTGCCTCTGGGATCTGAACTGGGGTCCGCCGTGGGAGGTCGAGGCGGAGGTCAGGGTGCCGTGCGACCGCGGGACGGATTGCGGCGGGCACACCGTTGCCGAGACCGGGCGCTCGTACGACACTCCCGTCGACTCGGCGCGCGCCTTGGTGCGGGTCACAACGTGGCTGCTCGCGCAGGGTGCCGGCCGGCCGCCGGGCGCGTGGCGCTCGCACGACCCCGGATCCCCTTCCCGCACGGTGCGTTGACACCGGGGGTCGCCGGCAGCGGGCGACCCTCACGCTTCTCTCTCGCGCTCCTCGAGCCATTCGAGGTACCAGGTGCGGAAGGTGTGGCGCTCGCCTGAGGCGTCGACGCACGGCTCGAAGGGCGGGTTGCCCCCGCAGTCCCGGTCCCGGAGCTCACCGCGGTGCGGGCCGACGACGATGAGCCAGCCGCTCATCCCGCATCCGTTGTCGCTGATGAGGATCGCGCCCCGCACACGTTCCTCGAACCAGTCCGCTTCGCCGGTGTCGCCGAAGGCACTGCGGTAATCGTCCAGGTAGTCGTCGTCATCGTCACGAGTGGTGGGCTCGTACCCGGCGGCGTGCAGGGTGGCTACCTGACGGTCGGCCCAGTCTGCGGTCTCGACGAACGGCCCGCTCGCGTCCAGCACCATGGGATCACACCCTGCCCAGATCCACCCCCATGTCCCGTCGACCCGGCGCAAGGACGCCAGCTCGAATGCGGGTCCGGGTCCGCCGGCGCCGACCTCTGCAAGGAACGTGCGGTACTCGTCGGGGAGCTCGACACCGTACTGCGCCTCGACCTCGGCGATCTCGGCGGCCGTCAGGACGGGTTCGAAGACCGGGTGGGGGGATGTCCCCCGACCGCTTGCCCGACGCTCGGCCTCCTCCACCGCGATCACACGTTCCCGGACTCCCGACCAGCCCGTGCGCGTGTCCATGACTGCTCCTTCCAAGGGCGGGCCCGGACAGTATCCGAAGGCACCGACATCCCGGGGACGCGATCGGCTTCGTCGCCTCGTCCTACGGCTGGAAGTACTCCGACATCAGGCGGCTGACCCATTCCGGCTGCCTGACGTCCAGAGGGCGGAACTCCTCCATCGCCGGCTTCAGGTCGATGACCGGGGTGCCCGAGACCGCGTCGAGGCCCACCACCGTCAGTTCGCGGCCCTTGACGGATTCGATGGCGCAGGACGTCACCCCGATGCGGTTCGGCCTGCGGGGGCCCCGGCCGGCGAAGACGCCGACCGGCGGGAGGTCGGAGCGGCCGCGGTACGGGCGGGGTTCGCGGTGGTCGTCGAGCTCCGGGAACTGGTCGAAGACGAAGAGGACCTCCACGTGGGAGAAGCCCTCCAGACCCTGGAGGCAGGCCTCGCCGAAGCGCTCGTCGACGGTGATCGTGCTGCGGACGGCACCCCAGTTGTCGGTGTGCTGCACGTCCGTCCGGTCATTCCGGACCGTACCTATCGATGTGATCTCGAAGCTCGGCATGGCCCGAGGCTATCCCCGCCGCGCCCCTGCCGGTGTCGGGACGATCGGCACGGCCGGCCGAAGATCCCCGTCACGCCGCCCAGCCCGTCGTGGGCCCCATCCTGGTGTGCCAGGATCTGCCGCTGTGACGGATGACGGACCCCTCGCCGGCCTGGACGATGTGCCCTGGGCCAGTCTGCAGCACTCCTACGGCATGGCCGACGACGTCCCCGGGCACCTCCGGGCGATGCAGGCGGGGGTCCTGGAGGACGGGTACCCGCCGAGTGCGCTGCTCGCGAACCACATCGTGCACCAGGGCACGCGGTCGCAGGCCGCGGTGTACACCGTTCCATTCCTCGTGCGGATGGCACTCAATCCGAGATCGGCCGACAGGCATCGGTGCGTCGGTCTGCTGGTCGCCATCGCGATCGGGCTGGACAACAACTACCTGCCGAACGGTTATGACCCCCGGGAAGACCGCGTCGCCCTGGAGAATCTGCGCGGCGAAGCCGACATCTGGGCTCGATGGATCGGCGAGGCGGCGGACGACGAGCAGCGGGAGGACCGCGAGGAGACCTGGGCGCATGTGCTCGTCGCCGCCGAAGCGGTGGTGCGTTCCTATGACGCCGTCCGGGAGGCGCTTCCCGCGCTGGCCGTCCTGCTGACCTCGGACAGCCCTGAACTGCGTGCCATGACGGCGCGCTTGCTGGCGTGGTTCCCCGAGTCCGCGGCGACATCGATTCCACTCCTGAAGGCCTTCGTCGCCGATGAAGTCGCCCCCGGCGCGGCGGCGACGGGGCTAGTCGCCCTCGGTCTGCTCGGTGAGCCGGCGACCGTCACCTTCATCGCCCCCTACCTGGACAGCCCGATCGTCGAGCTGCGCTGGGCCTCCGCGTTCGCGTTGACGCGGTTCGGCATCGCCGGTCCGGCCGTCGTCGACGTGCTCACGCAGGCCGTCGCCCGGCCCCCCGAGAAGACCGCGACCATGTCGTTCCTGAGCGGCTCGTACAGCGGTCTCGCGGCGATGGCCCTGGCCGAAACGTCCGGGGCCACGACGCTCCGGGCGGTCGATGCCATGCTGATCGGCCTGGCCGGCTGCACGGGCGTCGAAGCGTTCTACGACAGGTACTACACGGCGCGGATGCTGTTCACGACGGTCTTCCCGGGGGATCCCGCCGAACCGCCGCAGTCCTTCGACGACCTGAGCGACGTGCAGCAGCGTGTCGTGCGCTTCGTCGTCGACCAGGACGAGCCTGCCTTGCCATCCGGTGCGATGGAGGCCTTCCGGCGCTGGAAGGTGCCGACCAGGCGCTCGGACCTGCGCGTCTACGCCGGGACCGGCCGGGCCGGCGAATAGGCGGGCGGCCCGCGGACCCGACCCGGGCCGCCCACGACCGCGGTCCGGCCGTCTCCAGGGTCCGCCGACCCCGCGCCGGTCCAGCCGGCGCGGGTACCGGCGGGCCGGGTAGGTCGGTCACATACGCCGCTCCGCGCCTCGTGACGGCGGCGGGGTCGTGACGACACAGAGGGTGAAGTCCTCGCGTACCTTCGCGTCGAGGGCCACGGGCAGGCGCAGCCGTCCGGCGGCGGCCATGCCCCGCACGGCGGACCTGCTCAGGCCGAAGCCGGTCGTGAGGAGGTTCTCGACCCTGATGGGCGCCGGGAGTTCGAATCCGACGACGACCTCGAGCGGCAGCGGGTCCGCGGGGTCGGGCTCATAGAACGGCATGTCGGTCTCCAGCTCCCATGTGCCGCTCCAGTCGAGCCGGTACGAGGCCCTGCCCGCCAGTTCCCCGTCCATCGCCAGTTGCCGCACCATGGCCGGATCGTTGTTCTCGAACCTCCGCAGCCGTTCGCCCTCGAGTGCCTGCACATGGATGCGCTCGTGGACGGGGATCTTCGACGTGCGTCCGCACAGCGCGCAGCAGATCAGCATCCAGACGTCGAGGAGCTTGCCGTTCGCGTTCACGCGGATCTTCCCGGTGGGACGGTGCCGCGTGGACCTGCACGCGACGCACGCTTTGACGATGGCGGGCAGACCGAGTTCCCGGACCACCCACAGTGTTTTCCGGTCGACGTCGGCTCCGCCGGCTTCAGCGGGCACACGGCTGCTACTGGATTCGTTCATGGCTTCGGCGAGCTCCAGGGCTTGCGCGGGAGGCACCGCGCATCGCCGTGCGGCGTCGCGGGGTGCCTCCCGGAATCAGTGGCGTACGGCCGGCGCCGCAGAGCGGGGCACGCCGGCCCGCGCGACGTCGCAGATCACGTCGCGTGAAGGAAGCCCGCAGCTCGCGCCGATCACACGGTGCGGGCTTCGGGCGGTACGGCGGAGCGGGACGGGGAGTGACTCGAACCCGTCCTCATTCCGCGCATGCGCCACTGTTCACAGATCCATGCCGGAGATGATGCGCAACCGGCGGGTGGCCGGGCAAGAGGTTTTCCCGGAGGCGGGGTTCGGTCACCGAACCCCCGCCCGGGCGGGCCCTCTTGCCGGGCGCCGCCGCCCCGCATATCGTCCCGATATGTCGACTTGACCTATCAGGACGACGCTTGTGGTCGGCCGGCCGACGGGGGAGAGGCTATGAGGACGATCGACTACGACAAGGAGCAGTACCGGGACTACGCGCGCGGCCGCGCGCTGTCCGCTCGCCAACTCGGCGTGTGGCTGGACGCCTTCGAGGCCGTGCTGCCCGGACGGCGTCCGCTGGCGGGGCTGGACGTGGGCTCGGGGACCGGCAGGTTCACCCCCGCGCTGGCGCGGGCCTTCGGGCCGGTCATCGGTGTCGAGCCGTCGGTCCGGATGCGCGAGGTCGCACAGGCGCAGTCCGAGGGCCCCGGGGTGCGGTACCTGGCGGGCAGCGCGGAGGAGATGCCGGTGCCGTCCGGCAGCGCCGACTACGCCCTGATGTTCCTCTCCTGGCACCACGTACAGGACAAGCCCCGGGCGGCGCGGGAGCTGGCCAGGGTGCTGAGGCCCGGTGGGCGGCTGCTGCTGCGCGCGAACTTCAGTGACCACCATCCCCGGCCGTGGTGGCTGGAGCACTTCCCGCGGGGATACGAGGTGGACGCCTCGATATTCCAGCCGCTGCACGAGGTCATCGCGATGTTCACGTCCGTCGGCTGGAAGGTCGTCGACTACGGGACGGTCACCGAGCCGTCCCCGGGCACCCGCGGCGACATGCTGGAGCGCCTGCGCCTGCGCACCCTCTCGTTCTTCGCCCAACTCGGCCCCGACGAGGTGGA
This sequence comes from Streptomyces sp. NPDC058864, assembly GCF_042742985.1. Lineage (NCBI taxonomy): Bacteria > Bacillati > Actinomycetota > Actinomycetes > Kitasatosporales > Streptomycetaceae > Streptomyces > Streptomyces sp. NPDC058864. Next base: position 97,841 of record NZ_JBHYMQ010000017.1, on the reverse strand, counting down.
GTCCGGCTTCCGCCGCCTGGAGCAGGCCGTCGCCGCGGACCCCGACACACCGGCGCCCGTGTTCGCCGAGCCGCTGCTCACGTTCGAACTGCGCTGACGCCGCGCTTCGCCGCACCGGTCCCGGAAGAACCGGGCCACATCATGGCCGGCGATGGTGCGCGCGGCGCCCCGCGGGGTACGGCCGTTGGTGTTCGGCCCATGGAGGTCGGCTCCGTGGGCACGCAACAGGGCGATCAGGTCGTCGGCACCCTGATCGCGTCGGTGGTCGACCCCTCCGCGGCAAGGCGCAGCGGGGTGAGTCCCCGGTGGTCCTGGGGCGAGGGGTCGGCGCCTTGGGCGAGTGGCTGCTCGACCGCGTCGGCGTCGTTCACCAGGGGCGAGCGACCGTGCGCGGGCGGGGTGGGCGTCGGCTGCGTAGGGTGGGTGGCGCCGGGACGGCCGGGCCGACGGGAGGCTGGGATGAGCGCACAGGGCACGGACGCGTACACCGACGGCAACGCGCTGGCCGGACCGCTCGGGGAGATCTTCGCGGTGGACATGACGGCCGCCGAGGGCCGCTGCACGGGCTGCGGGCGCACCGGGCCGGTGGCGACGCTGCGCGTGTACGACCACGCCCCCGGGCTCGTGGCACGCTGCCCCGGCTGCGACACCGTGATCCTGCGGCTGGTCCGCGGGCCGTCCGCCGCGTGGCTGGATCTGCGGGGGTCGGTGAGCATGCGCATCCCGCTGCCGGAGTGACGTCGCGGGGCGCGGCCCGGCACGGTTGACCCCCGCACGTGTCTTGGCTCTTGGCCCCGCGTGCCCAACACTGTGCCGATGACGACGCGAGCGGAGTGGGAGACCCTGCTGGACCGGCTGGCCGTGGACGAGCTGATCAGCGGCTACGCGGCGGCCGTCGACGACGGCGACTGGACGGCGTACGTCGCGCTCTTCGCCCCGGACGGCCGGGCCGACTACACCTCCGCGGGCGGCATCGCCGGTCCCGCCGGCGAGGTCGCCGACTGGCTCGCCTCGACGATGCGGCTGTTCCCCGTGCGCCAGCACCTGATCGTCAACCGCCGGATCGTCCTCGATCCGCCGTCGGCCGAGGCGCTGGCCGACTACGTCAACCCCATGCGGCTGGACGACCCGGGGACGAAGCCGACCGCGCCCAACTTCGTGTGCGGCGGCCGTTACACCTTCGGTCTGCGGCACACCGGGGCGGGCTGGCGCATCCGGGAGGTGCTGGTCCGGGAGAAGTGGCGGTCCTGAGGCGCCGGGGCCACGGGCGCGCAGGGCGGTGGACGCGGGTGTATCCAAGAGTCATGGACGTTGCACGACGCCTGGGGCGGTGGGGGCGGTCGTGGCGGCTTGGGCATCTGCTGGTGGCCGCCATGCTCGGGCTGATCCTGCTCGTCACCGTCGTCGACGTCATGGCTCCGCCCGAGGTCCATCTGGGGCCGTTCCTGGTGGCCGCCCCGGCGATCACCGCGTCGTTCGCGGGGCCCCGGACGACCGCGATCGTGGGCGGGGTCGCGGTCGCCGCGCAGATCGTCGTGGCGGGGATGCGCACGACGCCCCTGGACCTCAACCACTCGGCGCAGATCGCCACCCTGGCCCTGATGTCGGTGCTGGCGACCTTCTTCGCCCATCTGCGTGTCACGCACGAGCAGCAGGTGATCCGGCTGCGCTCGGTGGCCGAGACCGCGCAGCGGGTGCTGCTGCGTCCCATCCCCCGGAGCATCGGACCGCTGCGCATCGCCTCGGTGTACCTCGCCGCGGAGGCGGAGGCGCAGATCGGAGGGGACCTGTACGCGGCGGTTCGGACGGACAGCGGGACCCGGGTGATCGTGGGCGACGTCCGCGGCAAGGGCATGGAGGCGGTGAACGAGGCCGCACTGACCCTGGGCGCCTTCCGGGCCGTGGCCCATCGGCAGGCGGAGCTGCCGGCCCTGGTCCTGTGGCTGGAGCAGGCCCTCGCGTCGGAGCTGTGCGATCCCGCCGCGGAGGCCGAGCCGGCCGGCGACGAGGCGGAGTCGTTCGTCACCGCGGTGGTCGCCGACATCCCGGACGACGAGCCGGTGGTCCGCCTCGTCACCTGTGGTCATCCGCCGCCGCTGGTCCTCCACGACGGCCGCGTGACCTCATTGGACATGCCCGCTCCCGCGCCGCCGCTGGGGCTGACGCAGTTCGCCGGCGGGGCCGGCGGGGAGCCCACCGTGCGCACGTTCGCCTTCGGGCCGGGCGACACCCTGCTGCTGTACACCGACGGTGTCGTCGAGGCGCGGGACGTCTCCGGGGCGTTCTACCCCCTGACCGGTCGGCTGGCCGGGCAGCCGGACGGTGATCCCGAGGCGCTGGTGGAGCGCCTGTGCGCCGACCTGCTCGCCTACGCGGGCGGCTGCCTCGGCGACGACGCGGCCGTCCTGGCGATCAGCCGGTCGACCGCCCTGGTGCCGGCGACCGGCCGCGCGGGCGGTGACCCGCCCCCGGCGGCACCGCCGCCCCCTCAGCAGGCGGCGCCGCCGAGTTGACCGGCGCGGCACGGCGGTTGCCCGGCATCGTGGCGGGCGCTCGGGGTATCCGGTCTGTGACACGGGGAGACCATGTCCGGGAACAGACCAGAGGAGGGGGAAGTCCGTGGCTCGATGGGCGGTGCGCGGGCGTACGTCGGAAGCACCGGGAGAGGGGCGGCGGTCACCACTGGCCGCGCTGGCCCGGTGGGCGGCGATGGCGCTCGCGTTCGTGGCGATGGTCGCGTTCGGGGCGGTGCTCGCCCGGGCGACGCTCGCGCCGTCGTACGCCTCCGAGGGGCTCGCGCACGCGAACCTGCAGCCGGGCGCCTCACTGCGGCAGTACTACGAGCGGTACACGGTGGCGGGCGCCGTGCGGCAGGTCGGCGGGAACGTGCTGCTGGGCATGCCCTTCGGCGTGCTGCTCCCGGTGCTGGCGCCGAAGGCCCGCGGTGCGCTGCGCGTGGTGGTGACCACCGGGCTGGTCATGGTCCTCGTGGAGCTGGCGCAGGGGGCCGTGGTGCAGGGCCGTGCCTTCGACGTCGATGACGTGATCATGAACACCGCCGGTGCCCTGCTGGGCTACCTGCTCCTCGGTCGGCGCCTCGGCCGGGCCGTGCACGCCGTCCGCCCGGCGGCCCCCGCGCAGGATCCGGCTCCGGCGGCGAAGCCCGCGGACGGCACCAGGACGTCGAGGATCACGAAGGCGTTCCGGGGCCGCGGGAGCGGCCCGGCCGGGAAGACCGGCAAGACCGCGGGGACCGGGAAGACCGGGAGGAGCGGGAGGAGCGGGAGGACCGCGAGAGCCGGCAAGGGGACCAAGGCCGCGGAACCGGCCGCTCGCAGGCCGCTGCTGTCCTTCGGGACGGTCCGCGGCAAGGCCGCCCGGCGCTCCTGAGCGGCGCCCGGCCCCCTGGCGCTCCGCCGCTGGTACGTCCCTGACCAGCGGCGGAGCCGCATGCAGTTCGTCACATCGAGGCGGGAAAAGCTTTCCCCAGGGCACGACACTTTGTTACACAGAGTGGATTCATCCCCGATTGCCCCGGGAGCGGGCGACATGAACGACGACGACACCCCGGACCGCCTCCACGCGTTCGAGCTGGACTTCACCGACCACGAGACCCGCCGCCGGGCCGAGGTCCTCGCCGCCCTCGGCGACGAATGGGACCCGCTGGCCGTGCTCCGCGAGGAGGACGCGGCGTACCGGCTGCTCTACTCCGGCCTCGACGAGGAGCAGGAGGCGGTGTACCGCACGCTCGTGGCCGCCGGTGTGCTGCCGCCCCGTGAGGCGGCCGGGGAGGACGACGGTGCTGCTTCCGATTGATCCGACGGCCGACCCCGGCCGCCGGGCGTGGGTCCCCTGCCCGCGCTGTGCTGACCACCGGGAGTGCGCCACCTGCGCCGCGGGCCGCAACTGCCCCGACCACTGGCGCTACTTGCTGTCGAGCAAGGGGCCCGTGGTGCATCTGCAGTGCCCCGGCTGCACGCACATGTGGGCCTGGGACTCCGGCTTCGGCGCGCACCACCGCAACGGCGCCTGAACGCCGCGCCGACCGGGCCGTCCCCGGCAGGCGGCGGCCCGGCTGGTGTGCGAGGCTCGGGGTGTGGGGCTGCCCCCCTCCGCGGGGAGCAACCGCGGACCCCTCAGGGAGGCGATCATGGAAACCGATGCCCTGACGGTCGGCACCCTGCGAGAACTGCGCGCGACCAGGCCGTACCCGGCGGTGTCGCTGACCATGCCGACGCACCGGCGCGAACCGGACAACGCCCAGGACGCCGTACGGCTGCGCAATCTTCTCGCCGAGGCCGAACGCCGGATCGAGCACGATCCCGAGGCGTCCCGCCGGGCCCGGATGGCCATCAAGACCCAGCTCAAGGCCGCCGCCGCCGAGGTCGACCTGCGCTACTCGCTGGACGGGCTCGTCATGTACGCCACGGAGCGGGACCACCAGATCTGGACCCTGCCGCGGGCCGTCCCCGAGCGCGTGGTGCTCAGCGACAGCTTCCTCACCCGCAACCTGGTCGCCGCGAAGGCCAGGGCCCGCCCGTACTGGGTACTCACGGTGGCGGCCGACCGGGCCACGCTGTGGAGCGGCAGCGGTCAGTCGCTGCACCCCCAGGGCGCGCAGGGCTTCCCGCTGGAGCCCGACCCCGTGCAGTGGGACCCCGAACGGCAGGAGCAGGTCGGGGACCACCCGAGCACGTTCCGGGACGAGGAGACGCGTCGGTTCCTGCGGTCGGTCGACAGTGCGCTCGCCTCGCTCCTGGCCACCGACGGCCGGCCGTTGTACCTGGTCGGCCTGCCGGACGCGGTCGCCCTGCTCAAGGAGGTCGGCACGGCCGCCGACGCCGCGGTTGCGGTCGTGCACAAGGGCGGCCTGGCGGGCGGCCCCGCGCAGACGCTGCTCCAGGAACTCGCCCCGGCGCAGAAGGAGTTCGCCGAGCGGGAGGCCGAACGGACCGGCCGCAGGCTGGTGGACGCCCGGAGCCGCAGGACCTTCGCGGCCGGGCTGGACGAGGTGTGGGAGTCCGTGCGCGAGGGCCGCGCCGAACTCATCGTGGTCGAGGAGGACTTCCAGCGCACCGTGCGCCTGAGCGACGGTCACCTCATCCCGGTGGACGGTGCCGCGCCGGAGGCGGGCGGCTTCGAGGAGGGCGTCCGCGAGGACATCGTGGACGAACTCGTGGAGGCCGCGCTCGACAAGGGCGCCGAGGTCCGCTTCGTACCGCCGGACGGCCTCGCGGAGCACGACCGGATCGCCGCGGTGCTCCGCTACTGATCCTCCGTGCCACCCGCACGCCGGGCGCGGCAGGCCCGGCGGGCGCGACCGCCGAGCACGTCACCCGGGTCCGCTGTCGGCGGCGGGCCCGGGTGACCCGCGTCCGCCGCCCGCAACGTCACGGGCGGCATGCCGGATCAGGATGCCGGGATGGGCATGCCGGGTCAGGAGGCCTCGACGGCGGCCTTGATCCGCTGCCCGAACGCCGGGGCGTCCTTGCGCGCGGCGCTCAGCGCCACTCCCACCAGCAGCTTCCCGAGGCCGTGCCCTTCCAGGTGGTTGAAGATCCGCACCCGGGTGGTGGTCTCGGAGACCGGCTCAAGGTCGTAACCGCCCTCGGCGGTGACCAGGTTCTTCGACTGCTCGGTCCAGCGGATCCGGTTGGGCGGGTCGAACTCGGTGATCCGGAACTCCCGGTGGGACTTCATCCCGGCGTCCTTCACGATGCTGGTGAACACCGTGCCGACCGCGGTCGCCGCGTCCGGCGTGCGCACGATCTCCTGCACCCGGGGGCTGAACTTGGGGTCGTTGCGCCCGTCCGCGAGGAAGGCGAAGACCTCCGCCACGGGACGGCCGACCTCGACGACCGCCTCGAACTGACCGCCCATGTCACTCCTTGATGGCTCGGTGGATCGCCGGCTGCGGCGACCCGGCCACGATAGAGCGCTTCGCCGGGCCGGGCACCCGGGCGCGTTCCGCATCGTCGCCGCGAACGGTGAGCACTGCGGCTTCCCCGCACGTATGGAAGGCCGGGTCCCCGCCGGGATCCGCGGCAGCACATGCCGGTGACCTGCAGGTACGGAAGCGGATATTGGGGGCACGGTGAGGCGCAAACGGCGTCAGGTGCAGCGCGCGCTGCGGCTCGTGGCCGTCGCGGGAGTCGTCTGCGGCGGAGTGATGATGTCGCAGGCCTTCGGGGCGGCCCCCGACGGCACGCGGACCGGGGGCGGCAGCCAGGTGCTGGACGCCCCGGACGGCGCGCAGGGCCCACAGGCCGCGCCGGACGCGGCGGGCCTCGCCAGGGATCTGGCGGCACGTCTCGGCGACGCGCGCACGGGCGGGAGCTGGGTCGACGACCAGGGCCGCCCGGTGGTCGCCGTGACCGACCAGGACTCCGCGGCCGAGGTCGCCGAGGCGGGCGCCCGGGCGGAGGTCGTCCGCTACAGCATGCGCGACCTGAAGGACGCGGCCGGCGCACTGGGCGATGCCCCGCGCGTACCCGGTACGGCCTGGTCGGTCGACCCCGTCTCCAACGAGGTCCTGGTGCTGGCCGACAGCACGGTCTCCGCCGAGGAGTGGGCGCGCCTGCAGTCGGTGGCGGACGGCATCGGCGGGCAGGTGCGCATGGAGCGCACCGGGGCGTCCTTCACGACCAGGACCGCGGGGGCCGCACCGATCCTGACCCGGGGCAGCCGCTGTTCGGCGGGCTTCAACGTCACCAACGGCACGACCGACTTCATCCTGACGGCCGGTCACTGCGGGCCGCCGGGCACCGGCTGGTTCGCCGACAACCAGGGGACCAAGCCCGTCGGCACCACCGTCTCGGCCTCCTTCCCCGGCGGCGACTTCTCGCTCGTCCAGTACCAGAACGACGGCTCGGACCACAGCAGCGTCGTCGGGGTCGGCCAGGGCCGCGTGGTCCGCATCACGGGAGCTGCCGACCCGTTCGTGGGGCAGGAGGTCTTCCGCAGCGGCAGCACCTCGGGGCTGCACTCCGGTCAGGTCACCGGGCTGAACGCGACGGTCAACTACCCGGAGGGGACGGTCGGCGGTCTCATACAGACCTCCGTGTGCGCCGAGCCCGGTGACAGCGGCGGCCCCCTTTTCGCGCAGGGATTCGCACTGGGGATCACCTCGGGCGGCAGCGGTGACTGCACCGCGGGCGGCATCACGTTCTTCCAGCCGGTGACCACGGCGATGGCGGCACTCGGTGTGAGCCTGCCGCGCGCCACGGACGGCGGTGACGCCCCGGCGCCGGCCGCCGGCGGCGGGACGCCGGGCGCGCAGCCACCAGCCTCCGCAGGCACACCCACCCGTGAGGCGGGCGGCGGCGCGAACGGCGGTTCCGGCGGCTCCGGCAACGGTCAGGGCGGGCAGCAGGCGGCTCCGGGGGTGCCCGGGGCCCCGACGGCGCCGGGTGGCGCGCCGGTCTACCCGGGCACCGCGAGCGACCCGACGGCGCTGGGCGCGATCGGCAGCGGCGGCGGCATCGGTCCCGGTCTGCTGATCGTCGCCGTCAGCTGCCTCGCGTTCCTGGCCACGCGGTGGATCCGTCCCGCCGCGGGTGCCGGGGGCTACGGCTCGGGACGCTGGGACTGACCGGCCGCCGCGGGCGGCCAGGCGCGGAGGATCATGGGGGTATGACCAGTTCACCACGTGCCCGCTCCTTCGACCGGGCCGCCGGACGGTACGCCGCGAACCGCCCCTCCTACCCGCCGGCCCTCCTCGACGCCGTGGAGGAGCTGGCGGGGCGCCCGCTGAGCGGTGCCCTGGTCGCCGACGTGGGCGCGGGGACGGGCATCGCCACCGCGCTGCTGCACCAGCGCGGCGCCCGGGTCGTGGCCGTCGAGCCGGGCGACGGCATGGCCGCGGAACTGCACCGCAACCTGCCGGACGTCGCCCTGGTCCGGGGCGACGGCGACCGGCTGCCGCTGGCCTCCGGCGCCTTCGACTTCGTGACGTACGCCCAGGCGTGGCACTGGACCGATCCGCGGCGATCGGTGCCGGAGGCGCTGCGGGTGCTGCGGCCGGGCGGCGCGTTCGCGCTGTGGCGCAACGACCCGGACACCTCGGTGCCGTGGATCGCCGCCGAGCAGGAGCGGCTGCGCGGCTTCTTCGCGGCGCTGTCCCACCCCCGGTCGGGGCGTCTGCCGGACGGACCCGGTTTCGCCGAGCTCCGCGTGCCGTGGTCCCGGCGGGTGCCCGTCGAGGTGCACCTGGCGAACATCGGCACCCAGTCGGCGTTCCTGGTGATCGGCGAGGAACGCTCCCGGGCCTTCCTCGCCGCCGAACGGGAGCACCTGGCCCGGCGCTTCCCCGACGGCATGGTGGACGAGCACTACGTCGTGGCCCTGGTCCTCGCGATCCGCTGACGCGGCCGCCGGCCGGCCCCGGGCGCCTCGGGCCGCCCGCGGTTGATCAGGACGACGCCCGCGATACCGATCGCACCGCCCGCGAGTTCGGCGGGCCGGGGGGTCTCGCCCAGCCATGCGAAGGCGACGAGGAGGGCCACCGGCGGTACGAGGTACAGGGCCGCCGTGGAGGTCGCGAGACTGAGCCGAGCGACCGCGTACCCCCAGATCACGAAGCCCAGTGCGGACGGCAGCAGGCCGAGGTAGACCGCGCAGGCGAGCGCGGAGCCGGGGGCGTGGGCCGCGGCCCGTACGGCGCCCGGGGCGAGCGGCAGCAGCATCAGGGTGCCGGCCCACATGGCGTAGCAGGCGACCTCCAGCCCGGTACGGCCGCGCAGCAGCGGCTTGGTGGCGGCGTGGTAGACGCCCTGGACGACGGCGGCGCCGAGGACGACGAGCGCTCCCGCGGTGAAGTGCGCGCCGCCTCGGGCGAGTGCGATGACGGCGGCGCCGCCGATCGCCACGAGGCTGCCCGCGACGACGGCGCGGGTCAGCGGCTCGCCGAGGAAGACGGTCGCGAGGAGCACGCTGAACACGGGGGCGAGGGCGACCAGCAGGCTGGCGGTCCCGGCGGGGACGTGGACCTCGCCCCAGTTGAGCAGCAGTTGGTACGCCGCCATGCCGGTCAGGCCGCACAACGCGATGAGCGGCACGTCGCGCCGCCGCGGTCGGCGGACGCCGAGCAGGGGTGCTGCCACGGCGAGCGCGGCCGACGCCACGGCCAGCCGCAGGAAGGACAGGGCGGAGACGCCCAGCCCCTCCAGCCCGACGCGGATGGCGGGGAAGGCCGAGGCCCAGAGCACGACGGTGCCGGTGAGGGCGAGGACACGGGGAGACGGGGCGGGAGGCTTCACGGGTTCCACTGTTCCGACTAGGATGACAAAGATCCAGTTACTATTTCTTCCACAAAGGAGAAGGAAGACTTAATGCTCGATGTCCGCCGGCTGAGTCTGCTGCGGGCCTTCTCGGTGCACGGCACGGTCGCCGCCACCGCCGAGGCGCTGCATCTGACCGGCCCCGCCGTCTCCCAGCAACTCGCCGCGCTGGAGAGGGAGACCGGGATACCGGTCCTGGAGAAGCAGGGCCGTACGCTGCGGTTGACCCCGGCCGGACGGCTGCTGGTGGAGCACGCGGAGGTGATCCTCGGCGATCTCGCCTCGGCCGAGGCCGCTTTGGAGAGGCTGCGCGGGGGCGCCGGCGGCCCGGTCCGCGTCGCCGCCTTCCCGTCCGCGGCCCGCACACTCCTGCCGCGGGTGTGGCGGCTGCTCGCCGACGGGGATGCCGGTGTGCCGTCCGGGCTCAGGATCGCCGAGCACGAACCCGACGCGGCGGTGGAGCTGCTGCGGCGGCGCGAGGCCGACATCGCCGTCGTCCACTCGTACAGCCTGCTGCCGCGCGAGGTGCCCGCAGGCTGCGAGCAGCACCATCTGATGGAGGACCCGGTTCTGCTCGCCGTCCCTCCCGCGCTCGCCGCCGAGCACGACCTGGCCCCGGGCGAGGCCGTCGACCTCGCGCTCCTCGCCGGGCAGGAGTGGCTCATGCCCGGGCCGGAGACCTCCTGCCACGAACTGACCCGGCGGGCCTGCGGCGCTGCCGGGTTCGTGCCGCGGCCGGTGGCGCTGGCCAGCGACTTCTCGGTGCTCACCGCCCTCGTCGCGGCCGGTGCCGGTGTCGCGCTCGTCCCGCGGCTGGCGCTGCCCGCCGCCCTGGACGGCGTCAGCCTGCACCCGCCCGCGCACCCGGTGACCCGTACGGTCTCGGCGCTGCTGGCCGCCGGCACCGCGGGGCAGCCGCCGCTGCGGCGGGTGCTGGAGTGTCTGGTGGCCGCGGCGGGACGGCACGCATAGCGTGGGCGGAGTGGCACCGCGGTGGCCGCGGCCGACCGGCACAGGAAACGAGGGAGCACGCATGAAGAGCGCGGATCTGCTCGCCGACGCCTTCGGCAGGATCCAGGAGACCGTCCACGAGGCGGTCGAAGGCATGCCCCTGGAGGGCCTGCACGCGCGGCCCGACGAGGGGGCGAACTCGATCGCCTGGCTGGTCTGGCATCTGACGCGCATTCAGGACGACCACGTGGCCGGCGTCGCGGGCACCGGGCAGCTGTGGACCGACGGCGGCTGGGCCGACCGCTTCGGTCTGCCGTTCGCCCCGTACGACACCGGGTACGGCCACCGTCCCAAGGACGTCGCCGCGCTGCGCGTGGAATCGGGTGAGCTGCTGACCGGCTACCACGACGCGGTGTACGAGCACACCGTGGGCTATCTGCGGACGCTGCGCGAGGCGGACTTCCCGCGCGTCGTCGACACCAGCTGGGATCCGCCGGTGACGCTCGCCGTGCGGCTGGTCAGCGTGGTGTCGGACGACCTGCAGCACGCCGGCCAGGCCGCGTTCCTGCGCGGCTGCGTGGAACGCGGCGCGCTCTAGCGGCCGTCGACGCCGCGCGATCCCGGACCGGGAGCAGCCACGACGCGAAGCTGCGCGCCCCGACGGACGAGCGGCCTCGACACGAAGCGAGGTCCAGGTCGCACGGCGGGCCCTGGAGGCGTCGTCGGCGTGGTCGCCTTCCGCGCGTGGGAGGGGGTGCTCCGTCCGGCTGTCCCGACGTCGCCGAAGACCCCGGACGCACCGTGTCGTGCGCACGCAGGCCGGCACCTTCCTCAGCGCGGCCCGCTGCGCCGCCGGCGTGCGGTGCGGCGGACCAGGGCCCTGACAGGACGTCAGGATCCTGCCGGAAGTACGAGGGGGCCGGCCAAGGCACCCCGGCGATCGGCCTTTCCGCCCGTCACCCGCGCTCAGGCAGCACGGCGGGAGCGGGTCAGCGCCCACTGGCCCAGAACCACGGCGACCACACCGATCACCACGGCCACGTAGCCGCCGACGATGCCGTTGCCGGTACCGGGGCCCCCGTCGGCGGTGACGACCACCAGCCCGCCGTTGACCACGGACACGAGTCCCGCCGCCAGCGCCACGGCTGCCGGGGCTCGCCCGTTGCCGATGCGGATACGCCCGGCGAGGGAAAGGAGGGCCAGCGCGCCGAGGGCCACGGCGACGAGCGCCAGCAGTGCGGCCGCGCTCGCCCAGACCCGCTCGGAGGTCAGGGTGTAGGAGCTGGTGGCGGCCAGCTGGACCGGGGTCTGTGCGAAAGCCGGTGCGGCGAGGACGGATCGAACCGACATGGGGTTCTCCTTCGTTTCCCACGACTGGACGTGGACCGAGCATGTCCGTCGGACCCGGCGCGGATCGTCCCGCAGGCGCGGTCACTTCGTGCTGCCGCACGCGGCGCACCGGACTGCTGCGGATGCCGTAGGAGCCGCGCGTGTACCGCGAACGCGGTAGCACGCCGCTCGTCCGCGAGCGGGACTCGCCCACGCAGGCATCCGGCTAGGGTGCGCGCATGGACGAAGGACGGTTCGGTGTCCCCGCGGTATCACCCCGTGCCGTCGACTGGCTGATCGCCGCCGGCGTGGCGGCGGCGCTGCTGGTCACCGGGCTGTCCGGGCGGCACCCCGCCGGGAGTCCGGCTGCGCTCGGCTCGGTACTGCTGGCGACCGGCGGCCTGGCGCTCGCCGGGCGCCGCCGGGCGCCCCTGCCCGTCCTGGCGGTCACCGGGCTGTGCGCCGTCGGTTACCAGGCCGCCGGCTTCGATGTGCCCGCCGTCGCCTACCTTTTCGCCGTGTACGCAACCGTGCGGGCCGGACACCGCACCGTCGCGGTGGCGGCGAGCGTGGCCATGCTGGCCGCGCTCCCCCTCGCCGCCCTGGTCTCCCTGCACGACACCGGCGAGGCCTTCGCACGGGCCCGCGGCGCGCTCGAGGTGGCCTGGCTGATCGCCGCCGGGGCCGCCGGAGAGGCGCTGCGGCAGGCCGAACGCCGGGCGGACGAGGCCGAGCGCACCCGAGAGGAGACCGCACGGCGCCGCGCCGACGACGAGCGGCTGCGCATCGCGCGGGAACTGCACGACTCGCTCACCCACCAGATCTCGATCATCAAGGTGCAGGCCGAGGTCGCCGTCCACGTGGCCCGCAGGAGCGGCGAACACGTGCCGGCGGCCCTGCTGGCGATCCAGCAGGCCGGACGTGAGGCGAGCAGGGAACTGCGCGCCACCCTCGAGGCGCTGCGCGATGACGACACCGCTCCGCCGCGTGGCCTCGACCACGTCCCGGAACTGGTGGAACGGGCCCGTGCCATCGGGCTGGAGACGACGCTGACGATCGAGGGGCAACAACACGGCGTGTCCGCCGCCGTGGGCCGCACCGTCTACCGGATCGTCCAGGAGTCGCTCACCAACGTCGCCCGGCATGCCGCCGCCGGCACGGCGTCGGTCCGGATCGACTGCCGCGCGGACACCCTGGCGGTCCGCATCGACGACGACGGCACGGCCGCGCCGGGCACGACACCGGTGCCCGGCGTCGGGCTGCTCGGGATGCGCGAACGCGTCACCGCCCTCGGCGGCCGGCTGCGGGCGCAGCCGCGCGCCTCGGGAGGCTTCACCGTCCATGCCGAACTCCCCGTGGACCGGACGTCGTGATCCGTGTCCTGCTGGTCGACGACCAGCCGCTCCTGCGCAGCGGATTCCGCGCGCTCCTCGACCTGGAGGACGACATCGAGGTGGTCGCCGAGGCCTCCGACGGGGAGCAGGGCCTGGCCCTGGTCAGGGAACACCTCCCCGACATCGCCCTCGTCGACATCCGCATGCCGGTCCTCGACGGCATCGAGGCCACCCGGCGCATCGCCGCGGACCCGGCGCTCGCGGGGGTGCGCGTCGTCATCCTGACCAACTACGGCCTGGACGAGTACGTCTTCCACGCGCTGCGCGCGGGCGCCACCGGGTTCCTCGTCAAGGACATCATGCCGGAGGACTTCCTCCACGCCGTACGCGTCGCCGCCCGCGGGGACGCCCTCCTCGCACCCGCGATCACCCGCAAGCTGATCGACAGGTACGTCTCCCAGCCGCCGGACACCGGCACCGGCGCGGCGCTCGAACAGCTGACCAACCGCGAACGCGAGGCCGTCGCCCTGGTCGCGCGGGGCCTGTCCAACGACCAGATCGCCGACCGCATGGTGATCAGCCCGACGACCGCCAAGACCCATGTCAACCGGGCCATGACCAAACTCCACTGCCGCGACCGCGCCCAACTGGTCGTGCGCGCCTACGAATCCGGCCTGGTGGCTCCACGCACCTCCTGATGTCCGATTCACGGCATGCAGCCGCCTCCCCCGATTCGAGGGAGTCGTCCTGTCGGAATCACTGCGTCAGCGACCGGCCTGCCCGGCATCGTCGGCGTCGGCGTCGGCGTCGGCGTCGGCCCGGTCGTACTGGAGCAGCACGACCCCGTTGCCGAAGGTCCGCGTCCCGGTGTGCCGGAGGGCGGTGAGGGTGCCGGCGTCGGGGAAGGGCGTCCTGCCCCGGCCCAGCAGGACGGGGTGGACGTAGATCCGGAACTCGTCGACCAGGCCCAGCCGCAGGAACGAGGCGGCGAGGTCGGCCCCGCCGAGCACCAGGTCGCCGCCGGGCCGCGCCTTGAGCTCCGCGACCTCCTCGGCCACGACCTCGCGCACGATCGTGGTGTTCCAGTCGGCCCGCTCCAGCGTCCGCGAGTACACGAACTTCGGCATGCCGCGCCAGATCCCGGCGAACTCCGCCTCGGCGGGGCTGCTCCGCGGGTCGGCGTCGGCCGTCGGCCAGTAGGCGGCCATCAGTTCATGGGTGACGCGGCCGCTGATGAAGCCTCCCATCACCTTCAGCCGCTCGTTCATGTGGCGGTGGAGTTCCTCGTCCACCAGATGCCAGTCGATCTCGCGGCCGGGTCCCTCGAAGTAGCCGTCGAGGGACACCGCCATCTGCATGATGATCTTTCGCACGGCGGTCCTCACCTGGGTTGCCTACGACCCACTGGGTTGCCTACGACCCACCGGACGATACGCCCCCCGGGGCCCCGGCGGGGCGCTTCAGGAGCGCGCGCCGGTCGCACCGGAGGTCCCCGCCGGCTCCTCGACGGCGCTGAGCGGGGCGGCCAGGGACTCCGTGCCGCGCCGCTCGGCACGGACGCCGACGGCCGCCGCGACCAGAACCGCGAGTGTCTTCAGGGCGGCGCCGAGGCAGAAGGCGAGGGTCGTGTCGCCCGGCTCACCGCTGCCGTGCGCGACGCTCCCGGCGGATCGGCGTGGGCCGTCGACGCCGACATGGCCGCCTCCGTGCACGGCCCGTTCCGTCCGGAAGCGCGCCCTCCCCCGAGGGGGCGTTCATGCTGCGGCGGTCAGCCGTAGAAGTTGCGCTCCCAGCGGTGCCGGGCCAGGACGGTGAGCTGTTCCGGCGTCAGCGGGCGTCCGTCGCTGAGCGCGGTGTTCCGCTCGACGTTGCGCACCGACCGCATTCCCGGGATGACGGTGGAGACCGCGGGGGCGCTCAGCACGAACCGCAGGGCGGTCTCGGCCATGTCGTCCCGGTCGATGCCGAGGTCGGCGACGATGGCGTCCACGCGCCGCTCCACCTGCCCGGGGCGGTCGTCGCGGAAGTAGCGGTTGCGGAAGTCGCCTTCGGGGAAGGTGGCTCCTGCGGTGATCCGGCCCGTCAGGCCGCCCTCGTCGAGGGCGACGCGGACGATGACGCCGACACCGTGCTCCTCGCAGGCGGGCAGCAGCGCGTCGGCCGGCGCCTGGTCGAAGACGTTGTAGATCACCTGCACCGTGTCCACGAGCCCGCTGCGGACCAGCGCGAGGGCGTTGTCCGGCTCGTGGTCGTTGACCGACACCCCGAAGAGCCGGATCTTGCCCTGCTTCTTGAGGTCGGCGACGGTCTCCGCCCAGTCCCCGCGGCCGACCCACTCGTCGCTCCAGACGTGGAACTGGAGCACGTCGAAGTGGTCGAGCCCACTGGCCCGCAGGCTGGTGTCGAGGCTCTCGCGGATGTGGTCGCCGGGGAACGCGTCCGCCGGGTCCACTCCGTCGGGGGCGGGCCACAGCCGGTTCCTCGGCGGCACCTTGGTGGCCACCAGCACCTCCTCGCCGGCCCGTGCGCGCTCGCGGACGACCCGTCCGACGATGCGCTCGCTCTCGCCGTAGCCGCGGGCGGTGTCGATGAGGTTCACCCCGAGGTCCACGGCCCGGTTCAGGGCGCGTACGGACTCGTCCTCGGTCGCGCCCACCCAAGCGGACTCGCCGATCCCCCAGGCTCCGTAGCCGATCTCCGACACGCGCAGCCCGCTGCGTCCCAGGTCCCGGTAGCGCACAGTCGTCCTCCATTTGGTGCCGTCACCCGCGGAGCGGTCTCCGCAGCCACGACGATAGGCGACCGGCCCCCGCAAGGTCATCACGTCTCCGCGCCCGCCCACCGCGGGCGACCGCGCGCATACTCCAACAGGGCCCGGGCCGCGAGGAATTCGGAGATTCCGGGCCGTTGCCGGTCGGCGGGTCATAGCGTGGTCGGCCCGTAACGGATGACGGGGGGAGAACAGGGGGACCGCTGTGCCGAACCCGTCCCGCGGAGGACCGTCACGGCGCCGCATGATCGAGCCGACGCGCATCATCCCCGCCCGGGAGGCGCCCGGGGGGCCGGACGAACCGTGGGAGGAGTCCCTCGACCTCTTCCGTCCGGCGGGCGGCTCCGCCCCGCCCCCGGGGGACGGCCCCGGCACCCGGCCGCCGCCGCGCACCGAGCGGTTTCCCCGGCGGCCCGCCGCTCCCCCGCCCGCCGACCCCCGTGCCGGGGCCCGGACGGCACCGCCGCCCCGGCGCGCCCCCCGCACCACGCGTGCCGTGCGCATCGCCGTGCTGACCGGCACCGGCGGTGCCGCCGGATTCGCACTCGCGCTGGCGCTGCTCTCCCCCGGCGTCCTCCACCCCGGCGCGCCCCAAAGTGCCGCCCCTGCCGCACCCACCGCGCCCGGCACGCCCACGGCGGCCGCTCCCGGGTCCCCCGGAGCGGGCGCTCTCGGCGGGGTACTCCGCGAGGGCGACACCGGACCGGCCGTCAGCGAACTGCAGGCCCGGCTGCTGCGCATCCCGGACGTGTACGCGGGCGGCGCCGTCGACGGCCGCTTCGACGGCCGCCTCGCCGCTGCCGTCGCCCGGTTCCAGGTCTGGTACGGCGTCCGCGGCGACGAGAGCGGCGAGTACGGCGACGCCACGCGGCGCGACCTGGAGTCCCGTACGTCGCTCGCCTCGGGCTGACCACCGGCGGCCCGGCCGGGGGCGGCGCCCGCCACGCGACAGGTGAGGACGCCGAACGGCTTATAGATTGGTGGCGTGGCCCTGCCCGAGCGGGGGGACGACGAGAAGCACACCGCGGTGACACCGCAGATCGACTACGCGGCGCTCTTCGCGGCGACGCCCAGCCCGTACCTCGTACTGGACGCGGCGCTGGTCATCGTGGGCGTCAACCGGGCGTACCTGGAATCGACCAGGCGCACCCGCGACGACCTGATCGGGCAGTACATCTTCGACGCGTTCCCGGACAACCCTGCCGACCCGCTCGCCGACGGGGTGCGCAACCTCAGCGCCTCCCTGCACCGGGTGCTGGCCTCCTGCGAGCCCGACACGATGGCGCTGCAGAAGTACGACATCCCGCTGGTGGCCGAGCCCGGCAGGTTCGAGGAGCGCTGGTGGAGCCCGATCAACACCCCAGTCCTCGGGCCGGACGGCACGGTGGCGTGGATCATCCACCGGGTCGAGGACGTGACGGCCTTCGTCCGGGCCCGCCGGCACCGGCACGAGCTGCAGGGCTCCGACCTGAGCGAGCGGGAGCAGGCGATGGAGGCCGAGCTGTACGCACGGGCCCGGGAGCTGCAGCGCCTCAACGACCAGTTGCGCCAGGCCCACGCCCGCGAGCGGCAGGTCGCCCTGACGCTGCAGGAGGCCATGCTCCACTCGCCGGACCTGGCCCAGCACAAGGACATCGCGGTGCGCTACCTGCCGGCCGCGGGCTCGCTGAACGTGTGCGGCGACTGGTACGACGTGGTCAACCTCTCGCCCGGCTGCTACGCGGTGGCGGTCGGCGACGTCGTGGGCCACGGTCTGGAGGCCGCCAGCGTCATGGGGATGCTGCGCAGCGCGCTGAGCGCGGCGATGCGCACCGTCGACGGGCCCGCGAAGGCCCTGGAGGTCGTCGGCCAGTACGCCCGCTGCGTGGAAGGCGCGCTCGCCACCACCGCCGTCAGCGCGCTGATCGACAAGGAGCGGCACACGATCCGCTACAGCAGTGCCGGGCATCCGCCGCCCGTGCTGCTCCACGGCGACGGCCGCTGCGAACTGCTGGACCGGGCCACCGACCCGCCCCTGGGGGCCCGCCCCGCCCACGTCACCCGGCCGCAGGCGGTCGTGTCGTACCGCCCGGGGGACACGCTGGTGCTCTACACCGACGGGCTGATCGAACGCCGCAAGGAGGACATCTACACGGGCCTGGCCCGGCTGACCTCCGCGCTGGCCGAGAAGCCCGGTCTCGCCGCGGAGCGGCTCGCGGACGCCCTGCTGGCCCGGCTCGGCGTCACCGGGGGCTCGGCGGACGACATCGCGCTGGTCACCGTACGTCTGTGAGGCGCCGGCGCGGCCGGACCGCGCGGTGGCCGGGCGGTGCGGCCCGGCCTACGGTGATCTGGAGGGGTCCGGCGTGTCGTGGACCCGAGCAGCGAGGAGGCCGCGGGTGCCCGGTCGCGGTGGGCTGGAGTGGGTGCGGGCGCGTGATCCGGGCTTCCGGGCGGTGCGCCGTTCCGCGCGGGTGACGCTGGTGGCGTGCCTGAGCTTCTACGTGGCGCGGTACGGCTTCGGCGACCCGGTCGTGGCGATCTACGCCCTCTTCGGCGCGGTCGCCTCCGGCGCCCTCTCGTACGTGCCCGGTACGCCGGGCGAACGCGCCCGGACGCTGCTGGCCGCGCTGCCGGTGGCCGTGCTGCTGGTCGCCCTGGGGACGGTGCTGGCCGTGAGCGACTGGACGGCGGCGCTGGGGATGCTCGGGGTCGGCTTCGCGGTGACGTACGCGGGGGTGGGCGGGCCGAAGCTGGTGGGGCTCGCCAACGGCCTGCAGTTGTTCTACATCCTGCCGTGCTTCCCCCCGTACCAGCCGGAGACGTTGGGCCTGCGCCTGTGCGGACTGGTGGTCGGCGTGCTGCTGATGGCCGCGGCCGAGCTGTGGGTGTGGCCGCAGCCGTCTCCCGGCCGCTACCAGGACCGGCTCGCCCAGGCGTGCGACACCGCGGCGGAGGCCCTGCAGTCGCTGGCGCTGGAGCCGCCGGTGGTGCGGGAGCGATCGGAGGGCCTGCTGGCGGCGGCGCAGGGACTGCGCATGAGCCACGTGCCGAAGGACGAGCGCCCGACGTCGGCGGGGGCGCGCGACCGGGCACTGTGCCAGGGGGCCGCGTACCTGCGGCACCTGCTGGCGCAGACCGGGCAGTTGGCGGATGACGCGGCGGAGCGCTCTCCGGCCGCCGACCCGGCGCGGTCGCGGATGCTGCTGGCCTCGGCCACCGCCTGCCACAGCGCCGCCCGCGCCCTGCGGGGCGAGGCACCGGCGCCCCTGGTCGCCCCGTGCGCGGCCGCGGCGACGGCGTTCGAGGAGCACCGGGCGCGCCGGCCGGTGTCCGGGGCGGCCTCCGCGACGACGGTGCGGGACGGGGCGATCGCCCTCGACGTCGCGTACACCGCGGCCTTCCTGGTGACTTCGGTGCGGATCGCGCTCGGCGCGCCGGTGCGGTCCGAGGCCTCGCGGCCCGCGGAGGGGCCGGGGCCGTTCTGGTACGCGGGGCAGTCGCCCGTCGCGCTGTACGGGCACCGGATGCGGGCCCACCTCACGCCGCGTTCGGTCTACTTCCAGAACGCCGTGCGCATCGCGCTGGCGCTGGCGGCGGCGCGGCTGATCGCGGGCGGGCTCGAGCTGTCGCACGGCTTCTGGGCGCTGCTGACCACGCTGACCGTGATGCGCACCAGTGCCGCCGGCACCCGTACGACCGTGGTCCCCGCGGTGCGGGGCACGCTGGTCGGGGCCGGGGCGGCGGCGGTGCTGCTGGGGTTCGTGGGCGACCAGCCCCTGGTGTACGCCGTCGCGATGCCGCCGGTGTTCTTCCTGGCGTTCACCGCGGGGCCGCTGCTCGGACTCGGCTGGGGCCAGGCCTTCTTCACGCTCGCGGTGGCAACCGCCTTCACGCAGATCGCCCCCGCGGGTCCGGAACTCGCCGCGTTCCGGATCGCGGACGTGGTGACGGGCGTGCTGACCGGCACCCTCGTCGGGTTGCTGGCCTGGCCGCGGGGCGGCACGGGCGAGCTGGGGCGGGCCTGTTCGCGGCTGCTGGACCAGGGCACCCGGGCGGTCACCCAGATCACCGACTGCATCACCGGCACGGGGCCGATGGGCGACGCGCTGCCGCGGGCCCGGCTCGCCCAGCTGATCGCGGAGGCGAGCTACGCGCAGTTCGCGACCGAACGCGACGCCCCCGGCGCCGAACCGCCCCTGCCGACGGATTTCCAGGCGATCGTCCTGGCCGGGAACCGGGTCCTGACCATGGGACAGACCCTGGTGGACCACTGCCCGCCGGGCGCTCTGGCGGCCTGGCCGCTGAGCGCCGCGCACCTGCGGGACGCGGCGCACCATCTGCGGCTGACGACACTGCCGCTGACGTACGACCTGCGCTCGGGGAGCATGCGTCCGGCGCCCGACGAGTCCCCGGACCGGAACGTGCCGACGGACCGCACCGTCATCGCGGACGTCTGCGCGGCGTCCGGCGGCCGGGCGCCGGACCCGCTGCTGTACTACGCCGTCGACGCCGCGATCTGGCTGGCCAGCCTGCAGCGGGTGGTCACCGCGGTCCGCCGGCCGGCGGAAGGTCCGGCAGCAGCGCAGTGTTGACGACCGCCAGGATCGCGGCGACGTCCTCACGGGGCACCGCGGGCCACAGGATCGCGCGTGCGCGGCGGTACTTGGCGGCCAGCCGCAGCCGCTGCGCCTCGTCGAGGCGCGCGGCCCGTTCCGGGTGGCTGTTGTGGGCGTTGTCGGCGATCTTCACCAGGGCCGCGTCGCGGCAGGCGGTGATCCGCCGCAGCTTGTCCTCGTAGGGAACGCCCGGCTGGTTGGTGACCTGCTCGACGACGGCGACGACCCGGTCCGGGACGCCGGCGGCGCGCAGCCGGCCGGCGGTCCAGGGGGTGTCCTCGATGATGTCGTGCAGGAGCCCGGCCATCTGCAGTTCCGGGCCGAAGGCGGCGAGCCCCGCCGCGACCGCCCGCACG
The DNA here is from genome assembly GCF_042742985.1 of Streptomyces sp. NPDC058864. Taxonomy (NCBI): domain Bacteria; kingdom Bacillati; phylum Actinomycetota; class Actinomycetes; order Kitasatosporales; family Streptomycetaceae; genus Streptomyces; species Streptomyces sp. NPDC058864. The sequence goes on along the minus strand of NZ_JBHYMQ010000017.1, from coordinate 77,225 downwards.
TGCTCGATGTAGGGCACGCCGATGCGGTCGGTCTGCCCCTCGTGCGCCAGGCGGGCCAGGGCGTCGGCGTCGGCCACGCTGTTCACCGTCATGGCACCCCATCCTCGGGGGCGCCGGGCGGGCCGGTCCAGCCTCAGTCCAGCGCGGCGAGCAGGCGCTCGGCCAGCGGGCCGGAGGAGGCGGGGTTCTGACCGGTGATCAGGTTGCGGTCGGTCACCACGTGGGGTGCCCAGGGCTCGCCCTCCTGGAAGTCCGCGCCGAGGGCGACCAGCCGGTCCTGCAGGAGCCAGGGAGCGCGGGCGGCCAGACCGCCCTGGATCTCCTCGGTGTTGGAGAAGGCGGTCAGCCGGTAGCCCACGAACGGCCAGCTGCCGTCGGCGCGTTCGGCGGCGAGCAGGGCCGCCGGGCCGTGGCAGACGACGCCGAGCGGCTTGCCCGAGTCGAGGGCGGCGGTCAGCAGGGCTCCGGAGACCGGGTCGGCGGCGAGGTCCTCCATCGGTCCGTGGCCGCCGGGGTAGAACACGGCGGCGTAGTCGTCGAGGTCCGCCTCCTCCAGCTTGATGGGATGCCGCAGCGCCGTCATCGCCTCCAGCTCCTCCGCGACGGCCCGGGCGCCGTCCTCCCCACCGTTGAACTCGGCGGCCAGACTCCCGCGGTCCACGGCCGGGACCGCACCGCCCGGGGTCGCGACGACGACCTCGTGCCCCGCGGCGGTGAGGACGCGGTGCGGGGTCACGGCCTCCTCCGCCCAGAAGCCGGTCGGGTGCTCGGTGCCGTCGGACAGCGTCCAGGACGAGGCGCCGGTCAGGACGAACAGGATCTTCGCCATGTCAGGTCTCCTTGGGGTGCTCGATAGCCGCCGGCCCGTGTCTGAGCGGGCCGGGGACCTCGACGGTAGGACGGGCAACCCATCGGTTTCCAATAGGATGACCATCATGAGCCATACGGATTCCAATGGGTCACCGGGAATGCGCCCGGGGCGCGGGGGCGGCGGCGCGGGCGGGGGGTCCCTGGACCTGACGCTGCTGCGCACCTTCCTCGCGGTGCACCGCGCGGGTTCCTTCACCGCCGCCGCGCGGCTCCTGGGGCTCTCCCAGCCGACGGTGACCACCCAGATCCGTACCCTCGAAGGGCAACTGGAACGGGAGCTGTTCGAGCGGCTGCCCCGCGGGGTCGCCGCCACACCCTTCGCCGACGAGCTCGCCGGCCGGGTCGCCGAGCCGCTGGACGCGCTCGCCGCCGTCGCCGACCGCGGGCACGGCGACCCGGACCAGCCGGCCGAACCGGTCCGTCTCGGAGGCCCGGCGGAGGTGCTGTGCGAGCGGGTGCTGCCGGCTCTGGCCCCGCTCGTCGAGCGCGGTGTACGGCTGCGGATCGGCACCGGGCTCACCGACGACCTGCTGGAGTCGCTGCGGGCCGGACAGCACGACCTGGTGATCTCCACGCACCGTCCGCGCGGCCGCCTGCTCAGCGCCGTCCCCCTGATGGACGAGGAGTTCGTCCTGGTGGCCGCCCCGTCGCGGGCCGCCCGGCTGGACGTGGCCTCCGGCGGGCCCGGCGCGCTGAGCGGCGTCCCGCTCGTCTCCTACGCCGAGGACCTGCCGATCGCCCGCCGGTACTGGCGTCACGTCTTCGGCCGCCGGCTCGCCGCCCAGGCCGCCGTGACCGTCCCGGACCTGCGCGGTGTGCTGGCCACCGTCGCCGCGGGCGCGGGCTTCACCGTCCTTCCCCGCTATCTGTGCGCCGCCGCCCTCGCCGGGGGGACGCTCGTGCCGCTGCTGGAACCCGAGGACCCGCCCATCAACACCGCCTACCTCGTCCAGCGCCCCGGCCCCGACCACCACCCTCATCTCGGCCTCGTCCGCGATCTGCTGCTGCGCGAGGCCCGCTCCTGGTGACGTGCGGCGCCGGTGGTCAGGACGCGAGCAGCTTCAGCACGAGCACCGCGACCAGCACGAGCCACCCCGTCAGGAAGACCGCCTGCACGCCCGCGGCGGCCCCGAAGCCACGGCGCACGAGGACCAGGGCCGTTCCGGCGGAGTGGACGGCCGGGAGGCCGAGGACGGAGCCGTACACGGCGAGGTCGGCGGCATCGGGCCCGGGGCAGCCCGGCCCGTCGAGGCAGAAATCGTGGGTCACCTCCCACAGGCCGACGGCGACGTACGCGGCGACGGCCAGGAGGAGGCTGGTGAGGAACATCGCGACGGCGGTCAGGATCTCGGCACGCCGTGTCGGGAGGCGATCGACCGGAGGAGTCATGACGCGAGTCTGGAAGCCGGGGCGGGATCGCGCCTGAGTACGGGTACTCAAGCGCGGGCCCGCGGCCCCGGGGCGCATGCTTGAGTCTCCCGCGGCGGGAGACCCCAGGATGACGGACATGGACGACGACACCCTCCACACCATCGGTGACCTGGCCCGGCTGACCGGTCTGACCGTGAAGACCATCCGGTACTGGTCGGACAGCGGAGTGGTGCCGCCGACCGACCGGACACCCGCCGGCTACCGGCTCTACGACCGGGCCGCGCTCGACCGCCTGGCCCTCGTGCGCACGCTGCGCGACCTCGGCATCGACCTCGCGTCCGTCCACTCCATCCTGGACAGCGAGGTCACCGTCGCCGAGGTCGCAGCGGCCCACGCCGAGGCGCTGGAGGTGCAGATCCGCACCCTGCGGATCCGCCAGGCGGTGCTGCGGACGGTCGCGGGGCGCGGAGCCTCACCACAGGAGACGGAACTGATGCACCGACTCGCCACCCTCTCGGACCGTGAACGCCGCCGCCTCGTCGACGAGTTCGTCGACCACATCATCGGCGGCATCGACGTCGACCCCGGATTCCCGGCGATGATGCGCGCCGCGACGCCCGAACTCCCCGACGACGCCTCGCCGGAGCAGGTGGGCGCCTGGGTGGAGCTGGCCGAGCTGATCCAGGACGAGGACTTCAGGGCCGGAGTCCGCCGGGCCGTGGCCGACCAGAGCCGTGCGCAGGCGGAGGGCGGGCAGCCCGATCCGGCGGCGGCGCGCCGGACGGCCGACCTGCTGCGCGAGCGCGCCGGTGGCGCCGTGGCGGCGGGCATCGATCCGGCCTCACCGTCGGCCCGTCCGGTCGTGGCGGAACTCGTCGCCGCCTACGCGGAGTTGTCGGGCCGTTCGGACGGCCCGGAGTTCCGGGAGTGGCTGGCCGAGCGGCTGGAGATCTCCCACGACTCCCGTTACGAGCGCTACTGGCAGCTGCTGGCGCGGGTGGGCGGCCAGGAGGCACCGCCCGCGCTGGCCCCGGCGGTCGCGTGGCTGACGGCCGCCCTGCGGGCGGGATGAGGCCGGGAGCGGCGGGCCGTCAGCGTTCCTCGGCGACGCGGGCCCGCGCGCGCAGGACCCCGGCGGCCCGCCGGCACCAGTCCCGGTTGCCCTCCTCGAAGGCGAGGCCCCGCAGACAGGTGAGGTAGGGGCCGACGCGGCGGCCGCGGCCGAGGAACTCCTCCTCGGTACGGTCGCCGCGCATCCGCGCGAGGAGCCGTTCGAAGAGCTCGATCTTGGCGTCGGCGAAGGCGGCCCGCTCCCCCAGCCGGGCGATCAGCTCGCCCGCGTCGACGACGTCGGCGGCCTGCACCGCGACCAGCAGGTCGTCGCGGATGAAGGAGGGTTTGCCGACGGCCGCGGCGAACCGTTCCAGCTCGGCGACCCCGCCCTCGGTGACGAGGAAGAGCCGCTTGTTGGGCCGGTTGTCCTGGACGACCTCCCGGCCCGCGATCAGCCCCTCCTTCTCGAGCCTGGCCAGTTCGGCGTAGAGCTGCTGCGGCAGGGCGTGCCAGAAGTTGGCCACGCCGATGTCGAACGCCTTGGTCAGCTCGTAGCCGCTGAGTTCCCCGTCCAGGAGTGCGGCCAGGACCGCGTGCCGCAGGGCCATTCCGGCTCCCCTTCCGTCCGCTCCGTCCGCCTGTTCCGGCGTGCCGCGCTCTTCCGTGTGAACGCCCCTCATGATACTCAAGAAACTGACTATTCAATTTTCTGAGTGCCGGTGTCCGGAGCCGCACGACCAGGAGGAGCCATGACAGCCGCCGACCGCTTCCGGTCCGCCGTCGAACGCCGCGATCTCAGCGCGCTGGACGAGCTGTTCCACGACGACATCCGCCTCTTCAGCCCGGTGAAGTTCACGCCGTTCGAGGGCAAGCCCATGGTGATGGGGCTCTTCGGTGTCCTGCTGCGCACGTTCGAGGACTTCCACTACGTGGGGACCCTCGACGGCACCGTCGAGACCGGCACGGACGGCACCGAGGCGCCGTCGACCGTGCTGGTGTTCCGTGCCACCGTGGGCGGCAAGAACATCCACGGCATCGATTTGCTGCAGGTCGACGAGGCGGGATTGATCAAGGAGTTCACGGTGATGGTGCGCCCGCAGTCCGCCGTGCACACGCTCGGTGAGGCCGTCCTGGCCGGTCTCGTCGCGGACGGCCTCGTCCCGGCACCGTAGCGGCACTCCCCGGGCCGGCGGACCTGGCACTCCCGGGGCGGCGGACCTAGGCCCGGTCCTACGTCCCGGGCCGGTTACGCCGGCCGTGGCGCCCGGCCTACCGTCGTGGCCATGGATACGACAGGGACCCTCGACGAAGCGCTCCAGCGGCTGCACCGATCGGGGCCGGAACGGCTCGGGCGGCTCACCAACCACGCGCCGATGGCCGTCGAGGCGCTCGCCGCCCGCGGGCAGGCCCGTTCGGTGCACCGCTGGCTGGACCTGTACGCGCGCAAGCTCGAGGAGTTCCCGTCCGGCGTCGAGGCCGTCACGGCGGCCAACTGGCGTTCCGCGCTCGGTGATCCGCGCCGCGCCGCCGACTGGATCGAGCACTTCGGGCGCGAGATCGCCGAGCACCCCTGGCAGGAGGTGCTCACGCAGTGGTGGCCCCGGCTGCTGCCCGGCATGTACGGCGGCTCGACGCACCCGGTGATCCGGGTGGGCCACGCCGTGCGCAGCCTGCTCTCCGGCGAGAGCACCGCGCCGCGCCTGGCCGAACTCGCCCACGGCCTCGGCTACTGGGCCGCCCGCCACCGCCCCGTCGCGGAACTGGCCCCGCTGCCCGGCGCGGGCAGCGCGGCCGCCGCCCTCGACGCGGTGCCGCCCATCGCCGTACGGGACGGCGGGTTCCCGGCCCGGCTGGGCCGGGTCACGGGTCTGCCGGTGTGGGCACCCGCCGTCACGGACCCGCAGGAGGCCCGCGGACGGCTCACCGAGCTGGTGCGGGCGGCCACCCACCGGTACGCCACCCACGGCCACGGTGAGGAGACGATGCTGGTCCACGCGGCCACCGCGCCCAACGCCGTCCTGCGCACCCTGCCCGCACTGCCGCGCGCCCTGTGGGTCCCGAGTCTGCGGGCCGCCTGGACGGCCTCGGCGGCGGTGACCGCGATGTACGCACCGGACGCGCCGGTCGCGTACACCCCGCCGGGCACGTTCACACCCGAGGAGGTCTTCGAACGGGCTCTGGCCCACGGCGACGAACACGTCGTCAAGCTGACCGACACGGCTCTGGACGTCGGCGACGGGCAGGCCCTGGCGGCGGCCCTGCGCTCCGTCGAGCTGAGCGAACCACTGCGGTAGCCGGCCGTCCGCCGGGCCGTCAGCGGGTGGCGGAGACCAGGCGGCCCAGGGCGGGGAGCACGCTGCGCAGGTCGCCGTCGTCCACCGTGACGGTCGCCGCGTCACGCGCTCCCGCCGAGGCGTTGAACGCCACGCTCAATCCGACGGACGCGAACAGCGGGAGGTCGGAGCGGCTGTCCCCGACGGCCCCGCACGAACGGGGAGCCAGTCCCAGCTGCCGCGCCTGGGCGAGGGCGACGTCGCGTTTGTCGTACTCGTCGAAATGACGGGCGACCCGGCCCGTGAACCGCCCGCCGGAGGTCTCCAGCCGGGGCCCGCCGAACGCGTGGAAGCCGAAGCGGTCGGCCAGGTGGCTGCCGACGGGCGACCAGGCGAGGGTCGCCAGCACGGGCACCAACCCGTTCCGCCGGCACCAGGCCACGGTCTCGGCGATGCCGGGGACCAGCGGGAGCCCGTCGAGCCAGCCGCCGACCCGCTCCACGGGCACCCCCGCCCAGCCCGCGGCGTCCAGCTCGGAGACCTGCCGGTTGTCCAGGTCACCGGCGGCGTAGCCGTCCTCGGCCCGGGCCAACTCCTCGCGGTGGCCGAGGAAACCGGCCAGGAAGACGGACGAACTCGTACCCGGGACGAGGGTGCCGTCGACGTCGAAGAAGACGGCGCCCGCATGATCGAAGGAGGACACCGGGCAAGGATGTCACGGGCTAGCGGCGCCGGGCGCCGGGCGAGCGGCGCAGCCGGAACAGCAGGGCGATCGCGGCCGTGCCGCCGATCAGGGTGGCGCTGCCGAGGGCCAGCACGGTGCGCCCGGGTCCTTCGCTCTGGGCGGCCACGGGGCGGGTTGCGGGCGTCCGGACCGCGTCCCGCGGGGAGGCCGGGGCGGCCGCGGCGGATGCGCCGGTCCGGGCGGCGGAGGGGGACGCGTTGCCGCGGGAAGCCGTGGCCTCGGGGCTCGCGGAGCTCGCGGTCGCGGAGGGCCTGGCGGGCTTCGCCGGCTTCGCGGGCTTGGCCGGCGCCTTGGCCGCGGCGGCCGGGAAGACGACGTCGGAGCAGGAGTAATACGTGTCGGGCGTCGAGGAGTTCTGCCAGATCGTGAAGAGGACGTGCCGCCCGGTGCGGTCCGAGGGCAGCCGCCCGCTGATGCGGTAGGCCCCGCCGGACACCGGCGGGTCGGTGACCTTCACGAAGGGGTCGCTCGCGAGCGCCGACCAGGTCAGCGGCCGGGTCGGGTCGTAGCCCTGCTTGGTGAGGTAGAGGCGGAACGTGCCCTGGTGCGGGATGGTCGTCCCGTACGCCATGGTGAAGCCGGCGCCCGGTGCGAGCCGGGTGGCCGGCCAGTCGGTGCGCGGCAGGTCGAGGCCGCGGAAGGCGGCCAGTCCGCCGCTGCACAGCTTCCCGTCCGGGATCACCTGGCGGTCGCGGCCGGCGACCCCGGCGACCCGGAGGTTGTCCCAGTCCGCGAAGGGCCGGCTGCCGCCGTTGGCGGCCGCGGCGGCCCGGCAGGCGGCCGTCCCCACGTACTGTCCGCTTCCGGACGCGCACGCCGCGGCGCGGCTGACCGGGGAGACCGGCGCGCCGTGGGCGGCGGCCGGTCCCGCCAGGGCCAGCGGCAGCAAGGCGGCCGTGCCTGCGACGACGGAGCTGAGCACGTGGCGCGATGGGGCCATGCCGGCCGCCTTCCTGTTGCCGTTCGGTGGATCGGAACGCACGTCCCCCCGTAGTACGGACGGTCGGCGGGGGGTGTTCAGCCGGGTGGGGGGTTCCCCGGGAACCGGCCGTGGAGGAATCGTGTCTGTTGAGGAAAAGTCGACGCGGTCGCCGGCACCGCGCCACGTGCAGGGGGGACAAGTGAATGAGCGGCTGGAGGGCTCCCGGGTACACCGAGGCCGGAGAACTGGGCTCGGGCGGCGGCGGTCGCGTGGTGCTCGCGTCCCATGACGCCACGTCAACCCCCGTCGCGATCAAGTACCTGGGTGACGAACTCCGAACGGACCCGGAGTTCCTCCAGGAGTTCCGCGCCGAGGCACAGCTGCTGGGAGGTCTGGAAACACCGTATGTCGTCAGTCTGTACGAGTACGTGGAGGGTCCCGACGGCGCCGCGATCGTCATGGAGCTGGTCGACGGCGTCGCCCTGAGGGCACTGCTCCGCCAGGAAGGAGCCACCGGACCCGAGGCAGCACTGGTGGTGCTGAAGGGCTCGTTACTCGGCCTCGCCGCCGCTCACCGCACCGGTGTGGTGCACCGCGACTACAAACCGGAGAACGTCCTGGTCGCGGCGGACGGATCGTCGAAACTGGTCGACTTCGGCATCGCTTTGCGCAGCGGGACCAAGGGGGGCGTGGCGGGAACGCCCGCCTACATGGCCCCCGAGCAGTGGAACGGGCACCCTGCGTCACCGGCCGCCGACGTGTACGCGGCGACGGCGACGTTCTACGAGTGCCTCACCGGCCGCAAGCCCTTCCGCGGCGAGAACTTCGCCGAGCTGGCCGTCCAGCACATCGAAGCGGATGTACCGGTGGAGGGGGCGCCGGAGCCGGTGCGGCAGCTGATCCTCCGCGGGATGGCGAAGGACCCGGCGCAGCGCCCGGCCGATGCCGAGGCGTTCGTCGCGGAACTGGAGGTGATCGCGGGAGCGGCCTACGGAAGCGACTGGGAGGAGCGCGGTCAGCGCAGGCTCGCCGCCCTCGCGGCGTTGTTGCCGCTGCTCTTCCCGTCGGCAGGACGGGCGGCCGGTACGGCCGACCTGGCCACGACCGTGGTCCGCGGTGGGGCACGGCGCCTGACGCGTCAGGGCATGCTCGCCGCGGTGGGCGGACTGGTGGTCGCCGGACTGCTGACCTTCGCCGCGGTGGCCTCGGAAGAGGGCCCGCGGCAGACGACAGCCAACTGGACAGGGGAAACGACGAGAGCGACCCCGCGCGGCAGCTCCGCCGCTCCGGGGACGACGGCTCCACCGGGCAGTCCCTCGCCCGGCCCGACGAGTCCGTCGCCCTCGCAGCCGGAGAGCGCCCCGGCCTCCACCGGGACCACCGCCGTCACCACGCCGAGCGCGCCGACTACGCCGACGCCGACCACGACGGCCTCGGCCACGGCCTCCGCGTCCGTGACGACGACGCCGCCGGCGTCGCCCTCCACCTCGCCGACACCACCGGTGAGCGTCAGCGAGGTCTCCGTCACCTCGCTCAGCCAAACGGGTGCATTCAGCGCGGCGGCCGCGATCCAGCTGCGTACCGGTGATGCACGCCCGGTGACCGTCACGGTCACCTGGTACTCGAGCCAGGCGAAGGGTGAGCGCGGTACCGCCGACGGCGCGCAGACCTTCACCCGCAGCGGCTCGACCTCGTACTCCTTCACCGCCGAGCACACGTTCCCGCGGGGCAGCGGCTGTTGGTTCGGGGCGCTCGCCACGACCGTCCCGGCGGCCGCCAACGGGCAGTCGTTCCAGCAGATCCTCACCCGTCAGTGCGTGATCACGTGAACGGGCCACGCGACCTCCCACCGGAGGAGACGGAGCCCACCGTCCGTCTCGGCCCCGCGGACGCACCGCCGGACGACGCGGCTCCGCGGCACGTCACGCCGCACGATGCAACGCCGCAGGACGCCGGACCCGTACGGACGGTGTCCGATGCCGAGTACAGCGCCACCGTCCTCGCCGAGCACTGGGCGCCGTCCACACTTCCCACGGCACGGCTGGAACCCACGGTCAGAGCCGAGGGGGCGGTGCCGACGGTGAAGGCGGGCCCCACCGTCGTCCTCCCCGACCGGGTCGAGGGCGACGTGATGCGGTTCGGGCCCGGTGTGACACCGGCCGCGGCCGCCCGTGCGAACGTCGCCGCCGAGGTGTGGCGGGGCCTGATCACCCCGCCCCGGCAGTCGGGACCGCCACGTCGCAGGTGGCCACGCCGGTACGCACTGGCCTCGACGGTGCTGGTGGCGGTGCTGCTCTTCCTCGCCTGGCAGCGCTTCGGTCCGGGCCTGCAGGTGAAGCGGGTGACGGTGACCGCCTCCCCGTCGGCGCCCGCCTGCGACACCACCGTCGACCTCGTCGCGGTGGTCACGACCAACGGCCGCCCGGGCACGATCAGTTACCGTTGGCTACGCAACGACGGCACCTCCTCCGACGTGCTGTACGAGGAGGTGCCCCGCGGCCGCCACGAGGCCCGGCTGCACCTGCTGTGGACCTTCCGCGGTCACGGCACGTACCGGGCGCGGGCGGAACTGCGCATCACCACCCCCGGCCACCGCGCCGTCACGACGGGTTTCACCTACGACTGCCCGTGACCGCCGGGCCCGCCCGCGCGCCCTGTGCGCGGGCGGGCCCGGCCATATGACGAGGCTTCAGCGAATACCCGTCGGCTTTTAACTCTCTTGACCGGGACGAACACTCTCGGTAGCGCTTATCGCACCTCCGCGACTTTCCCGCAACCTTTCGAATCGATGGTTTTTCCGGCTTTCCGGAACGGTACTCGTCGATTCGTCGCGACTTCTCGAGCATTTGCGCAGTCCAGGGCCGCGACATGCCACTTCGATCATCTTCGAGTGGCAGTCCGAACGAGGACGGCGGAGACTACGAGGAGCGACATATGGTTGTATGGCGAGAGAAGAGCTCACGACCGCATGGCTTCCGGATTACTCGCTCCGGCCCAGCCGGGGCGCGAGGGACACCGGGTACCGGCCTTACCGGCCGCCCGTGGTCGACTTTTCCTCAAGGAGCTCACATCGTGGAAAAATCTGCAGAGGTCCTGGCGTCGGATCCCGCTTCGGATCCCGATGAATCTTCAACCACCGGGCGCCCCTACGCCGCCCCGGCCGACGGCACGGAAAGAATTCTCGCCGACATCCTGGCGGGCATCGTGCACACGGACCGGGTGTCGGTCGACAGCCATTTCTTCACGGAAATGGGTGCCGACTCCCTGGTGATGGCGCATTTCTGCGCCCGCGTGAGGAAGCAGCCGGACCTGCCGTCGGTGTCGATGAAGGACATCTACCGGTATCCGACGATCAGAAGCCTCGCGTCGGCCCTGGCGGACGTCCCGCAGGCCGCCGCCCAGGCCCCCGCCGCCGCGTCGGCCCTCGCCGACGTGCCGGTCCCGGAGGCGATCGAGGCTGCGGCGGCGAGGGGCACACCGCGCTACGTGCTCTGCGGCGTGCTGCAGGCCCTGTTCTTCCTGGGTTACTCGTACCTCGCCGCGCTCGTGGTGATGCGCGGCGCGGAGTGGATATCCGCCGGCACGAGCCCCTTCGACACCTACCTGCGGTCCGTGGAGTTCGGCGGCGCGGCCTTCGCCGGCGTCTGCGTCCTGCCCATCGCGGGCAAGTGGCTCCTGGTCGGACGGTGGAAGCCCCAGGAGATACGCATCTGGAGCCTGGCGTACTTCCGGTTCTGGTGCGTGCGCACCCTCATCCGGTCGAACCCCATGGTCCTGTTCGTCGGTTCACCGCTGTACGTCCTCTACCTGCGGGCGCTCGGCGCGCGAATAGGCCGCGGCGTGGCCATCTTCTCCAAGCACGTCCCGGTCTGCACCGACCTGCTGACCATCGGCGACGGCACGGTGATCCGCAAGGACTCGTACTTCTCCTGCTACCGGGGACACTCGGCGGCGATCCAGACCGGCCCGGTCACCCTCGGCAAGGAGGTGCTGATCGGCGAGGTGACGGTGCTGGACATCGGCACCTCCATGGGCGACGGCGCCCAACTCGGCCACGCCTCCTCGCTCCACACCGGCCAGTCGGTCCCCGCCGGCGAGCGGTGGCACGGCTCCCCGGCCCAGCCGGGCGCGGCGGACTACCGCTTCGTCACCCCGGTGGAGTTCGGCAGGAGCCGCCGCGTCACCTACTGCCTGACGCAGCTGCTGATCCTCCTGGCCGCCTGGATCCCGCTCGCGGTCGGCGGGGTGGCGATCCTGCTCGCGGTGGTCCCGCGGCTCGACCCCCTGCTGGAACCGGGCCCGCTGGCCCTGACGTCGTGGACCTTCTACGCCGACGCGCTGGCCGCCTCCTTCGTGCTCTTCTGCGGGGTGGTGCTGCTGGGCCTGCTGTGCGCGGTGACGGTGCCGCGACTGCTGCACCCGCTGGTGAAGCCCGACACGGTCCACCCGCTCTACGGATTCCGCTACGGGGTCCACCGGACCATCGGCTTCCTCACCAACCGGAAGTTCTTCCGCGTCCTGTTCGGTGACAGTTCCGCCGTCGTGCACTACCTGCGCGCCATCGGTTACGACCTGTCGCCGGTGGAACAGACCGGCTCCAATTTCGGCACCGAGGTGAAGCACGAGAACCCCTACCTGAGCAAGGTCGGCAGCGGCACCATGGTCGCCGACGGTCTGTCCATCATGAACGCCGACTACTCCAGCACCTCTTTCCGCGTCACCCGGACGGCGATAGGCCCGCACAATTTCCTGGGCAACCACATCGCCTATCCGCCCCAGGGCAGGACCGGCGACAACTGCCTGCTGGCGACCAAGGTCATGGTCCCCGTCGAGGGGCCGGTCCGGGAGAACGTCGGACTGCTGGGGTCGCCCAGCTTCGAGATCCCGCGCACGGTGGACCGCGACAGCAAGTTCGACCACCTCAAGGACGGGGACGGATTCCGCCGCCTGCTGTCGGACAAGAACAAGCACAACACCGGCACCGCGGTGCTGCACCTGCTGCTTCAGTGGCTGCTGCTCTTCCTGGTGATGCTGACGGCGTCCTGCGCCGCCGACTTCTACCCCGCGTACGGAGCCGCCGCGGTCGCCCTCGCGAACGTCGTGGTCCTGGTCGTCACGATCACCTACATCGTGCTCGGCGAGCGTGTCGTGACCAGGTTCCGCGGTCTGCGGCCGCTGTACTGCTCGATCTACGACCTCGACTTCTGGCGGCACGAACGCTACTGGAAGGTGACGGCCGCGACGGAGTACCTGAACGTCCTCAACGGCACGCCGTACAAGAACGTCGTCTGGCGTCTGCTGGGCGTGCGCATCGGGCGCAGGGTCTTCGACGACGGCCTCTTCCTCCCCGAGCGCTCGCTGGCCGCCATCGGCGACGACTGCACGCTCAACGCGGGCACCGTCATCCAGAGCCACTCCCAGGAGGACGGCGCCTTCAAGTCCGACCACAGTTCGCTGGGTGCCGGCTGCACCCTCGGGGTCGGCGCCCTCGTCCACTACGGCGTGACCGTCGGGGACGGCGTCGTGATCGCCCCGGACTCCTTCGTGATGAAGGGCGAGGAACTCCCCGCGCACGCCCGGTGGGGCGGCAACCCCGCCCGGGAGATGCCCGAGAACCCGAAGAACCCGAACAGCGGCGGCGATCGCGCCACCGCGCTGATCAGCGGTGTGTAGCCCCGTGGAAACCGCGAGTGGAGGCAGGTCGATGGACATGGCAGCGCACGCCGGACGGGAGTTCTGGCGCGGAGTGCTCGTCAAGGGCGGGTTCACCGCGATTCCCCGCTGGACTTCCGAACCGGTCACCGGCGCAGCCGAGCACGTGGTGGCGGTCCCCGACGGCCTGACGGCGTCCGTGCGCCGAGTGGCGGACGAGGTCGCCGTCCCGCTGGGCTCGGTGCTGCTGGCCGCGCACGCCAAGGTGCTGGCCGCGCTCTGCGGCGAGACCGACGTCGTGACCGGTTACGTCGCCGCGGGCGGCGCGGTGCTGCCGTGCCGGCTGTCCGCGGGCCCCGGCTCGTGGCGGTCCCTGCTGCTGGACGCGCACGGCGCCGAGTCGCAGCTGCTGGCCTTCCAGGACTTCCCCGTCGACGCGCTCCGCAAGGAGCTCGACCTGGCCGAGCCGCTGTACGAGACGGTCTTCGACCTGTCCGGCGGCGGCGTCGAGCTCGCTCAGGGCACCGTCCTGTGGGTCGGTGCCTCGGACCGCGACGGCCGCCTCTCGCTCCGGCTGCGCTACTCCACCGACGTCATGGACGAGGACGCCGCGGCCCGCGTCGCCGGCTACCACCTGGCCGCGCTGGCGCGGATCGCCGCCGACCTGGACGCCGAGCACACCCGCAAGAGCCTGCTGTCGGCGGAGGAGAACCGTCTGCAGCTCACCGGGATGGCCGGACCGCGCCGGAAGCTGCCGGACCGGCGGATGCACGAGCTGTTCGAGGAGCGGGCCCGGGCGCACCCGGAGGCGGTCGCGGCCGTCCACGGGGACCGCCAGTGGACCTACGGCGACCTCAACGCCCGCGCCAACCGCCTGGCCCACGCGCTCCTGGCGCGCGGTCTGGAGCGCGAGGGCGTGGTCGCGGTGGTCACCGAGCGGAACCTGGACTGGCTGGCGGCCGTGCTGGCGGTCTTCAAGGCCGGTGGTGCCTACCTGCCGATCGAGCCGCACTTCCCGGCCGGCCGGATCAGGAACACCCTGACCCGCGCCGACTGCCGTCTGGTGCTGACCGAACGCGGCAGCACCGCCACGCTGGACGAGGCGCTGTCCGCGCTCCCCGAGGTGCAGCGGCTGCCGGTCGAGGACGCCTACGCGGAGGACCACCCGAGCGAGGACCCGGGCGTGGCCGTCGCCCGCGACCAACTGGCCTACATCTACTTCACCTCCGGCTCGACCGGGGAGCCCAAGGGCGCGATGTGCGAGCACGCGGGCTTCCTCAACCACCTCTACGCCAAGCTCGACGACCTCGGCATCGGCGAGGGGCAGGTGGTCGCGCAGACCGCCCCGCAGTGCTTCGACATCTCGCTGTGGCAGCTGGTCTCGGCGCTGCTCGTCGGCGGGCGCACCCTGCTGGTGGAGCAGGAGACGATCCTCGACGCCGACCGCTTCCTCGACAAGGTCGTCGAGGGACGGGCGAACGTCCTCCAGCTCGTCCCCTCCTACCTGGACGTCGTCCTGTCCGCCCTGGAGCGGCAGCCGCGCGAACTGCCGGACCTGCGCTGCGTGTCGGTGACCGGCGAGGCCTTGAAGAAGGACCTCATCGGGCGCTGGTTCGCCGCCCGGCCCGGCGTGAAGCTGGTGAACGCCTACGGGCTGACCGAGACCAGCGACGACACCAACCACGCGGTGATGGACCGGGTCCCGGACACCGACTGGGTGCCGCTGGGCCGGCCCGTCAACAACGTCCGTGTGTACGTCGTCGACGAGCACCTGTCCCCGGTGCCGCTGGGCGCGCCCGGTCTGGTCGTCTTCTCCGGGGTCTGCGTGGGCCGCGGCTACGTCAACGACCCCGAGCGCACCCGGCAGGCGTACCTGACCGACCCCCACCACGCCGGTGAGCGGCTGTACCGCGGCGGCGACTACGGTCGCTGGCACCCGGACGGCACGCTGGAGTTCCTGGGCCGCAAGGACCACCAGGTCAAGATCCGCGGTTTCCGCATCGAGATCGGCGAGATCGAGAACACCCTGGTCCGGGCGCCGGGCGTGCGCGACGGCGCGGTCGTCGTCAGCGAGGACGGCAGCCAGCTGATCGCCTTCTACTCGGGCCCCGGGCCGGTGGCGGCGGACGCGCTGCGCGAGCACCTGGCCGAGTCCCTGCCCGCTTACATGGTGCCCGCGGCCTTCCACTGGCAGGAGACCCTGCCGCTGACCGCCAACAGCAAGATCGACCGCAAGGCCCTGACGGCGCTCGCCGCGCGGGAGGGGTCCGGGCGGGCCTCCGCCGAGCCGGACGGGCAGGCCCCCGGCACCGCCGCCGAGCAGCGTCTCGCGCGGGCGTGGTCGACGGTGCTCGGCATCCCGCAGGAACAGATCGGGCGCCGGGACCACTTCTTCGACCGCGGCGGCACGTCGCTGTCGGCCGTACGGCTGGCGATCCTGCTGGACCGCGCGATCTCCCTCAAGGACGTCACCGCCCACCCGGTCCTCGCCGACCTCGCCGAGGTCGTCGACGGCCGCACGCCGGCCCGGCCGGGGCTGCTGCAGACCCTGTCGGAGCCGGACGGCGAGCCGCACGGGGCTCTGGTGTGCTTCCCGTACGCCGGGGGCAACGCGGTGAACTTCCGGCCGCTGGCGGCGGCCCTGCGGCCCGCCGGCTGCGCGGTCTACGCCGTCGAACTGCCCGGTCACGACCCGGCCGCCCGCGACGAGGCCTTCGCCCCGATGGCGCAGGTGGTCGACTCGGTGGTCGAGGAGATCGCCGGCCGCGGACTGTCCCGGATCCTGCTGTGGGGCCACTCCTCGGGCACCGCCCTCGCGGTGGAGACCGCCCGGCGGCTCCAGGAGCGGGGCGTGGTGGTCCAGCGGGTGTTCCTCGGCGCGCAGCTGCTCGGCGACTCCGCCGCGCGGCGCGCCGCGGCCGAGGCGCTGGCCGGCCGGGACGACGCCGGGATCGCCGCCGAGCTGAGCGGCGACGGCGGTTACGGCCAGCTCGCCGAGCTGGACAAGGTCCGTGCCGAACACGTCGCCGCCGCCTACCGCCACGACTGCGTGGCGGCCCACCGATACTTCGCCGACGCCCTGGACTCCGCACCGCCGGTGCGGCTGTCCGCGCCGGTCACCGTGGTCGTCGCCGCCGACGACCCGTACACGGCGGACCACTCCCGCCGGTACCGCGAGTGGCAGCTGCTGGCCGAGCACGTCGAACTGTACGAGCTCGCCCGCGGCGGTCACCACTTCCCCCGCACCTGCCCGGACGAGGTGGCGCAGGCGGTCCTGCGCGCCGCCGAACTCCTGGCCTCCCCATGAACGCGAACCGAGAGGAGACGCAGTTGTCGACCTCAGCTTCCCCGCAGTCCCTGCTCGACCTCGAGCTGCGGCCCGGCTCACCCCCGCTCCTGCGCACCGCGGCCGTCGAGGACCCGGCGGGCTGGGCCGACGGGCACCGCGACGCGCTGCGCGCGGTCGTCGCCGAGCACGGCTCGGTCCTGATCCGCGGTCTCGGCCTGGCCGACGCGGACAGGGCCGCCGGCGTCGTACGGCGGCTGGCCGGCCGGCTGACCGCCGAGAAGGAGGCCTTCGCATCCCGGCGGACCTACGCCGAGGGCCTGTACTCCTCCTCCAACTGGCCGCCCAACCAGCCGATGTGCATGCATCACGAACTGAGCTACCGGCTCGAGTTCCCCGGCATGATGATGTTCGCCTGCCTGACCGCACCGGAGAAGGGCGGGGCGACGGCGGTGGCCGACGCGCCGACCGTGCTGGAGGCACTGCCGGCCGAGCTGGTCCAGCGCTTCGAGCGCGAGGGCTGGCTGCTCACCCGCAGCTACAACGACGAGATCGGGGCGACCGTCGCCGAGGCCTTCGGCACGGACGACCGCTCCGCCGTCGAGGAGTACTGCCGCGCCAACGCCATCGCCTTCGAGTGGCAGCCGGACGGGGCCCTGCACACCCGCCAGCGGCGCAGTGCCGTCGTCCGCCACCCGGTCACGGGCCGGCGCTGCTGGTTCAACCAGATCGCGTTCCTCAACGAATGGACGATGGACCCCGAGGTGCACGAGTACCTCGTGGACATGTACGGCGCCGAGGGCCTGCCGTTCAACACCCGCTTCGGCAACGGCGACCCGATCGGCGCGGACGTCGTCCAACTGCTCAACACCGTCTACGAGGCGAACACCGCCCGCGAACCGTGGCAGACGGGCGACCTGATGCTCGTCGACAACATCCGCACCGCCCACAGCCGCGAGGCCTACGAGGGCTCCCGTGAAGTGCTGGTCGGCATGGCCGACGCGGTGCGCCTGGCCGACTGCTCCCCGACCGTCGAGGTGACCACCGCATGACCAGCAACCGCCCCGCCGCCCAGGGTTCCGCGCCCTCCGGGACGCTCACCGTACCGCCGTTCGCGGTGGTGCCCGGTGTCCAGGTCCAGCGCGCGCTGCACGGGCGCGAGAAGCAGATCACGGAGCTGGTGGAGACCACCTACCGGCTGCACGCAGCCGGTGACTCGGTGAACCCGCCGTCGTACTTCCTGAGGTTCCCCGACCGTCCCACGGCCCGGATCATCGCCCTGCCCGCCTCCATCGGCGGCGAGGTGCGCGTGGACGGCCTGAAGTGGATCTCCAGCTTCCCGGAGAACGTTCCGGCGGGGATCCCCCGGGCCTCGGCGGTGCTGATCCTCAACGACCACGACACCGGCTACCCCATCGCGTGCCTGGAGAGCTCCATCATCAGCGCCACCAGGACGGCGGCGATGGCGGCCCTGGCCGCGGACCGGCTGAGCCGTCCGGACCGGCGCCCCCGTCGCGTCGGGTTCTTCGGGACGGGGCTGATCGCCCGCTACATCCACACCTACCTGGTGGGCACCGGCTGGCACTTCGACGAGATCGGCGTGCACGACCTGTCGGCCGAGAGCGCGAAGGGCTTCCAGGGCTACCTTGAGCAAACCGGCGCCCCGGGACGTATCACCCTGTACGACGACCCCGAGCAGATCATCCGGGCGAGCGACCTGGTGGTCTTCGCCACCGTCGCGGGCGAGCCCCACGTACGGGACATGACCTGGTTCGGGCACAAGCCGCTCGTACTGCACATGTCGCTGCGCGACCTGACGCCGGAGATCGTGCTCGGCTCGACCAACGTGGTCGACGACGTCGAGCACTGCCTGAAGGCGGACACCTCGCCGCACCTGGCGGAGCAGCGCACCGGCAACCGGGACTTCCTGGCGGGCACGCTGGACGACGTGATCACCGGCCGGGTGGCGCTCCGTGAGGACCGGCCCGTGGTGTTCTCGCCCTTCGGCCTCGGAGTCCTGGACCTCGCGGTCGGCAAGTACGTCTACGACGAGGTGGCGCGTTCCGGCGAGCTGCACGTCGTCGACGACTTCTTCCACGAACTGCGCCGGTACGGATGAACGGCCGCGGCCCCGCCCCCACGACACCCGGCCCGCGGACCTGGGCCCGGGCCCCCGACGCCGGAGCGGGCACCACGGCGACCGACCACAAGGAGCCGCATGCGGAGGTACCTCCGGGAGAGACCCACGGTCCAGCCACGCAAGCTCACCAGTGCAGGACACAGCGGCCGCTGACGCGCTGCTCCCCCGTCTCGAAGGGACAGGCGCTGCAGATGAGGAGGCCATCGTGACAGTCATATCCGTTCCCCAGGCCTTCAACGAGGAAGAGCTCTTCGTCGACCTCGAGTCGATCTTCGGGCAGTCACTCTTCCTCAAGTGCGAGGGCTTCAACTTCGCCGGTTCGATCAAGCTCAAAGCCGCGACCGAGATGGTGGAGACCGCCGAGCGGGAGGGGATCCTGACTCCCGATTCGATCCTGGTCGAGTCCTCGTCCGGCAACCTGGGCGTGGCACTGAGCATGATCGCCGCCAGCAAGGGCTACCGGTTCCTGTGCGTCACCGACGCGCGCTGCAACCTGTCGACCCGGCTGCTGATGAAGGCCCTGGGCAGCCAGGTGCACATCATCTCCGGGCCGGACGCCCACGGCGGCTACCTCGGCGCACGGCTGGACTTCGTCCGCGCGCTGTGCGCCTCGGACGACCGGTACGTGTGGCTCAGTCAGTACACGAACCCGGGCAACTGGCGGGCGCACTACCGGACGACCGCTCCGGAGATCGCGCGGCAGTTCCCCGAGGTCGACGTCGTGTTCGTCGGGGCCGGCACCACGGGAACGCTGATGGGCTGCGCCCGCTGGTTCCGGGAGTGGTCGCGGCCGGTCAAGGTCGTGGCGGTGGACAGCGTCGGTTCCGTGACGTTCGGCGGGGCGCCCGGCCGCCGGATGATCCCCGGGCTGGGAATGAGCGTCCACCCGCCGCTGCTCGACGAGTCGTTCGTGGACGAGGTCGTCCTGGTCGAGGAGGCGGACACCATCCGCGCCTGCCACCGGCTCGCCCGTCGCGGCTTCCTGTTCGGCGGCTCGACGGGCACCGTGGTCAGCGGCGCGACAAGCTGGCTCGAGAAGAACGGCGGACCCGGCCTCACGTCGGTGGCGATCGCGCCGGACCTCGGCGAGCGCTACCTCGACACGATCTACCAGAGCAACTGGCTGCAGGACCTGTACGGCGAGGACGTCCTCGAACCGGACGAACGGGCCGACACCTCCTGGGCCGACCCCGCGTGGGCGGCGGCGGCCGAGGCCGCCTGGGCCTCCGCTCCCCCGCCGGCACCCGCCGAACCGGCGACGACGCCGTCGGTCTCCCCCGACGGTCAACTGCACTGACGGCCGGGCGGCGACGCCGCCCCCGTCGACCCCATGCTGCTGCGGCGGTCACCGACCGCCGCAGCAGCACGTCCGGGCCCGGCCCGGGATGAGGAGATACGCCGGGGGGGGGTTATTTAGCGGAAACCTACCCACCCCGGTGGCCACCCGTTAA